>JBBIIE010000070.1:0-16599 GCA_037446605.1 Geminicoccaceae bacterium | reverse complement strand
CGTTTCGGCGCGGGGTCCGTTGCAGGCCGAGCGCGCGCCCGTCACGGTGCTCGGCCGGCTCGAGGGGCCGCTCGAGCCCGTGGCCGAGCTGGGTGCGCGGCTGCTCCGCGAGCAGGGCTGGCGCCCCTTCCGCGGTCGGCTGGAGCGGCTCGACGGCGCCGGTCCGCCACCCGCCGCCCCGCCGCAGTCGCCGGCCGGGCTCGCGCCCCTCGCCGCCGCACGACGGGCGCTCTGGGACGCGCCGCCCGCGGAAATCGAGGCCCTGCTCGGCCGCCGCGGGCTGCGCCTGCCGGCCGGGCCGCTGCTCCTGGCCGAGGCGGAGGCGCGCAAGCTGCAGGAAGCGCTCTGGGCCCTCCTGCCGGAGGCCGCGACGGATCCGGCCTTCGCGGCGCGCGCCGCCGGGCTCCTGCTCGCCCAGGCGGAACGGCGCCTGGTCGAGCTCTACGGTCTGCCGGGTGCGGCCGAGCCGCTCGCGGCGGGGCGGCGGGCGCTCGACCGGACGCCGCGAGACGCCGCGGCGATCCTGGAGGAGCTCGTGGCGATCGCCGGCCGGCTCGCCGGCTGGCTCGACGAGCGGATCCCCTGGGATGCGATCAACGCCGCCGTGATCGAGGCGGCAGAGGCCTGGCCCGCAGGTGGAGGGCGGAACCCGTGCTGAACCGGCCCGGGCTCGGCGAGCTGCGCGAGATGTACCGGCGGATGGTCCTGGTGCGGCGGCTCGAGGAGGAGCTCGGCCGGCTGCACCGCGAGGGCCGGACGCGCGGGCCGATCCATCGCTGCGACGGGCAGGAGGCGGTCGGCATCGGCGCCACGGCCGCGCTCGAGCGCGAGGATCTCGTGACCAGCACGCATCGCGGCCACGCCCATCATGTCGGCAAGGGCGTGCCGCTCGGCCCGCTCGTGGCGGAGATCCTGGGCCGTGCCACGGGCAGCTGCGGCGGCCGCGCCGGGCACATGCTGGTGGCCGATCCGGAGGTCGGGCTCTTGGGTGGCTGCGGGATCGTCGGCGGCATGCTGCCGGTGGCCGTCGGCCAGGCGCTCGCCTTCCAGGTGCGCGGCGAGCCGCGGGTCGTGTGCGCCTTCCTCGGCGACGGCGCCGCCCAGATCGGCGCCGCGCACGAGGCCATGAACCTGGCCGGACTGTGGCGCCTGCCCGTCGTCTTCCTGATCGAGGCGAACGGCTTCGGCCTGACCGTGCCGACCGCCGCCCAGTCGGCGGTGAACGAGCTCGCCATCCGCGCCGCGGGCTACGCCATGCCCGGCCGGACGGTCGACGGCAACGACGTGCGCGCGGTCTTCGCCGCCGTCGCCGAGGCGGCGGCCCGGGCGCGGCGCGCCGAGGGGCCGAGCCTGATCGAGGCCCGGACCTTTCGGCTCGAGGGCTTCTCGACGTCCGATCTCGGCGGCTACCGGGATCCGGCCGAGCTCGCCGCCTGGCGGGCCCGCGATCCGATCGCCCGGCTGCGCGGCGAGCTCCTCCCGGAGCTCGGCGAGAGCGCGCTCCTGGCGCTCGAGGGCGAGGCGGAGCGCGAGCTCGCCCGGGCGCTCGAGGCGGCGCTCGCCGCCCCGCCACCGCCCGCCGAGACGCTCGCCGCACCGGAATATGCCTCGGAGGCGGGGGCGCGCGGGGAGACGGCCGGTGCGTGAGCTGCGCTACGCCGAGGCGCTCCGCGAGGCGCTGCAGGAGGAGATGCGGCGCGATCCCGCGGTCCTGGTGTTCGGCGAGGACGTCGCGGCCTATGGCGGCGTCTTCAAGGTGACCCGGGATCTCCTGGCCGAGTTCGGGCCGGCCCGGGTGCGCGACACGCCGATCGCCGAGCAGGCGATCTGCGGGCTGGCGATCGGCGCGGCGATGATGGGCCTGCGGCCCGTGGCCGAGATCATGTACGTCGATTTCCTGCCGCTCTGCCTCGACCAGCTCGTCAACCAGGCCTCCGTCCTGCCCTGGATCTGGAACGGCCGGGTCCGGCTGCCCTTCGTGCTGCGCACGCAGGGCGGGGTCGGCGCCGGTGCCGCCGCCCAGCACAGCAAGAGCCTCGAGGCCTGGGTGGCGCACGTCCCGGGCCTCAAGGTGGTCATGCCGGCGACCCCGGCGGACGCCAAGGGCCTGCTCACCGCCGCGATCCGCGACCCCGACCCGGTCGTCTTCATCGAGCACAAGGCGCTCTACAACACGCGCGGGCCGGTGCCCGAGGGCGAGCATCTCGTGCCGATCGGCCCGGCGGCGGTGCGCCGACCCGGCCGCGACGTCACGCTGGTGGCATCGAGCCGGATGGTCCTCGAAGCGCTGCGCGCGGCCGAGCTCCTCGCCGCCGAGGGGATCGAGGCCGAGGTGATCGACCTGCGCACGCTCCGCCCGCTCGACGTCGGGACCCTCGTGGCCTCGGTCCGGCGCACCCACCGCGCCGTCGTGGTCAACGAGGGCTGGCGGTTCGCAGGCTTCGGCGCCGAGCTCGCCGCCACGATCGCCGAGGAGGCCTTCGCCTGGCTGGACGCGCCGGTGCAGCGGCTGGGGGCCGCCGACCGACCGATCCCCTACGCCGAACCCATGGAGCGGGCCTCGATCCCCGATGCGGCGCGGATCGCGGCCGCCGCCCGAAGCTGCCTCGGCTGAGTGGCGATGCCGGGGCTCCTCGAGGTCAAGCTCGTGGGTGCGGCGGGCGAGTACATGGAGAGCGCGCTCCTGGTCTCCTGGGCCGTGGCCCCCGGCGAGCGGGTCGAGGCGGGCGCCCTCCTGGCCGTGGTCGAGACCGCCAAGGCGGCGAGCGAGGTCCCGGCACCGGCGGCCGGCACCGTCGAGGCGCTCCTGGTCGAGCCGGGCCGCGAGGTCGGGGTCGGCGCCGTCCTCTGCCGGCTGCGGGTCGACGGACCCCCCGAGCCGGTCGGTCCGCACCCGACGGCCGGGTCGGAACCAGCCGGAGCCTCGCCGAGCGGGGCGGGAGGCGCGGTCCGATCGGGGCCCACCGCCGCGCGCGCGGCGTCGGAGCCGGCCCCGGGCGCGCGGGCGGACGGGTTCGTGCCGGCCTCGCCGATCGCCCGGCGGCTCGCCCGCGAGCGCGGGCTCGACCTCGCCCGCCTGCCGCGCAGCGGCGGCGACGGGCGGGTGATGGAGAAGGACGTCCTGGCGGCGCTGGCGACGGTGCGCGGCGCGCCCCCGGCCGCCGCGACCGAGGGGATCGAGCTCGACGCGCAGCTCCGCGCCGTGCTCGACCAGGCGGCGCGCCAGTCGGCCGGCCTGCCGCCGATCGCCGCCTGGTCGATCGCCGAGCTGCGGAGCTGGATGGACCGGCGCTTCACCCCCGCCTGGAACCACGACCTCCTGCCGGTCGCCCGCGTCGCGGCGCTCGAGCTGCGCGGACCCGCGGGGCCGCTCGCCTGCCGGCTGTACGATCCCGGGATCCCGGGCCCGGCGCCGCTGCTCCTCTGGCTGCACGGCGGCGGCTGGATCATGGGCGGGCTCGACAGCCACGCGGGCATCTGCCGGCGGCTCGCGCTCGCGGGCGCCTGCCGGGTGCTCGCGCTGGCCTATCGGCTGGCACCCGAGCATCGCTTCCCGGCCGCGCTCGAGGACACGCTCGCGGCACTGCGCTTCCTGCTGGAGCACGGCCCGGCGCTCGGCCTCGACCCGCGGCGGATCGCGGTGGGTGGCGATTCGGCCGGCGCCAACCTGGCGCTCGCCGCGCTCCTGGCGCTGCGCGATGCGGGCGGGCCGCTGCCGCGTGCCGGCATCCTCGCCTACGGCGGCTACCGGCGGCGCTTCTCCGGCGCCTCGCGCGCCCGCTTCGCCGATCCCTACTGGCTCCTGCCTCCCGACCTGCTCGACCGGTTCTGGGCCGAGTATCTCCCGGAGGGGCACGGCGACGGCACCGACCCCCTGGCCGAGCCACTCGCCGCCGATCTCGCCGGCCTGCCGCCGCTCCTGGTCGGTGCCGCCGGGCTCGACCCGCTCCTGGACGAGAGCCGGGCGCTCGCCGCCCGGCTCGCCGAGGCCCGGGTGCGGCACGAGCTCGTGCTCTGGCCCGGTCTCGCCCACGGCACCCTGCACATGACCCGCGCGCTCGATGCCGCCGTGGTGGCGCTCGAGCGGCTCGGCCAGCGGCTCCGCCGTCTGCTCGGGGAGGAACCCGCGTGACCACCGCACCGCCCTCGCGTACCGCCCTCGTCACCGGAGCCTCGCGCGGAATCGGCGCGGCGATCGTCCGCGCGCTCCGCGCCGAGGGGCTCGAGGTCTGGGCGGTCGCGCGCTCGAGCGAGGCGCTGCGCGCGCTCGCCGCCGAGACCGGCTGCCGGGCGCTGCCGCTGGACGTGACCGACACCGCCGCCCTCGAGGCCGCGCTCGGCCCGCTCGCCATCGACGTGCTCGTGGTCAACGCGGGCGGGGTGAGCGCCGTCAAGCGGCTGCACGAGATGGGCCGGCACGAGCTCGACTCGATGCTCGACCTCAACGTCAAGGCGGCGTTCCACACCGTCCGCGTGGTGCTGCCGGGGATGGTGGCACGGCGCTCCGGCCACCTCTTCCTCGTGAGCTCGATCTCGGCGCACCACGCCTATCCGGCGATGGCGGTCTACACCGCCACGAAGGCCGCGGTCTCGATGCTCGCGCAGAACCTGCGCCTCGATCTGGTCGGCACCGGCATCCGGGTGACCGAGCTCGCCCCCGGCCGGGTCGAGACCGACATCTACCTGGACGCCATGGGCGGCGACCGGGCGGCGGTGCGCGAGCGGCTCTACGCCGGCTTCCGCTCGATCCGCCCCGAGGAGGTCGCGCGCGTGCTCGTCGAGACGCTGCGCCTGCCACCGCACGTCGATCTTTCGCGCATCGACATCGTGCCGACCGACCAAGCGTTCGGCGGCGTGGCGCTCGCGCACCTGGCCGGGCCGGGCGATCAGGGCCGGGAATCGAGCCAGCGACAGTAGGCGAAGGCGAGCCGGCCGAGCGGGGCCGCCAGGGCCCTGGCCGGGATCGGCCGCGGCGGCTCGAGCGGCAGCGGCAGCTCGTCCGCGCGTCCACCCAGGCACAGCCGCGCCAGGTGCGGGCCGAGTGCGGTGGCGAGCGCCACGCCACGGCCGTTGCAGCCGATCCAGGCGAACAGGCCGGGACCGAGCTCCAGGAGGTGCGGGTGGCGGTCCGGGGTCATGGCGATCGCCCCGCTCCAGGCGAACTCGAAGCCGACCCCGGCGAGCGGCGGGAAGGCCTCGGCCAGGAGCGCCGCCACGCGCCGCTCGAGCCGGGCCCGCTCGGCGAGCGGCAGCACGAGCGCGCCGCCCGAGACCAGCCGTCCGTCCGCGGTCCAACGCAGGAAGCGGAGATCGGCCCGGGTGTCGGAGACCGCCTGCCCACCCGGCACCACCGAGCGGCGCACGTTCTGCCCGAGCGGTGGGGTGGCGAGCATCCAGGGGCGGTAGGGCACGTAGCTGCGCGCAAGGGCACCCGTCGCGGGCCCGGAATAGGCGGCGGTGGCGAGCAGCACGCGATCGGCCACCACCTCCCCGGCCGGCGTGGCGAGCCGCCAGCGGCCGCCCGCGCGGTCGAGGCCGGTGACCGGCGAGCGGGCGAACAGCGGGATCCCGCGCTCGCTCAGCCACCGGGCGAGGCCGCGGGCGAAGGCGAGCGGGTTCAGATGCCCACCGGTCCGCGCCATCCAGCCGCCGTGCCAGGCCTCGCTGCCGAGCAGGTCCGCGAGCCGCTGCCGGTCGAGCAGCTCGACCGCGGCACCCCGGCGGGCCCACTGCTCGAAGCGGCGTCGGCTCACCCGCTCGAAGCGCCCGGGGTCGTGCGCGGGTTGGATCCAGCCGGCCTGCACGGCGTCGCACTCGATCCCGAGGCGGCGGATGAGCTCGAAGGTCGTGGCGGCGGAATCGCGCACCAGCGCCACGAAGCGCTCGCCGCGCTCGGGGCCGAGACGGGCCACGAGATCGTCCGGGTCGGGGCGGGTGAGCGTCGGGATGACCTGGCCGTTGTTGCGCCCCGAGGCGCCGGCGCCCGGCTCGTCGGCCTCGAGCAGGACGAGCCGCGCCCCGGGATCTGCCTCGGCCAGGTGCCAGGCGGTCGAGAGCCCGGTGAAGCCCGCACCGACGACGGCGACATCCGCCTCGAGCCGTTCGGTCAGCGTCGGCAGCACGGGCCCGGGCGCCGCGGTCGCCTCCCAGAGCGAGCCCGCCCCCATCCTAGAAGCCCGTCACGAGGGCCCTGGGCAGCCAGGTGGCGAGCCCGGGGAAGGCGAGCACGAGGGCGAGCGTGACGAGCTGGGCGAGCACGAAGGGGGTCACGCCGCGCACCATGTCGCCGTAGCCGATTTCCGGCGGGGCGATCGAGCGCAGGTAGAAGATCGAGGGCGCCATGGGCGGGGTGAGGTAGCTCGTCTGGATGACGATCACCATGAGCGTGGCGAACCAGATCGGGTCGATCTGCGCCTGGGCCAGGATCGGCAGGAAGATCGGCAGGCAGATCAGGACGGTCGAGACCCAGTCCAGGATGAAGCCGGCGAGGAACACGATCGCGAGCAGCAGGAGCACGATGCCGAGCGCGGGCAGGCCGGCGCCGCCGACCAGGTCGGCCACGAGCTGGTGGCCACCGTGCACCCGGAACACGCCCGCGAACATCGAGCCGCCGACCACGATCAACAGGATCATGGCGTTGATGAGCAGCGTGCGCTCCAGGCTGTCGAGGATCACGCCGAGCGACAGCCGGCGGTAGAAGGCGGTCAGCAGCACCGCACCGACCGCGCCCACCGAGGCGGCCTCGGTCGGGCTCGCGATGCCGGCCAGGATGGCACCGAGCACGGCCACGATCAGGAGGGCCGCCGGCACGAGTCCGGTGACGGTGAGGAGGAGCTTGCGGCCGAGCGGCAGGGGGTCGGGCGGAGCCGGCGGCCCGGCCTCGGGGCGCAGCAGGCAGAGACCCAGGATCCATCCGAGGAAGAGTGCCACCATGAGCAGGCCGGGCAGCAGCACCGCCGCCAGGAGCTGGCCGACCGACTGGTTGGCGACCGAGGCGTAGATCACCACCACGAGCGAGGGCGGGATCATCGTGCCGAGCGAGCCGCCGGCGCAGATCACGCCCGAGATCAGCCCGCGGTCGTAGCCGTGGCGGAGCATGACCGGGATGGCCATGACCCCGATCACCACCTCGACCGCGCCCACGATCCCGGTCGAGGCGGCGATCACCGCGGCCATGGCGATGGTGGCGAGCGCCAGCCCACCGGGCAGCCGGCCGAGCCAGACCAGCATCGCCTGGAACAGCCGCTCGGCGATCCCCGAGCGCTCCAGCACGCAGCCCATGAAAACGAAGGGCGGGACGGCCGAGAGCAGGAAGTTCGAGGCCGTCTGGGTGATGCCGGCATAGAGCTGCAGGCCGATCTTGTCGGCGTAGAGCGGCAGGCCGAACAGGAAGGCGCACCCGAGCAGCGCGAAGGCGATCGGGATGCCGGCGAAGATCATGAGGAAGAGCGCCGGGAACATGAGCCCGGCCCAGACCTCGCCCGAGAGAAGCTCGCTCATGCGCGCGGGCCCGGGCCGGCGGCTCCCGGCGCCCGGACCCGGCTCGGGTCGGCCACGCCGATCGCGTGGCGGACGCTCTCGAGTGCCACCTGCAGCGTGAGCCCGACGACGCCGAGCGTGATGCCGGCGAGGAACGGCCAGACGAGCGGCTCCCAGGTGCTCATGTTCTCCCGGGTGCCGCGCAGATAGGCGCGCCAAGCCTTGGTCCACGACTCGTTGCAGGTGAGCCCGAGCGCCGGCAGGAAGATCGCCAGGTAGAAGGCGAGGTTGAGGGCGTGCTGCAGGCGCGCCGGCAGGCGTGCGGACAGGAAGTCGATGCGCACGTGCGCGTCGCGGCGCAGCGTCCAGGCCGCGGCCAGGAGGAAGATCGTGCCGTTGGTCATGTAGGTGACGTCGTTGGCCCAGATCGTGGGCGCGTTGAGGAAGCGGCGCGCCACGACCTCGACGATCATCACCCCCATGAGCACGAGCACGAGCGCCATCGAGACGAGGGCCAGCATCCGCCCGACGCGGTCGAGGGCCGGCAGGATCCGGTCCAGGAGGAGGCTCGTGATCGCTTCCGCTCCGCGTGCGTGCGGGCCGGCCGGAGCCGGCCCGCATCGGGTCAGTTGCGGTGATCGACCACCAGGTACTTCGAGTTGGCGATCCAGCGGTCCTGGAAGGCGAAGATCGAGTTCGCCACCTTCTCCGGCCAGGGATTGCCGGCGGCCTTGGCCTTGGCGGCCGCCTCGGTCGCCCAGGCGCGGGCGCCCTTGCGGGCCTCGGCCTGGACCTCGTCGGACAGGCGGATGATCTCGTTCTTGCCCGCACCGGTGAGCTTGGCGACCGCGTCGAGGTCGGCGTTGATGATGTTCAAGACGCTCTCGTGCGTGACGATCCGCGCCGCCGCCTCCATCGCCAGCTGGATGTCGGGCGGCAGCTTCTGCCAGGTGTCGAGCTTGATCAGCCCCTCGAAGGCCCAGGCCGGGGCGTGGATGCCCGGATAGATCACGTATCTGGCGATCTCGTGGTAGCCCTTCGCCCAGTTCTCCGAGGGCATCGAGTACTCGGCGGCGTCGATGCCCTTCTTCTCCAGCATGCCGTAGATCTCGGCACCCGGAACCGTGGTCGGGGCCGCGCCGAACTTGTCCTTGATGACCGCGGCCCAGTTGCCGAGCGTGCGGAACTTGAGGCCCTTGAGGTCCTCGGTGGTACGGATCGGGACGTGGCTGTGGGCGAACCACTCGGACGGCCCGCTGCCGAGCACGAGCGCGTGCATCTTCATGGTCTCGCGGCGGTGCTGCATCCACAGCTCGCGGCCGCCGCCGGCGTAGATCCAGGCGAGGAACGAATCGACGCCGAGCCCGGTCGGGAAGCCGGCGATCATGGCGTTGGTCGGATCCGCCGTGCCGAGGAAGGAGGGCGGCCAGTTGGCCATGTCGACGAGCCCGTCCTCGACCGCCTCGTGCAGCTTGAAGATGTTGCCGACGGTGCCGGCCGGCAGCGGGTCGATCTTCATCCGCCCGTTGGTCAGCCTGTCGACCCACTCGGTGAACGGCTTGGCGATGTTGACGAAATAGACCCCGGTCTCGGTGTCGATGGTGGCCATGCGCCACTTGTACTGCTGGGCCGCCGCCCCGCCGATCCCGATGATCGTCGCCGCCGCGATCGTGACGCCCAGAAGCGCTGCCTTGCGCATCCTCGCCTCCTCCTCTCACCCGGCGCCGGCCGGCCGGAACTCGATCGCCACGCCGCACGCCGCCGTGGCCGGCACGACGACGCTGCCGCCGGGCCCGCGCCCGGCCGGGACGGCCGACGCCTCGAGCAGCGCCCGGGCGCGCTCGGGATCGTCGACGGTGAACGCCATCAGGGCGAGGCAGGGCTCGCCACCGCTGAGCCCGTCGACCGCGGCACCGTAGCGCCGGCGCAGCGTCCGCGGGGTGAGGAAGGTGATCCTGGCCGTGCCGGTACGCGCGCACAGCGCACCCGGCGCGCGCTCGAGGCGCCCGTCGAGCCAGACCCGCCAGCCCGACTCGACGGCATCCAGGTCGGCGGCGCAGCCGACGATCTCGGCCAGGGCGCGGGCACCGTTCGGCTGCTGCAGATGGTCGGCGCGCCAGACGAGCTCGGGCGTGTGGTGCTGGCAGAGGAAGCACCACGCCCCGGGGGTGGCGTCGTCGCGCCCGCGCGCCACGGTGAAGCGCGCCTCGCGGGTGCCGTCGGGCAGCTCGACCGCCCGCGCGAAGTCGACCGCGTCGCCCTGGGCGATGCCGGCGGCGGCGAGCTCGGCCGCGGCGGCACGCGCGTCGGCGGTCTTGAAGGCCAGACCGTAGAGCCCCTCGCGGCGGGCGAGCTGGGCGCGCTGGGTGGTGTTCGCCGGGGTCGGCGCCACGACACCCAAGAGCTCGAAGTAGGTCCGCCGGTCGGGCAGCACGACCGTCGTGTTGGCGGTGCCCATGTGGGTCGAGTGGTAGCCCCGCGGCGTGGAGCGGAAGCCGAGCGCGGCGTAGCGGCGCTCGGCCGCGTCCAGATCGCGCACGAGCACCACGGCATGGTCGAGATCGCCGACGCTGCGCATGCCGATCACCCTCCGCCCTCCGGTCCGCCGCGGTGCGCCCGAAGGCGGGCCGCGACCGCCTGACGGTCGATCTTGCGCGCCCCGGTCAGGGGCAACTCGTCGACGATCAGCACCACACGTGGATGAGCGTAGGCCGGTCCGTGCGCCAGACAATGGCGCTCCAGCTCGGCCTCGTCGGCGACCGCCCCCTTCTCGAGCGAGACCATGGCGGCCGGGGCCTCCCCCTTGTCGCCCCAGGGGATCGGCACGACGCAGGCCTCGCTCACCGCCGGGTGGCGCAGGAGCAGGCTCTCGACCTCGATCGGATAGATGTTCTCGCCGCCGCACACGAACATGTCGTCGCTCCGGCCCATGAAGAAGTAGAAGCCCTGCTCGTCGCGCCGGAACCGGTCGCCGGTGCGCAGCCAACCGTCGACGATCCGCTCGCGGTCGACCTCGGGCAGGTTGCGGTAGCCGGGGGTCACACCCGGATTCCTCACCCAGAGCTCACCCATCGTGGCCGGCCGGCCGTCGGCGCCGACGAGCCGCACCTCGCCCTCGGGCCAGGGCACCCCGCAGCTTCCGACCGGGATCGGCCGGCCGTCGAGCGGCGGGCCGAGCATCACCGGGCCGCCCTCGGTCAGGCCGTAGGACTGGTAGACGAAGGCCTGCGGGAAAGCCCGCAGCATGGCCTCGAACAGCGCATCCGGCACCGGTGCCGAGCCGACCGCCACGGCCTTCACGCTGGACAGGTCGAGCCGCTGCAGGAGGTCGCGCTCCTCGAGGATGCGCGCGAAGAGGGTCGGCACGCCGGTCAGGTGCGTGCAGCGGAACCGGGCCAGCGCCTCGAGGTAGGGGCGCGCCCGAAAGCCCGGCATGAGCACGATCGAGCCGCCGGTGGCGAGCCTCGGCTTCACCGCACCGGCCATGGCGTTCTTGTGGTAGAGCGGCATGGCGACGAGGGCGCGGGCATCCTCCGGCTGCGGCCAGTGGCGGAGCAGGCAGTCCAGCCACCAGATCTGCCCGGCATGCGTCAACGGCACGCCCTTGGGCCGGCCGGTCGAGCCCGAGGTGTAGGCGAGGAAGCAGATCGCCCCCTCGGGCAGGGCGACGGGTGCCCGAAGCGCTCGGGCCGAGGCGAGCGCGGCGTCCCAGGGCGCGTACCCCGGCGGCGGATCGCCCACGGCGAGGCGCAGGCGGAGCTGCCGGCCGGCGAGGAGGTCGGGCAGGGCCGGGGCGGCCTCGACCTCGAGGACCGCACCCACGGGATCGGCGTCGGCCACGCAGTGGGCGAGCTGCAGGGGGCCCTGCCGGGTGTTGAGCGGCACCGGCACGGCGCCCGCGCGCATCACCCCGAACATCGCCTCGAGGAAGGCGGTGCGATTGCCGATCGCGACGATCACCCGCTCGCCCGGTCCGATGCCGGCCGCGCGCACGAGCCCCGCCGCCCGGTCGATCCGCGCGTCGAGCTCGCCGTAGGTGGAGATCCGCTCGCCCTCGCCCAGGTCGATCAGCGCCACCCGATCGGGCTCCCGCTCCGCCAGGGGCGAGAGCCAGCAGGCCAGATTGCCGGTGGCGGCAGGGCTGCGTTCCACCCGACCTCTTCCTCGCGCGCGCTCGGCCATCTAAGCGGCTCGCGGCGGGCTTGGGAACCCGCGCCTGGGGGCGCGGCCGATCCACGGACGGAGGTCAGGTATGAGGGCGGTCCGGTTCCATGCGCACGGCGGGCCGGAGCAGCTGCGGCTCGAGGAGGTGCCGGATCCGGCCTGCGGGCCGCAGGACGTCCTGATCCGGATCCGGGCCGCCGCGCTCAACGGCTTCGAGCCGATGATCCTCGGCAAGACCACGGCGCTCGTGACGCCGTTGCCGATGATCCCGGGCGGCGACGGCTGCGGCGAGATCGTCGCGGTCGGCGACCGGGGCGCGGGCTGGCGGATCGGCGACCGGGTCGGCTTCCACCCCTTCGTGCCGGGCGAAGGCATGACCGGCGAGACCCGCCTGGGCACCTGCTGCGAGCTCGTGCGCGTCCCCGCCGCGCAGCTCGTTCGGCTGCCCGACGGCCTCGGCTTCGAACAGGCGGCGGCGCTGCCGATCGCCTACGGCACGGCGCTGCGGATGATGACCGCCCGCGGTGCGGTCCGGGCCGGCGAGCGGGTGCTGATCCTGGGCGCCACGGGCGGGGTCGGCACCGCCTGCGTGCAGCTCGCGAGGCGTGCCGGCGCCGAGGTGATCGCCTGCGGTGGCGCTCCCTGGAAGCTGGAGCGGCTGCGGGCCCTCGGCGCCGATCAGGTGATCGATACGAGCCGTGAGAATTTCCGCGAGGTGGTCTGGCAGCGCTACGGCAAGCCGCGCATGACCGGCGGCGGCGGAGTCGACGTGGTGGTCAACTACATCGGCGGCGAGAGCTGGGTCGAGAGCCTCAAATGTTTGGCACCGGGCGGGCGGATGCTGGTCTGCGGGGCGACTGCCGGCTACGCGACGCCCAACGACGCGCGCTACATCTGGACCTACGAGCTGTCGATCGTGGGCTCGAACGGCTGGACGATGGAGGACCAGGCGCGGGTCTACGCCATGGCCGCGGCCGGTGAGCTCGTGCCGGTGATCGACAGCGTCCGCCCGCTCGCCGAGACCGGCGAGGCGGTCCGGGCCCTGATCGAGCGGCGCTTCTTCGGCAAGCTGGTGCTCGTGCCGTGAGCGCGCCGTTGGACGCGGCCGGCCTCGAGGCGCTGTTCCTGGCCTCGCCCTACATCGCCGATCTCGGGGTCCGGGTCGAGACGGCCGAGGCCGCGACCGGGCGGGTGGTCGCCTCCCTGGCGCTGCGTCCCGAGCTCGAGCGGGCGCCGGGCTCCGGCCAGTTCCACGGCGGTGCGATCGCCGCGCTCGTCGACATCGCCGGCGACATGGCGGTGGCCATGGCCCTGGGCGGCGGCGTGCCGACGATCGATCTGCGCCTCGACTATCTGCGGCCGGCGCTGGGCGATCGTCTCGTGGCGACCGCCACGGTCCGCAAGCTCGGCCGCACGGTGGCGCTGGCCGACGTCGAGGTGGTCGACGCGCAGGGCCGGCTGTGCGCCGTCGGCCGCGGCTGCTACGCCGCCAAGGTCGGCTGAGGCCGGTCCTCGAGCAGGAGCACGGCGCGCGGCGGGCAGAGCAGCCGATCGGCCGCGATCGCGGCGGGTGCCGGCGGGCGCTCGCGGGCGGTGTCGAGCAGGAGCCACCAGCGCGCGAGCGGGCGGGGCAGCGCCACGGCGACCGGCTGCTCCTCGCGGTTGACGAGCAGCAGCACCCGGTCCGGGCCGGGCTCGATGCCGACGCAGAGATCGACCGCGAGGAAGCGGCGCGCCGGATCGTGCCAGTCCGCCTCGGCCATCGGCGCGCCGTCGGCGCGCCGCCAGGTGACGTCGGGCAGCGGCCCACCGGTGGGCGCGCCTTCGAGGAAGCGGTCGTCGTGCAGCGCCCGGTGCGCCCGGCGGAGTGCCACGAGCCGGCGGACCGTCTCGAGCAGCGCCTCCTTCGCCGGGTCGAGCTCCCAGGAGAGCCACGAGACCGGGCCGTCCTGGCAGTAGGCGTTGTTGTTGCCGCCTTGGCTGCGCGCGAGCTCGTCGCCCATCGCCAACATGGGCGTGCCGCGGGCGCACAGCAGGAGCGCCAGGAGTGCGCGCATGTCGGCGCGGCGGGCGGCCTCGACCGCCGGATCGCCGCTCGGCCCCTCGACCCCGTGGTTCCAGGAGGGCTCGTCGGCACGCCCGTCGCGGCCGTCCTCCCCGTTGGGCCCGTTGTGCCGTCGGGCGTGGCGCACGAGGTCGGCGAGCGTGAAGCCGTCGTGGGCGGTGAGGAAGTTCACGCTCGCCCAGGGCCGTCGGTCACCCCGGGCGAAGTGGTCGGCCGAGCCGGCGAGCCGGGTGGCGAGAAGGCCCAGATGGCCCGGATCGCCGCGCCAGGAGCGGCGGACCTCGTCGCGGAACCGGTCGTTCCACTCGGCGGTGCCGGGCGGGAATTCGCCGAGCCGCCAGCCGCCGGGGCCGACGTCCCAGGGCTCGACGATCAGCTTGAGCCCGGCGAGCTGCGGGTCCTGGCGGAGCGCCGCGAGGAAGGCGCCCTCGGGGGCGAAGCCTCGCGCGTCCCGGGCGAGGGTGGTGGCCAGATCGAGCCGCACCCCGTCGATCCCGAGCCCGGCCCAGTGGCGGAGCGCGTCCAGGACGAGCCGGAGCACGATCGGCCGGTCGACGGCGAGGCTGTTGCCGCAGCCCGTGGGGTCGAGATAGCGGCGCGGCTCCTCGGGGCGCAGCCTGTACCAGGTCCGATTGTCGAGGCCGCGGAGGGAGAAGGTCGGGCCGAGCTCGTCGCCTTCGCCCGTGTGGTTGAGGACGAGATCGAGCACGACCTCGAGGCCGGCCGCGTGCAGCGCGTCGATCGCGGCGGCCAGCTCGTCGACCTCGCCCGAGGCCAGGAGGCGCGGCTCGACCGCCAGGAACGCGGCCGGGTTGTAGCCCCAGTAGTTGGTGAGGCCCCTGCGCACGAGATGCGGCTCGTCGATCGCGGCGGTGATCGGCAGGAGCTCGACCGCGGTGACGCCGAGCCGGACCAGATGGTCCAGGGCGGCGGGATGGGTGAGGCCCGCGAGCGTGCCGCGGAGCGCGGGCGGCACCTCCGGGTGGAGCCGGGTGAAGCCCTTGACGTGGAGCTCGTAGAGGATGGTCTCGCGCCAGGGCCGGGCGGGGCGCGGGACCGCGGCGGCGCGCGGTGCGACGAGACGCGCCTTGGGCATGTCGGGGGCGCTGTCGGTCGGGTCGAAGGAGAGATCGGCGCGCGGATCGTCCAGTCCGTAGGCGAACATCGAGCGGGCGAGGCGGAACGGCCGGTCGAGCACGCGCGCCCAGGGATCGACGAGCAGCTTGTTCGGGTTGAAGCGCAGGCCCTCGGCCGGGGCACGAGCTCCGTGCGCACGCAGGCCGTAGAGGGTGCCGGGCTCCAGGTCGGGCAGGAGGCCGTGCCAGATGCCGTGGGTCCGCTCGGGCAGCGCGATCCGCTCGAGCTCGCGGCAGCCGTCGGCCGAGAACAGGCAGAGCTCGACGCGCTCGGCCTCCGGCGCCGGGATCGCGACGTTCACGCCGCCCGGGAGCAGGCGCAGCCCGGGCGGCTCGGGCGCGCCCTCGCGGATCCGCCGCAAGCCGCCTCAGCCCGCGAGCCGGTCGAGCATCGGCTGGGTGATCAGGCACACGCCGCGCTCGGTGCGGCGGAAGCGGCGCGCGTCCTCGTCCGGATCCTCGCCCACGACGAGGCCCTCGGGGATGCGCACGCCGCGGTCGACGATGACGTCCTTGAGCCGGGCGTGGCGGCCGATGTCGACATAGGGCATGACGACCGCCCGCTCGAGCTTCGCCCAGGAATGGACGTGGACGCCGGTGAAGAGGAGCGAGCGGTAGAGCGTGGCGCCCGAGACGATGCAGCCGCCCGAGACCAGCGAGCTCACCGCGCTGCCGCGCCGGCCCTCGTCGTCGTGGACGAACTTGGCGGGTGGGGTGATCTCGGCATAGGTCCAGATCGGCCAGTCGCGGTCGTAGATGTCGAGCGCCGGGACGGTCGCGGTGAGATCGATGTTGGCGTCGAAATAGGCGTCGAGCGTGCCGACGTCGCGCCAGTAGGGCTCGGCCTCCTGCCGCGAGCGGACGCAGGAGCGGGTGAAGCGGTGCGCGACCGCACCGCCGTCCGCGACGATCCGCGGAATGATGTCCTTGCCGAAATCGCGGCGCGAGCCCGGCCGGGCGGCGTCCTCGCGCAGCCGCTCGAACAGGGTGGAGGTGGCGAACACGTAGATGCCCATGCTGGCGAGCGCTCGGTCCGGGCGGTCGGGCAGGCCGGGCGGGTCGGCCGGCTTCTCGACGAAGGCCACGATCCGGTCGGCGGCGTCGACCTGCATCACGCCGAAGCCGGTGGCCGCGCCGCGTGGCACCTCGATGCAGCCGACCGTGACCTCGGCACGGCTCTCCACGTGCTGGCGGAGCATCGCCCCGTAATCCATCTTGTAGATGTGGTCGCCGGCCAGCACGATGATGTAGTCGGGACCGTAGCTCTCGACGATGTCGATGTTCTGGAAGACCGCGTCGGCCGTGCCCTCGTACCACTGGTGCTCGGTGACACGCTGGCTGGCGGGGAGGATGTCGAAGCTCTCGTTGCGCTCCTGACGGAAGAAGGTCCAGCCGTTCTGGAGGTGGCGAATGAGGCTGTGCGCCTTGTACTGGGTGGCGACCGCGAAGCGCCGGATGCCGGAATTCAGCGCGTTGGACAGCGCGAAGTCGATGATGCGGGTCTTGCCGCCGAAATAGACGGCCGGCTTGGCGCGCTTGTCGGTCAGCTCGAACAGCCGCGAGCCGCGGCCACCGGCGAGCACGTAGGCCATGGCCTGGCGGACCAGCGCCGTGCTCGGCATCGAGCCCTCCCCTCAGCCGGGGCCGACCACGGTCCGCGGCCGCCCCGCACCTCCCGCCCGCGAGCTTGGCACGGCCGCGACCATCGCGTCCACGGGGCTCAGCTCGCGCCGGCACCCGGCCGTGGCGCGCCGG
>JBBIIE010000069.1:0-16688 GCA_037446605.1 Geminicoccaceae bacterium | reverse complement strand
TCCACCGCGCGCAGCGTCTCCACGCCTGCGGGCCCGAGGTCGCCGCGGGTGAGGCCGATGTCCTTGAGCTGGGCGTCGCTCAGCGCCAGGAGCGCGCGCCGGGCACGGTAGTCGGCGAGCAGGCGGAGGACGAGCCGGCCGAGCCGGGCGAGCCGCCCCCGCGCGGGTGCCGCCGGCTCGGCGCCGGGGAAGGGGAAGCGGGTGTCGAGGATCGAGGCCATGGTCGGCTCCCGGGTTGCACCGAACCCCCAGATGGCCCCTTCCCATCCATCATGCCAACGAATAATCTGCATCCGAGCGATCACGAAGCATGATGGTGGGTCATGCTCGATCCCGATCTCCTCGCGAGCTTCGTGGCGGTCGCCGAGGCGGGCGGCTTCACCGAGGCGGCCGGCCGGGTGCACCGCACCCAGTCGGCGGTGAGCATGCAGATCAAGCGGCTCGAGGAGCGGCTCGGCCGGAGCCTGTTCGTCCGCTCCGGCCGCGGCGCCACGCTCACCCCGGCGGGCGAGCTGCTCCTGCCGCACGCGCGCGCGATCCTCCGCGCGCAGCGCGAGACGCTCGCCCTGTTCGACGCCGACGCGCTCGGCGGCCGCGTGGTGGTCGGCGCCCCGGACGACTACGCCGCCACCTTCCTGCCGGCGAGCCTCGCCCGCTTCGCCGGCACCCATCCCCGGGTCGAGGTCGAGCTCGTGGTGGCGCCCTCGGCCGAGCTCGTGCCGGCGCTGGAGCGGCCGGACGGGCCCGACCTCGCGCTCGTCACGGCGGGCTCGGGCGAGCGGGCGGCGGTGATCCTGCGCCGCGAGCCGCTCGTCTGGGTGGCGGCGGAACGGCACGGGATCGCCGCGCGCGATCCGCTGCCGCTCGCCCTGTTCCACGCCGGCTGCGGCTTCCGCCGGGCGGCGCTCGCGGCCCTCGTCGAGGCCGGCCGGCGCCACCGGATCGCCTACACGAGCGTGAGCCTGGCAGGCGTGGTGGCGGCGGTGCGCAGCGGCTTCGCGGTGGGCGTGATGCTGCGTGCGAGCCTGCCCTCCGGGCTCGAGGTGCTGGGTGCGGCCGAGGGTCTGCCCGAGCTGCCCTCGATGGCGATCGCGCTCGTGCGCGCCGAGGCGCGGGCGAGCCCCGTCGCCGAGGCGCTCGCCCGCCACCTGGCCGCCACGCTCGCCGGCTCGCCGGCGCTCGCCGCGGCGTGAGCGGGTGGCGCTGCCGGGTCAGACGACGATGTCGCCCGGCTGCAGATCCAGGATGTTGACGTTCAGCACCGTGACGACGTTGGTGGCCGTCCCGTCGATGTCGATCTCCAGATCGGCGCCGACGTCGGTGAGCGTCGCGTTGCTGGTGTCCACGCCGGAGAGATCGATGACGTCGACCCCGACCTCGAAGTCGAGGATCGTGTCGAGCCCGCTGTCCTCGCCGAACACGAAGATGTCGGCGCCGCCGACGCCGGTGCCCCGGTTGTCGATGAAGTCACCCCAGAGTTGATCGTCGCCTTCGCCGCCGTCGAGCACGTCGTCGCCGCCGTCGGCGTCGCCGTCGGCCGTGCCGAAATCACCCACCAAGATGTCGTCCCCGGCACCACCCGAAAGCAGATCGTCGCCGCCCGAGCTGTCGCCGGCAGCCCTGAGGGTGTCGCCGTAGAGGAGGTCGGCGTCCGCGCCGCCCCGCAGCTCGTCCCATCCGCCGAGCGCCTCGCCGGTGAGGACCTGCCCGTCACCGATGAGGAAGTCCTCCCCGGCCTCGCCGAAGATCGTGTCGTCGCCGCCGACCGCGCCGTTCAGGAGGAGTGCCGCGTCTCCGTAGACCTCGTCCACGCCATCGCCCGCGGCGATCGTGTCGTCGCCCCCCCCGGCCGCGTCGAGCATGTTCAAGGCGTCACCGAAGCCGAAATCGTCGCCCGCGCCGAGGAACAGGATGTCGTTGCCGCCGGCACCCGACCCCCGGATCGTCCGAGCGTCGCCCCAGACCACGTCCAACCCGGTGCCGCCGTCGACGATGTCGTTGCCGCCGACACCGGTGCCCTCGATGATCCAGGCGTCGCCATAGACCCTGTCGTTGCCGGCCAGCGTCAGGATCGAATCGTTGCCGCCGCGACCGCTCGCGAGGGTGCGGCCGTTGTCGGTGATGCCGAGCGTGTTGTCCGCGGAATAGGGATCGCCGATCACCGAATCGTCGCCCCCCGTGCCGCGCAGCAACTCGTTGTCCCCGAGGAACAATCGCGTCCGACCGAGAATCAGCGCCACGGCCGTCCCTCCCCTGGTCGCATGAACCGTCCGAGCCTAACCCCGGTACCACCGGAGGTCCACCACCGGTCGGTTGAACGTCCCGGTGGACTCGGCACCTCGCGGCTGGTAGCGGCCGGACCTGCGGCCACGCGCACCGCGTGGTAGGATCGGCCCCGCGAGCGGATCCGGACGGAGGGGCGGATGCGGCTGGTCGAGGCCCTGTTGCGCGCACTCGGGGCGCGCGGCGTGCGCGAGATCTTCGGGATACCGGGTGATTTCGCGCTGCCCTTCTTCAAGATCGCCGAAGAGAGCGGGGTCCTGCCCGTCCACACCCTCGCGCACGAGCCGGCCGTGGGCTTCGCCGCGGACGCGGCGGCGCGCTTCCGCTCCGCACCCTCGGTCGCCGCCGTCACCTGGGGTGCGGGGGCCTTCAACATCGTCAACCCGGTGGCCGCGGCCTATGCCGAGAAGTCACCCGTGGTCGTGATCTCGGGCGCCCCCGGCCGACACGAGACGCGCTCGGGGCTGCTCCTGCATCATCAGGGGCCACGGCTCGACACCCAGTTCCGGGTGTTCCAGGAGATCACCGTGGCCCAGGCCCGGCTCGACGATCCGCGCACGGCCCCCGCCGAGATCGCCCGGGTGCTGCAGGCGGCGGTCGAGGAGAGCCGGCCGGTCTATCTGGAGATCCCGCGCGACATGGTCGCGGTGCCGGTCGAGCCCGTCCCGCCGCCCGTGCCCTGGCCCTTCGACCCCGAGGCGGTCGCGGCCTGCGCCGATGCGGTGCTCGACCGGCTCGCCGCGGCGAGGAAGCCCGTGCTCCTGGTCGACGTCGAGATCCGCCGCTTCGGCCTCGAGGCCGAGGTCGCCGAACTCGCCCGCCGGCTCGCCATTCCCGTGGTCACGAGCTTCATGGGCCGCGGGCTCCTGTCCGAAGCCGACGCCCCGGTGGTCGGCACCTATCTCGGCCTCGCCGGCGATCCGGCGATCGCCGAGCTCGTCGAGGGCTCGGACGGCCTTCTCCTTTTGGGCGTCATCCTCTCCGACACCAATTTCGGGGTGAGCGCCGGCAAGATCGATCTCCGGCGCACGATCCGCGCCTGCGAGCGCAGCGTCGCCATGGGCTTCCATCTGTTCCCGGACATCCCGCTCGGAGCACTCGTGCGGGCGATGCTCGAGCGCGCCCGACCCTTGGGCGCGGCGGTCGCCGCACCCCGGCCGACCGTGCCGCGCGGCCTCGTCGCCGACGACGAGCCGATCGGCCCGGACGACGTGGCCCGCGGCATCAACGACCTCTTCGCCCGGCACGGGGTGATGCCGATCGCCTGCGACGTGGGCGATTGCCTCTTCACCGCCATGTCGCTCGACCACGGCCCGCTCACCGCCCCCGCTTATTACGCCGGGATGGGCTACGGGGTGCCGGCCGGGATGGCCGCCCAGCTCGCCACGGGTAAGCGCGTGCTCGTGCTGGTGGGCGACGGGGCCTTCCAGATGACGGGCTGGGAGCTCGGCAATTGCAAGAAGCTCGGGGTCGACCCGATCGTGCTCGTCTTCAACAATCGGAGCTGGGAGATGCTGCGCGTCTTCCAGCCCGAAAGCCGCTTCAACGATCTCGACGATTGGCGCTTCGCCGAGGCCGCCGCGGCCCTCGGCGGCGAGGGGAGACGCGTGGTGACCCGGGCCGAGCTCGCCCGGGCGCTCGAGGACGCGGTCGCACGCCGCGGCCGCTTCCAGCTCGTCGAGGCGATGATCCCACGCGGCGTGATCTCGAACACGCTGCGGCGCTTCGTCGAGGGCGTGCAGAGCCTGCGCCGGGCGGCCGGGTGAGCGGGCAGCGACCCGACCCGGTCGAGGCGCTCCGCGAGCGTGCCGAGGCGCGCCGCGCGGCACTCCGAGGCTGGACGGTCCGGATGGCGGCGGGGTCGCTCGCGGCCCTCCTCCTCCTGGGCGGCGGACCCGTGCTCCTGGGCGCAGCGCCGGCCGGGCTCGCTCTGGGCGGCCTCGTGGCGCTCGCGGGCGGGCTCCTCGTCGCGCTCCCGTTCCTGCCGGGGCCGGTGATCCAGCGGGTCTTCCGGGCGCTCTTCCGGCTCCTGTTCCGCCTCGAGGTGCGGGGTGCGGACCAGTTCGCCGCGGCCGGGGAACGGCGGATCCTGGTCGCCAACCACGTCTCCTTCCTCGACGGGCCGCTGCTTCTGGCGGCCCTTCCCGAGATTCCGGTCTTCGCCGTCTGGCACGACTGGCTCGCGCGCTGGTGGCTGGCGCCCTTCCGCACGCCGCTCCGGCTCGTGCCGATCGACCCCACGAAGCCACTCGAGGCCCGCCGGCTCGCCGACCTCGTCGCCGCCGGCACACCGCTCGCCATCTTCCCGGAAGGGCGGATCACGGTCACGGGCGGGCTCATGAAGATCTATGCCGGCCCGGCCTGGATCGCCGATCGGGCGCAGGCGACGATCGTCCCGGCCCGGATCGCGGGCGCGGAGCGGAGCTTCCTCTCGCGGCTCCGCGGCGGCCAGGTGCTCCGGCGGCTGCTGCCGAAGCTCGAGGTGACCGTGCTCGAGCCACGCCGGCTGGAGCTGCCGGACGAGCTCAGGGGCCGGGCCCGCCGGCAGCGGGCGGCGAGCCAACTCCACGACCTCCTCGTGGACGCGCTCTTCCGGACGGCCCCGCGCGGTTCGACCCTGTTCGAGTCGCTCCTCGAGGCCCGCGCGCGGCACGGCGGGCGGCGGACCTTCGCCGAGGACGTGCGCGGCACCCGGCTCTCCCTCGACCGCCTCGTCCTGGGCGCGCTCCTGCTCGGAAGGCGGCTCGAGCGGGAGACGGTTCGAAGCGAGGCGGTGGGGCTCTTCCTGCCGAACGCCTGTGCGACCATCGCCGCCTTCATGGGGCTGCAGGCGATCGGCCGCGTGCCGGCGATGCTCAACTACGCGGCCGGCACGGCCAACCTCCTGGCGGCGCTGGAGGTCGCCCGGATCGGTCTGGTCCTCGCCTCGCGCGCCTTCGTCGAACAGGCCCGGCTCGGGCGGGAGATCGCCGCGGTCGAGAGCCGGGCGCGGGTGATCTTCCTCGAGGATCTGCGCGGCGAACTCGGCCTCGGCGCGCGGCTGCGGGCGCTCCTCGACGCCCGCTCCGCCCGCCGCTTCCACCGCCGCTTCGCGGTCGAGGAGGGCGAGACCGCGGTCCTCCTCTTCACCTCGGGCTCGGAAGGACGGCCCAAGGGCGTGGCGCTCTCGCACGCGGCGCTGCTCGCGAACGCCGACCAGGTCCAGGTGCTGTTCGACTTCGGCGCGCACGACCGCTGCTTCGCGGCGCTCCCGCTCTTCCACGGCTTCGGGCTCCTGGGCGGGCTCGTCCTGCCGCTGCGGACCGGGACGCCCGTCTTCCTCTATCCCTCGCCGCTGCACTACCGGACGGTTTCCGAGCTCGTCTACGGCACGAACGCGACGATCCTCTTCGGCACCGACACCTTCCTGCGCGGCTATGCACGGGTGGCCGATCCCCTGGACTTCCGCTCGGTCCGCTACCTCTTCGCCGGCGCCGAGCGGCTGCAGGAGGAGACCCGCAGGATCTGGCAGGACCGCTTCGGGGTCCGGGTCCTCGAGGGCTACGGCGCCACCGAGACGGGCCCCGTGCTCGCCGTCAACACGCCGCACCACAACCGGCCGGGCACGGTCGGTCGCTTCCTGCCGGGGATCGAGTGGCGACTCGAGCCGGTCGCCGGGATCGAAGGCGGCGGGCGGCTCCTCGTGCGTGGGCCCAACCTCATGCGCGGCTATCTCGACCCGGCGCACCCGGGTTCGTTGCTGCCGCCCGAGGGCGGCTGGTACGACACGGGCGACATCGCCGGGGTCGACGCGGAGGGCTACGTCACCATCCTCGGCCGCGCCAAGCGCTTCGCCAAGGTGGGGGGCGAGATGGTGAGCCTGGCCGCGGCCGAGGAGCTCGCCGCCCGCGCCGCCCCGGACGAGGGGCACGCGGTGCTCGCACTCGCCGACCCCAAGAAGGGCGAGCGGCTCGTCCTGGTCACGACGGCACCCCGACTCGCCCGAGCCGATCTCGTGCGCGTGGCGCACGAGCTCGGCGCGAGCGAGCTCCTCCTGCCGGCCGAGATTTTCCGGTTGGAGACGCTGCCGCGCCTCGCCACGGGCAAGCCCGACCACCCGGCGATCGCCAGACTGCTCGCCGAGCGGGCCGCCCGGGAAGCCGGGCGGCCGGTCGGCTGAGGCCGGCTCAGGCGGCGAGCGCCACCGCCTCGTCGCGCAGGCCCTCGCGGTACCAGCCCTGGTCGCGGACGATCGCCACGGCCTCGCTCTCGAAGCCGTTGAAGGCGGTCTTCAGGGCGTTCGAGTAGGCGCCCATCATGCCGACCTCGAGCCAGTCGCCCTCGCCGACCTCGCGCGGCACCCAGTGCGGGCCCGGCATGCTGTCGATGCTGTCGCAGGTGGGCCCGTAGAGATCGAAGGCGGCGGTGGGACCGACGACCGCTCCCGAGGGGCGCACGAGGCGGATCGGGAAGCGCGGGCCGATCCACTTGAGCTCGGCCAGGTTGCCGTAGACGCCGTCGTTCAGGTAGAGCGCCTGACCGCGGCGCAGCTCGACCCGGGTCAGCACCGAGGCGCCGTCGGCCACGAGCAGGCGGCCCGGCTCGCACTGCAGCCGGGAGCCCAGGCCGTGCGCCCGGACGGCCCCCTGGATCGCCGCCACGAAGGCCTCGAACCCGGGCTCGTCGCCGGTGTAGATCGCCGGGAAGCCGCCGCCCACGTCGAGCTGGTCGATGCCGCCGGCGGCACGCGCGACCTCGGCCGCGATGGCGATGGCGCGCGCGAACGCCTCGGGCTCGACGCACTGCGAACCGACGTGGAAGGTGAGGCCGGTCCCGACCCCGAGCCCACGGGCGCGGCGCAGCAGGCGCACCGCCTCCTCGCGCTCGACGCCGAACTTGCCGGTGAGGGCCAAAAGCGAGCCCTGGCCGGGCACGGCGAGGCGCAGGAACAGCTCGAGGTCCGGGGCACGCCCGGTGGCGGCCACGATCTTGGCGAGCTCGTCCTCGTGGTCGAAGGCGAAGCGCCGCACCCCGTGGCGATGATAGGCCTCGGCGATCGCCTCGGCGCTCTTGACCGGGTGCATGAAGTGGCAGCGCGCCTGCGGCAGGAGCCGACGCACCAGCCGCACCTCGCCGATCGAGGCGGTGTCGAACTGGCGCACGCCGCCGCGCCAGAGCGCCTCGAGCACGACCGGCGTGTCGTTGCACTTGACCGCGTAGAGCACCTCGCCCGGGAAGGCCGCGACGACCCGCCGGGCCCGCGCCTCGATCAGGTGCGGGCGGACGCAGACCACCGGGTTCTCGGGTGAGCGCTGAGCGAGCAGCGCCGCGGCGCTGCCGAAGGTGTCAGCCATACCGACCTCCCAACCCCTGAGGGAGTCAAGACGATCAGTCAGCCGCCGCCGCGCGCGCCGCAGTGCTTGGGCTTCCTTCTCGGGAGCGCGCATATGGGGGCGAACGCGGCGCTTGTAAAGAGCAAAAATCCCCGCGCTGGCGCAAGCCGTTACGAGGGGCCTCGAAGCGCGCGCCGGGCACTCGGTCGGCCGTGGCAGCCGCGCGGCAGCCGAAAGAGGCCACAGCCGATCCGCGCGCGCCGGCACGGCTGTGGCTGCCGGGGCTGCCACGCTCCGCGGATGGACGATGGAACCGCGCCGTCGTGGCAGCTGCGGCTGCCTCGGCAGCCGGACGAGGCGCGGCATCGCCTGCCCGGATGCGGCATCGGGGTGCGCCGGAGGCCCCGGGCCACCTTGCGGCCGAAGCGGTCGCGAGGATCCTGCCCTCGGCCGCACCGACTCCTTCGGGTCGGGCGGTCGACAGAACCGGAGGCTGTGCGACGACAGGGGATGTATACGCTCGAAGTCGGGACCTCGCCGGCCCCCGGGCTCGCCGTCGAGCTCGACGCCCTCGAACGCCGGGCGCTGGCGCCCAACCCGTTCTACGGTCCGGTCTTCCTCGAGGCGGCGGCGGCCGCGCTCGGCGAGGCCGGACGGGCCGATCTCCTGCTCGCCCGCGACCGCGCGGGCGGGCTGGCCGCCGCCCTGCCGCTCGCACCCGCACCGCGCCGCATCGGCCCGCTGCTGGCCCGCGAGACGCTGGGCCACGCCTACGGCTTCCTGCGCGCCCCGCTCGTGCGCGCGAGCGACGCCGAGCCGGCGCTCGAGGCGCTGCTCGTGCACTGCTGGCGCCTCCTGCCGGGGGCGCGGGCCCTGCTGCTGCCGGGCGTGCCGGACGGGCCGCTGCGGGAGGCGCTGAGCCGGGCGGCCCTCTCGGCCGGGGCGCCGCTGGTCGAGCTCGGCCGCAAGGCCCGGGCGCTCCTGCGGCCGGCCGCCTGCGCCGAGACCTTCCTCGCCGCGGCACTCGCCAAGAAGCGGCGCAAGGAGCTCGCCCGGCTGCGCCGCCGGCTGGCCGAGCGCGGCGCGCTGGTCTTCGAGGTGGTGGCGGAGCCGGAGCGCCTGAGGGGACTCGTCGAGGCGTTCCTCGCGCTCGAGGCCGAGGGCTGGAAGGGGCGGGCCGGCAGCGCCATGGCCTCGGCGCGGCACGCCGATCTGCTGCGCCGGCTGGCCGCGGGGCTGGCCCCGGCCGGCCGGCTGAGCGTGGCGCGGCTCGCCCTCGACGGGCGCGAGCTGGCGCTGCTCGTCTGCCTGCACGGGCCGGGGCCGGACCCCGAGACCTACCTCTTCAAGATCGCCTTCGCGGAGGCCTGGGCGGCCTTCTCGCCGGGTGTCCTCCTGGTCGTCGACTACACCCGCTGGCGGCACGCGCGCGGCCTTTCGGCAGTCGTCGATTCCTGCGCCGGCCCGAACCATCCGATGATCGACCGGCTGTGGCCCGACCGCCGCGGGCTCGTCGACCTCGTGCTCTTCCCACCGACCCCGACCGGGCGCGCGCTCGCCACGCTCGCCCGTGCCCGCCGCCGGCTGCGCCCGCCGCCGGCCGAGACCTCCGCGGACCGACCAGAGCAGGAGACCCGTGGCATGCGGCCCGCCCCGGCAGCGATCGCGATCGACCCCGAGACCTTCGCGCGAGCCTACCCGGAGCGGCCGTTCCGCGTCCGCCACCGGCTGGTCGGGCACCCGCTCTCGACCGTCGAGCGAATCCTCGACCTCGCCCGCCGGCTGCCCGCCGAGCTGATCGAGTACAATGCCGGCGATCTGCCGATCGGCCTCGACCCGGCGCGCACGCCGCGCACCGGGCTCTCGGTCGAGGAGACGATCCGTCGGATCCGCGAGTGCCGCTCGTGGATGGTGCTCAAGCTGATCGAGCGCGATCCGGAGTACCGGGCGCTGCTCGAGGAGGTGCTCGAGGCACCGCTCGCGCTCGCCGCGCGCGTCACCCCCGAGCCCGGCCGGCTCGAGGGCTATCTCTTCCTCTCCTCGCCCGGCTCGGTGACGCCCTTCCACGTCGACAACGAGCACAACTTCCTCCTCCAGGTCGCCGGGACCAAGACGGTGCGGGTCTGGCGGCCGGACGACCGCGAGGCGGTGAGCGAGGAGCAGCTCGAGCGCTACCATGCGGGCGGACACCGCAACCTGCCCTGGCGCGACGAGCTCGCGGCCCGGGCCGCCACCTTCGAGCTGGCACCGGGCGACGGGCTGTTCATTCCGATCACCGCACCGCACTGGGTGCAGAACGGGCCCGAGGTCTCGATCTCGCTCTCGGTCACCTACCGCTCGCGCTACTCGGACGTGCAGACCGCCGTCCACCGCCTGAACGGCGCGCTGCGCCGGCTGGGCCTGCGCCCGCGCCCGTTCCGCGGCGCCGACCTGCGCGACCGGCTCAAGTGGAACGCCTGGCGGGTGGCGACCCGGCTGCGCGCAGGGCGGGAGGGCGGCCGCGGGGCATGACAAGCCCCGTCGCAGGGGCTAGGAGCGAGGCCGAGTGTAGCTGCAGCGGGGGAGGCCCACATGCTCCGTCGTCGTCTGCTCGCGACCGCCGCGGGTGCCGTCGCGATGCCCTACGTGCTGCGCGGCGCGGCCGCCCAGACCGTCACCTTGAACGGTGCCGTCCAGTTCAACGACGACCACGCCTTCACCAAGGCGCTCACCCGCTTCGCCGAGCTGGTGAAGCAGTACTACGGCAAGCCGATCGAGTTCGTGCTCCACAAGAACAGCGCGCTCGGCCTCGAGAAGCAGTACTTCGAGTACATGGCGCAGGGTCAGGCGGTCGACTACGCGATCGTCTCGCCGGCGCACATGTCGACGTTCAGCAAGGCGGCGCCGTTCATCGACGCGCCGTTCCTGTTCCGTGACCTCGCCCATTGGAACAAGGTGCTGGATGCGGACCTCCTGGCACCGGTGGCGCAGGAGATCGAGAAGCGCGCCCAGGTCATGCTGATCGGCTATGCCGGCGGTGGGGTGCGCAACATCTTCGCCCGCCGGCCACTTCGGACCATGGCCGACATCAAGGGGCTCAAGATCCGCGTCCAGGGCGCGCCGATCTGGTCGCGGACCTTCGCCGCGGCCGGGATGGCGCCCACCGTCATCGCCTACAACGAGGTCTACAACGCCATCCAGAACGGGGTGATCGAGGCCGGCGAGAACGAGGCGGCCGGTGTCGAGCAGATGAAGTTCTACGAGGTCGGGCCCAAGCTGGCGCTCACCCAGCACGCCATCACGATCCGGCCGATCTGCTTCTCGGCCAAGACCTTCGCCAATCTGCCCAAGGACCTGCAGGAGGCGATCCGCCGCGCCGGCAAGGAGGCCGGGACCTACGGCCGCGAGGTCGAATCGAGCGAGGACGGCGCCAAGCTCGAGGCCATGGAGAAGGCCGGCAAGCTCGAGCGCGTGCCGTTCGCCGACCGTGAGGCCATGAAGAAGGCGGTCGACCCGGTGATGGCGGCCTACGCCAAGGAGATCGAGGCGGACGCCATCTACGGCAAGATCAACGCGATCTGAGCTCTCTTCGGGGGCGGTGCCACCCGCACCGCCCCGACCATCCGCGGGGAGGGACGGCATGAGCGACGGCCGACGCGGGCCGTTGACGGTGCTCAACGACGCGCTCGCTTCGATCCTGCGCGCGCTCATCGTCGTGGCGGTCGCCGTGCTCGTGATCCCGGTGAGCCTGCAGATCTTCTCGCGCTACACGGCGCTCATCCCCTCCTACATCTGGACCGAGGAGATGGCCCGCTTCCTGTTCGTCTGGGCCATCATGCTCGGGGCCATGCTGGGCGTGCGCGAGGGGACCCATCTGTTGGTCGACCTCTGGCCGCCCGGTGGTGCCCGCCGGCAGGCGCTCCTCGATCTCCTGGCCGATCTGGCGATCGCGGTCCTGGCCGCGGTATTCGTCTGGTGGGGCTGGCGGTTCACCGAGGGGGCCTTCTACCGGATCAGCGAGCTCGCCGAGCTGCCCCTCTGGCTGATCCACATGGCCTGGCCGATCGCCGGGCTCGTCTGGTTCCTCTTCCTCCTCGAGCGCGTGCTCGAGGATCTGCGGATCCTGCGCGGGGGGGCCGCGTGATCCCGGGTGCCGCGGTCCTCTCGCCGGGCGAGGCCGCGATCCTCCTCTTCGGCGTCTTCTTCGCGCTCCTCGTGCTGCGCGTGCCGGTCGCCTTCGCCCTCGCCCTGGCCTGCCTGCCGCCACTCCTGATCGAGCCCAGGCTCTCGCCCTTCGTGCTCGTCCAGGAGACCTTCAACGCCTACAACAGCTTCATCCTCCTGGCCGTCCCGTTCTTCCTCTTGACCGCCAACCTCATGAACGTGGGCGGCATCACCGAGCGGCTGGTACGGCTCGCCAAGACCATGGTCGGCCACCGCCCGGGCGGGCTCGCCCAGGTCAACGTCGTGCTCTCGATCCTCTTCGCCGGGATCTCGGGGAGCTCGACCGCCGATGCCGCCTCGACCTCGCGGCTGTTGATCCCGGCCCAGGTCAAGGAGGGCTACGGGCCGGCCTTCTCGGCCGCGATCACCGCGGTTTCGGCCGTGCTCGCGGTGATCATCCCACCGTCGATCCTGATGATCGTCTGGGGTGGGATCCTCACGACCTCGATCGGGGCCCTCTTCCTCGCGGGCATCGTTCCGGGGCTGCTTCTGGGCCTGACGCAGCTCGCCACGGTGCACGGTCTCGCGATCCTGCGCGGCTACCCGACCGACGCGCGCGCCTCCTGGGGCGGGCTCGCCCGGGCGCTCGTCCGCTCGGTGCCGGCGCTCACCACACCCCTGATCATCATCGGCGGCAAGATCTTCGGCTGGTTCACCGCGACCGAGAGCGCCTGCATCGCCGTCCTCTACGCCACGGTGCTCTCGGTCTTCGTCTACCGCGAGATGGACCTCGCGGGCCTGCACCGGGCGCTGCTCGACACCGGCCGGCTCGCCTCGGTGGCGCTCTTCTGCGTCGGCACGGCCTCGGCCTTCGGCTGGCTCCTGGCCTATTACCAGATCCCCAGGATCCTGCTCGAAGGGGTGACGAGCTGGGGGATGGGCTTCACCGCGACGGGCCTCTTCATCGCTGCCGCTTTCCTCGTCGTGGGTCTCTTCCTGGATGCGATCCCGGCGATCATCATCGTCGGCACGATCCTCCAGCCGCTCGCCCAGAGTGTGGGCATGGATCCGGTGCATTTCGCGATCATCGGCATCGTGAGCCTCGCCTTCGGGCTCGTCACCCCGCCCTACGGGCTCTGCCTCATGATCGCCTGCCACGTCGCCGGGATCCGGGTGGTCGAGGCGTTGAAGGACGTGGCGATCCTGCTCGCGCCCATGCTCGCGGTGCTCGTGGCGCTGATCGCCTTCCCCGAGATCGTGCTCTTCCTGCCGCGCCTGATCTCGCCCGAGTTCCTGCGCTGAGCCCGAGCCGGATCGGGGCGACTGCTCAGGCCAAGCCGAGCGCCCGGTGGATCTGGGCGACGGCCTGGGGCGGCAGCTGCAGGCGGGCGGCGAGATCGTCGAGGTAGGCTCGCTCGGCCGGGGTGTCGACCTCGATGGCGAGGAGCGAGGCGGCGTAGACCTCGGCCGCGACCTCGGGACCTCGGACCTGCGCCACGAGGGCCGCGACGTCGGCCGGGGCCTGCATCTCCGCCATCACCCAGCGCTGCGCCTCGGCGTCCGCACCGATCTCGGCGAGCTTGCCCGCGATCCGCTCGATCTCGGCGCGGTCGATCCGGCCGTCGGCCTTGGCCGCGGTGATCATGGCACGGATCAGGAGCACCGCCGTGTCGTCGGAGGTGAGATGCTCGAGCTCGTCCGCAGGCGGCGCGGCGGCGGCCGCCTGCGCCTCGCCCGTGCCCTTGAGCGCCGAATAGGCGAGGCTGCCGAGGAGCGCCAGCGCGCCCCCGCCGACGGCCCCGCCGCGCCCGCCCAAAAGCGCGCCCACGACCGCCCCGAGCCCACCCACGGTCACGGGATCGTTGCTCCGAATCGCTTCACCGGCCCGGCCCGCCGACTGCTGCAGGCCGCCCATCACCTGGCCCAGCAGGCCACCCAGGCCGCCCGCGCCACCACCCGCGCCGCCCTGCGCGGTGCCGAGCATCTGGCCGAGCTGATCGAGCAGGCCACCGCCACCCGCCGGGCCGCCAAGACCCTGCGGGCCGATCGCGTTCTCCAGGCGCGATCCGGTCGACCGGGTCATCCCGGCCTGCACGAGCGAGTCGAGCAGCCGCTTGGCGTCGAACATGGGGCGTTCTCCCTTGCCTCGGGAAGGTAGGATGTGCTCCGGGCAGCGGGCGTCAAGCGCGGCGCGGGCGAATTCCGCGGACGGTGCCGCAGAAGGGGCCGAAGTGCCGACGATCCGCCCGGCGAGCCCGTCGCCGCCCCATCCCCGCGCCGGACGCGGCTTCGTGCTCCTGGTGGCCGGGCTCATGACCATGTCGGCCGCCTCGATCGACATCAACCTGCCGGCGGTGCCGGCCACGGCGGCCGAGTTCGGCAGCGCCCTGCCGGCCGCCCAGCTCACCGTCACGGCCTTCTTCGTGGGCTTCGCCGCCGGCCAGGCTCTGGCCGGGCCGCTCGCCGACCGGCACGGGCGCCGGCCGGTGCTGCTCGCCGGCATCGCCCTCTACCTGCTCGCCTCGCTCGCCTGCGCCCTCGCCCCGACGATCGAGGCGCTGCTGGCGCTCCGCCTCCTGCAGGGGTTCGCCGCCTCGGTCGGCCCGGTGCTCGGCCGGGCGATCGTGCGCGACCGCTTCGAGGGCGCCGAGATGGCGCGCGTGCTCTCGCTCGCCATGGCGGTGTTCGTGCTGGCGCCGATCCTCGCACCCTCGGCCGGCGCCCTGATCCTCGAGGCGGCCTCCTGGCGCTGGATCTTCGTGGCGCTCGCGGCCTATGGCGCGGTCCTGCTGCTGGTCGTGGCGGCGGGCCTCGAGGAGACGCTCCGCGCACCCGACCCGACGGCCCTGCGCCCGGCCCGGATCGCCGCCACCTGGCGTGCGGTGCTGGCCGAGCCGCGCTCGCGGCCGTTCGTTGCGATCGGCGTGCTGGCACTCTCGGCACTCGTCCTCTACCTCGTGAGCGCGCCGGCGCTGTTCATGACCCGTTACGGGCTCGGGCCGCGCGGCTTCGCGCTGGTGTTCGCACTCGTCGGTGCCGCGGCCGCCGCCGGCAGCCTCTTGAACGCCCGGCTCGCTCGGCGGCTCAGGCTCGAGCGGACCATCGCGCTCGGCCTCGGGCTCGGCCTGCTCGCCACGCTCGCCAACCTCGCCCTGCACCTGGCCGGGCTCGACGGGCCGCGCGCGATCCTGCCGGGCCTGGCGCTCTTCTTCCTCGCCTTCGGGCTGGTCGCCGCCAACGCCGGCGCGCTGGCGCTGCAGCCGCACGGGAGCATCGCCGGCTCGGCCGCGGGGGTGGTGGGCGTGCTGCAGACGGTGCTGCCCGGCTGCTTCGCCGGCCTCGTCGCGCTGCTCGCCGACGGCGCGCCGCTCGGCCTCCTGGCCGGCATGCCGCTCGTCCTGGTCGCCTCGGTGGTGGTGCTCGCCCGGGCCAGGACGCGCCGGGGCTGATCGGGCGGGCTTGGCTCGCGCCACTGTGTGATCCGGGTAACAGCCGCCGGGCGCGGGCCTCGGCTACCCGAACGATGTCGGGGAAGTGGTTCGGGAGGAGGACGTCGATGACCAGCAACCTGCCGTCGAGGCCGGGCCGGGAAAGGGGTCGGGCGCCGCTGGCGGTGCCGTCGGCGCGGGCGGGTGGGACCGACCCATTGTGGCGGGTGGCGACGCCCGGGGTGTGCCGCCTGGTCGACGATCCGGAGCAGCTCGCGCGGCTGGTGCAGCGTCACCCGGATGCATCGATCGCCCGGGTTCCGCGCGGTCGGCCGAGCTGATCGAACCTCATGGTTGCCGGGGCGCCATACTCGGGAATGATGTTGGCAATCGTTAATCGACCCCTTCCTTGACCCTGCAGCTACCGCCACGCTACGTGCTGCGGCAGTTGCGCCCTGACGGGTGGCACGGATGTGGCCCGACGGGTGTCCCGGCCGGGCGCCAGCATGGAGAGCTTGGATGGCAGGCCAGACGGGTACCGCGAAGAACGACAAGCTCAATGGAACCGAGGACGACGACGTCGTCGTCGGCGATGCGCTCAACCTCGCGACCGGCGAGAAGGGCGGCAACGACCAGATCACCGGCGGGCTCGGCAACGACATCCTCTACGGGGATGCCGGCGATCAGGACGACACAACCGCGCCGTTCGGCGAGGGCGTGCTCGCCTCCGGTGCCCGCGGCGGCAACGACACCATCCGCGGCGGTGCCGGCGACGACAGCATCCAGGGCGACGGGCAGACGATGCAGGACGGCGCCATCGGCGGCAACGACAAGCTGTTCGGCGACGACGGCGACGACTTCATCTTCGGCGACGCGTTCAGCCTGTCGGGCAGCCCCAGGGGCGGCAACGACACGATCGACGGCGGTGCCGGGGACGACAGCCTCTTCGGCGACTTCGGCGTGGCGCTCGGCGCGAGCATCGGCGGCAACGACAAGATGACCGGCGGCGCCGGGAGCGACACCTTCTATCTCGGCCGCGGCAAGGACCAGGTCCGCGACCTCGTCCAGGGTGAGGACGTGCTGGACGTCGGCAATCTCGGCCTGACCTTCGACGATCTGGACACCGACGGCGACGGCCAGCTCACGAGTGCCGACGACTTCGTCACGGCCAAGGGCAAGAACGTCAAGATCGACCTGGGTGCCGCGGCCGGTGGCACCGCCAAGATCGACGTCACCACGATCGTGGTCGGCAAGGGCGTGGTGCTCGACTCCGGTGACGTGACCGACAACGGCTTCGGCTGAGCCGAGCCGATCCCGCGTCTCGCGACGGACGGGCCCTTCGGGGCCCGTCTTGCTTTTCGGCGCGCGGGCACACAGCTCGTGCACATGCCCCCGCTCGATCGGCGCCGTCTCCTCGCGCTCGCCTCGGCCGCGTTCGCCCTGCCGGCTCGGGCCTGGCCGGTGCTCCTGCCGGACGAGCGGGCGGCCGCAGCGGCGCTCGGCCCCGAGCCCGGGCTCTGGA
>JBBIIE010000068.1:0-16922 GCA_037446605.1 Geminicoccaceae bacterium | reverse complement strand
CCCTCGAGCGGGCGCACGCGCTCGACCTCGTGGCCTTCGACAAGACCGGCACGCTGACCCGCGGTCGCCCGACCCTCGTGGCGCTGCACGCGCTCGAGGGTGGCGAGGAGGAGCTGCTGCGGCTGGCCGCCGCCGCCCAGCAGGGCAGCGAGCACCCGCTCGCCCGGGCGATCCTCGAGGCGGCCTCCGAGCGCGGCCTGGCGCTGCCGCCGGTCGAGACCTTCGAGGCGCGGCCGGGCCTGGGGCTGGTCGCCCGGGTCGAGGGTCGGGTCGTGCGGATCGGCCGCGCCGAGCTGCTCGAGGAGGCGGGCATCGCCACCGCACCCCTCGCCAAGCGCGCCGAGGCGGCGGCCGAGGCGGGCCGCAGCCTCGCCTGGACGGCCTGCGACGGCCGCCTCCTGGGCCTGCTGGAGCTCGCCGACGAGCTCCGCCCGGAGGCCGCCGCGGCGGTCGACGCGCTGCACCGCCGTGGCCTCGAGACGGCGCTGCTTTCGGGCGACCAGCGGGCGACGGCGCGGCGGATCGCGGCCCGGCTCGGCATCGCCCGGGTCGAGGCGCCGCTGCGGCCGGCCGAGAAAGTCGCCGCGATCGAGCGGCTGCGCGCCAAGGGACGGGTCGTGGCGATGGTCGGCGACGGCATCAACGATGCGCCCGCACTCGCCGCCGCCGATGTCGGGATCGCCATGGGCTCCGGCGCCGATGCCGCGGTGGCGGCGGCCGGGCTCACCCTCCTGCGCCCCGACCCGCGCCTCGTGGCGGCGGCGCTCGAGATCGCCCGGGCGACCCGGAAGACGATCCGGCAGAACCTCGCCTGGGCCTTCCTCTACAACCTCCTGGGCCTGCCGATCGCCGCCGCTGGCCTCCTCTCGCCGGCGCTTGCCGGAACGGCGATGGCGCTCTCGAGCGTCTCGGTCGTGGCCAACGCGCTCCGCCTGCGCCGTTGGCGACCGGCCACGGAGCCCCGCGCTTGAACGGGCCGCGGCTCGCCCGGCGAGCCCTGCTCGCGGCGGCCGCGGCTGCACCCTTGGCTCGCCCGGCGGGCGCCGGGGCGGATCCCGTCCTCCTCCGCGCCGCACCGGCGCGGGTAGCCCTCGTCGGTGAAGGCTGGCCCTCGACGGAGGTCTGGGCCTATGGCGGCACGGTTCCGGGTCCGATCCTGCGCGCCCGGCAGGGGGAGCGGCTCGTGGTCGAGGTCGAAAACGGCCTGCCCGAGCCCACCACCGTGCATTGGCACGGGCTGCGGGTCCCGGTCGGCCAGGACGGGGTGCCGGGTACGAGCCAGCCGCCGATCCCGCCGGGCGGGCGGTTCCGCTACGAGCTGCCGCTCCGTGACGCCGGGACCTTCTGGTACCACCCGCACCTGCGCAGCGCCGGGCAGGTCGGGCGCGGCCTCTACGGCCTGCTCGTGGTCGAGGAGCCGGAGCCGCTCCCGGTCGACCGCGACCTGCCGCTCGTCCTCGACGATTGGCGACTGGGCACGGACGCGGTCAACGACCCCCGCGCGAACCGGCACGATGCCGCCCATGCCGGCGCCCTCGGCAACACGGTCACCGTCAACGGCCGAGTGGTCGAGCGGCTCGAGGTGCGACCCGGCGAGCGGCTGCGGCTGCGCCTCTTGAACGCCGCCAATGCGCGGATCTTCGCGCTCCGCTTCAAAGGCGCGGATCCCTGGCTCCTCGCCCTCGACGGCCATCCGGTGGCGCCGCGACGCAGCGAGGAGCCGCTCATCCTCGCTCCCGGCCAGCGCGCCGATCTGGTGCTCGACGTGCCGCCGGTGCGCCTCGCCCGCGTCGACCTCCTGGACGATGGCGATCCGCAGGGCGCCTACCGGGTGACCTCGCTCGCGGTCACCCGCAACGAGCCGGCACCCGCCCGCGAGCCCGCCGGCCCACCACCGGATCTTCCCGCCAATCCCTTGCCCGAGCCCGATCTCGCCCGGGCCGAGCGGCACGAGTTCGTGCTCGACGGCGGCATGATGGCGATGATGATGCGCGGCCGGGCGCCCGAGAGCGGCCTCCCGCCGCCGGACCCGCGCGAGCTGCGCGCGCTCTTCGGCCGCGGTTTGTTCTGGACCATCAACGGCCGGGCGATGGCCGAGGACGGGCACGGCCACGAGCCGCCGCTGCTGCGTCTGGCGCACGGCCGCAGCCACCGCCTCGCGATCCTCAACCGGACCGCGTTCTTTCACCCGATCCACCTGCACGGCCACAGCTTCCGCGTGCTCGCCCGCGACGGTCGCGAGGAGCCCGACCGGCCGTGGCGCGACACCGTGCTCGTGGCTCCGCGGGAGCGCGTCGAGCTCGCCTTCGTCGCCGACAATCCGGGGCTGTGGATGCTGCATTGCCACGTGCTGGAGCACCAGGGATCGGGTATGATGGCGCTGGTCGAGATCGCCTGAGGAGACCGCCGATGCCGCTCGCCCGCCGTACCCTCCTGGCCGCCCTCGCGGCGGTGCTCGCGCCGCGGCCGGGGCGCGCCGCGGAGGCGCCGCTCGTCGAGGTGTGGAAGCTGCGGGGCTGCGGCTGCTGCACGCTCTGGGCGCGCCACCTCGAGGCCGAGGGCTTCCGCACCCGCACGAGCGAGCATGCCGATCTGGCCCCGATCCGCGCGCGGTTCGGCATTCCCGAGGATCTGGCCGGCTGCCACACGGCCCGGCTCGGCGACCTCCTGGTCGAGGGCCACGTGCCGGCCGCGGCGATCCACCGGCTCCTGGCCGACCGCCCGACCTGGGTGCGCGGCCTCGCCGTCCCGGGCATGCCCGCGGGCTCGCCCGGCATGCCCGCGCCGGAGCCCGAGCGCTACGAGGTCCTGGCCTTCGGGGAAGGCCGGGTCGAGCGGTTCATGACCTTCGTGGGCGGGCGACCGGCCTGAGCCGGCGCGGCGCGCGCAGCACGAGCCGGCCGTCGGCACCGCGCAGCGCCTCGCCGCAGGCGACCCCGGCGGCATCGAGGCTCGCCCGGAGCGCCGCCCCGTCCATGCCGAGGAAGCGTTCCAGCAGCGCCGCGTAGGCGGCCACGAAGCGCGGTCCGTGCCGGTCGGGTGCGAGCCCGTGCGCGCACTCGTGCAGGACGATCGGCGCGGTGCGCGCCCAGCGCGGCAGCTTGATCACCTCGCGCGAACCGCAGGCGTGGCGGCGGCCGCGGCCGTCGGTGACGCGCGGCGGCGCCCAGCCCGCCTCGCCCGCCCGGTCGGCCTCGGCCCAGCGATAGGCCGCCTCGACCAGCGCCCGGCAGGCGTCCAGCGCGAGCGGTCCGTCGCGACCCGGGAAGACCTGCGCCTGTTCCCAACGGTAGACCCGGGCGCGCTGCAGGTCGACCGGCCGGCGCCGCGGCCGGGGGCGCGCCGGCTCGGGTGCGAGGAACCAGCCCACGATGCGCAGGAGCCGCTTCGGCATGCCTCGTCCCGAACCCGTCGCGGGGCACCATGGCCCCGGGAGGGCGGCCCGGCAAGGCGGCCGGGTGCGGTTGCCGAGCCGCCGCGGCGCCGCCTATAGAGCCCGCGTCCTGGTGCGGACGGCGCATGGACCCGCTCGACGATCCCAAGGGCTACTACCGCTCGCTCGGCGTCGGTCGGAGCGCCACGGCCGAGGAGCTCAAGGCCGCGTTCCGCGAGCGCGCCAAGCTCTTCCATCCCGACCAGGGCGGCCCCGAGGCCGACGAGGACCGCTTCCGCGACCTGGTCGAGGCCTACGACGTGCTGCGCGATCCGGCGCGCCGCCGCGCCTACGACGAGAGCGGCTTCCGGACCGCCCGCGAGCGCGCCGAGCAGGCCCGGGCGGCCCGGCCCGAGCCCGGCCGGCGCAGCCCACGCACCACGCCGCGGCCGCAGCGGGCACCCTTCGGCCTCGTGCTCGCCGTGGTCGCCCTGGCGCTGCTCGGGGCGGGCCTCGCCGCACTCTGGTGGTCGGCCGAGCGGCAGGTGGCGCTCCGCAACCTGCAGATCGAGGACCTGTCCCTGCGCCTGTCCGAGGCGGTCGCGGCGCAGGCCGACACGCGCACCCGCTACCGCGCCTCCACGCTCGCCGGGCTCGACCAGGCCCTGCAGGCCGGGCGGGGCGGCGGCGGCTTCCTCTATGCCGGCGAGGTGGCGTTCCCGCCGGGCGGCACCGAGCTCGACCGCGAGGGTCGCGAGCAGCTCGACCGCGCGGTGCTGGGCTTGGCCGACGCCGTCCGCAGGGTGCCCGCCGACCGTGACTGGCTGATCCTGGTCGAGAGCTTCGCCGCCACCGCCGCCTCGGCGCGCGGCGTCGAGGTCGCCGAGTGGGAGCGGGCGCTCCTGCGCCTCGCCGTGGTCGTCGACACGCTCGCCCGCGAGGGCCTGCCGGCCGAGCGTCTCGCCACCCGCTTCCAGGCCGGCATGGCGCCGCCCGACGCGCCCGGCGGCGAGGGCCGGGTGGTCGAGATCAAGCTCCTGTGCTGCTTCAAGCCGGGCTGAGACCGGCCGACGGGGGAGGGCGATGCGCCACCGCTTCAGCACCTGCGACGTCTTCACCGACCGCCGCTTCGGCGGCAACCCGCTCGCCGTCCTGCCCGAGGCGGCCGGGCTCGAGCCCGCCCAGATGCAGGCGATCGCCCGCGAGTTCGGCTATCCCGAGACGGTCTTCGTGCTGCCGGCCGAGGATCCCGCCCACCTCGCCCGGCTGCGCATCTTCACCCCCGGCCGCGAGGTGCCGTTCGCCGGCCATCCGACCATCGGCACGGCGCTCACCCTGGCGCGCGCCGGCCGGGTGCGGCCGGGGCCGGACGGACGCGCGCGGGTGGTCCTCGAGGAGCTCGCGGGGCCGGTGCCGGTGACGATCCTCTTCGAGGCCGGCAAGGCGGTGCGCGCCGAACTCACGGCACCGCAGCCGCCGAGCCAGGGGCCGCGCCTCGAGCCCGGCCCGATCGCCCGTGCGCTCGGCCTCGAGCCGGGCGAGCTGGCGGCGCACGGCCCGACCCCCTGCGTCGCCTCCGCCGGCCTCGCCTTCCTGATGGTCGAGCTGGCCGGGCGGCCGGCGCTGGCGCGTGCCCGGCTCTCCGCCGAGGCGGAGCTGCCGGAGCCGGCCGTCTACCTCTTCGTGCGCGACCGCTCGGTGCCGGGGATCGAGATCCGGGCGCGGATGCTGGCGCCCGCGCTCGGCGTGGCCGAGGACCCGGCGACCGGCGCGGCGGCGGCGGCCCTGGCCGGCATCCTCGGCGCGGCCGACCCGCTGGCCGAGGGCGATCTGGCCTGGCACATCGAGCAGGGGGTCGAGATGGGCCGCCCCTCCTTCCTCGCCGCGCACGCCCTCAAGCGCGCCGGCCGGGTGGTCGAGGTGCGCGTCGCGGGTGGGGCCGTGCCGGTGCTGGAGGGCACCCTCGAGCTCGGCTGAGCCGCCTCAATCGTAGGTGACGAGCGCGCGCGCCAGCTCGCGGTCGTAGCCGCGGCTCGCGGCCAGGAGCTGGCGCGAGTAGGGCTCGCGCAGCTCGACCCGGGCGAGCCCGGCGCCGTCCACCTCCTCGACGATCCGCCCGTTGTTCATGATCGCGATCCGCGCGCACATCTGGGCCACGACGGCGAGATTGTGGCTGACGAAGATCCAGGCGAGCCCGTGCGCCTCCCTGAGGTCCTTGAGCAGGTTCAGGATCTCGGCCTGGACCGAGACGTCGAGCGCGCTCGTGGGCTCGTCGAGGAGGAGGAGGCGCGGCTCGACGACGAGCGCGCGCGCGATCGCCACCCGCTGGCGCTGGCCGCCCGACAGCTCGTGCGGGTAGCGGAAGCGGAACGCCGGCCCGAGCCCGACCTCCTCCAGCACCCGGACGATCCGCGCCTCCGGCCGGTCGAGCCGGTGGATCGCGCAGGCCTCGGCCAGCACCCGGTCGACCGTGTGGCGCGGGTGCAGCGAGCCGTAGGGGTCCTGGAAGACCATCTGCACGGCCTTGCGGAAGGCACGGTCGCGGCGGCCGCGCCGCTCGGCCGCGCCGAGCTCGCGGCCGAACAGGCGCAGGCTGCCCCCCGCCACCGGCGCGAGCCCGACCAGGGCGCGCAGCACGGTCGACTTGCCGGAGCCGGATTCGCCGACGAGCCCGAAGGTGCCGCCCGGCGGCACGGCGAGGCTCACGCCCCTGACCGCACGGACCGCTTCGGGTCCGCGGCCGTAGGCGACCTCGAGACCCTCGATCTCGATCAAGGGCCGGCCTCCAGCCAGGCCGGGTCGCGGACCAGGGTGGGCAGCCGGTCGACCGGGCCGTCGAGCCGCGGCAGGCAGCCGAGCAGCCCGCGCGTGTAGGGGTGCCGTGCCCGGTCGAGCTCGCGCGCCCGGCAGGTCTCGACCACCCGCCCGGCGTACATCACGAGCACGCGGTCGCAGAAGCTCGCCACGAGCTCCAGGTCGTGGCTGATCAGGATCAGCCCCATGCCGCGCGCCGCGACCAGATCGTCGAGGATGGCGAGCACCTGCATCTGCACGGTGACATCGAGCGCCGAGGTCGGCTCGTCGGCGATCAGCAGGCGCGGCTCGGCCACGAGCATCATGGCGATCATGACGCGCTGGCCCATGCCGCCCGAGAGCTCGTGCGGGTAGGCGTCCAGGACGCGCCCCGGATCGCGGATCCGCACCGCCTCGAGGATGGCGTGCGCCTGCTCGCGCGCCGCCCGGCGCCCGACCCGGCGGTGCTGGCGCAGGGCCTCGGTGATCTGCGCCCCCACCCGCATCACCGGGTTCAAGGAGAACTTCGGGTCCTGGAGGACCATCGAGACCCGCCCGCCCCTGAGCTCGCGCAGCTCGCGCCGGCCGGCCGCGAGCACGTCGATCCCGTCGGCCACGAGGCGGCGGGCGCGGACCTCGCCCGGCGGCGGCACCAGCCGCAGGATCGCCCGCCCGACGGTCGACTTGCCCGAGCCCGATTCGCCGACGATGCCGAGCCGCTCGGCGCCCATCGTGAAGGACACGCCCCGCACCGCCTGCACGACGCCCCTGGGGGTCGGGTAGCGCACCTCGAGCCCCTCGACCTCGAGCAACGTCCGCCCACCCGGGGCTCCGGCGGCCGGGTCGTGCGGGTGCGCGATCGGGCTCGGCCGGGTGCCCAACACCATGCTCCTCCGCGGTCGACGCTAGGCGCCGGCCGCCGCGTGGGCAAGCGCCGGCTCGGCTTGGGCGCCCCGGCCGGCGCGGTATCTGACACCGGATGAGGCGTCGCGCATCGCGGGGTCGCGACCGGCGCAGCAGGGAGGCGGAACGATGGACGGCAGGGCCATGCGGCTCTCGAGGCGGTTCGCGCTCGGTGCGGCCCTGACGGTCGGAGTCGGGTTCGCCGGAGCGGTGCCAGCGGCCGAGCTCGTGATCTGGCACGATCTCGGCGACAACGGCGTCAACTGGTTCAAGGAGGTCGCCGAGCACTACCGGAAGGTCGACCCGTCGGTCAGCATCACCTCGGTTTCGTTCCCGACCGACCAGTGGTTCGGCAAGGTGATCGCCGCGCTCAACACCAACACCGCGCCCGATCTGATCTTCAACAACTACGAGCGGGTGATCCGCATCCAGACCCAGACCGGCAAGGTCATGGACCTGAAGGCCGAGCTGCCGAAGGAGGCGGGCTTCCTCGGGCCGCAGGACCTGCAGATGGCGACCTACAAGGAGCGGATGATCATCTTCCCCGTGCAGCGGGTGCAGATGGCCTTCGGTGCCCGCAAGAGCTGGCTCGAGAAGCTCGGCGAGCCGTTCCCGGCCACCTGGACCGACGTGCTGCGGGTGGCCGCCAAGTTCCGGGACGGCGATCCGGACGGCAACGGCAAGGCCGACACGTTCGGCCTTGCGCTGCAGGCCGCCAAGCCCCGTGATCTGATCCACATGCTCGATCTGTTCACCTTCGGCAGCGGCCTCTCGCACACCCTCGTGGATCCCTCGGGCAAGGTCACGCTCGGCGAGCCGTGCCACAAGACGGTGCTGGTCGAGTTCCTCAAGGCCTTCACCGACTACGGGCTGGTGGCGCCCGACACGGTCAACCACAGCTTCGGCGAGATGTACCAGGTGATCGAGGGCAAGCGCGCCGGCATGTTCCGCGTCGGTGACTGGAACGTGCGCAAGTGGGACACGCCGGAAGTGCTGGGCGGCGACTTCGTGATCGGCACCTGGCCGGCGTTCGCCCCGGGCGACCAGACCGCGGTCGTGATCGGCGGCATGCGCGGCGTGGCGGTCCCGGAGAACGCCCCCGACCGGGCGCGGTCGCTGGCGGTCGCCAAGTTCCTCCTCGGACCCGAGGCGCAGAAGGCGTCGCTCAAATATGTGGGCGCCTCGGTGCGGTCCGATTTCGACATGAGCGACCCGGGCCTGAGCGAGCGGCGGCTGCAGTTCGCCAAGCCCCGGCACGCGCTCGAGGCCTACGACTTCCCGGAGAGCATCCACCCCTGGTACCCCGAGGTGGAGGCCGAACTGCACAAGCGCCTGCTCGCGGCGATCGCGGCGCCGCCCGAGGACTGGGGCGCCTTCGTCGACCAGCTGGCGGTCGAGATGCAGGCCCTGGTCGACGCCAAGCGCAAGGCCTGAGCCGGCGGGGCGGGAGCGGCGGCGCGCGGCGGCGCGCTCCCGCCCGGGTGCGGTCCGATGGGTGCGGCGGTGGCGGCCTGGCCGGCGCTCCTCCGGCGCGAGCGGCTGTTCTACGCGCTCGTCCTGCCGTTCGCCGCGCTCGTGCTGGTCTTCGGCCTGTGGCCGATCGTCCAGAGCATCCAGGTGGCGTTCACCGACAGCTACACCGCGCTCAGCCCCGAACCGGTCTGGGTCGGGCTCGCCAACTTCGAGCGGGTCCTGGCCGATCCCTACTTCCGCGCCTCGCTCGGCCGCACGCTCCTCTACACCGCCATCTCCGTCGCGGTGAACATCGCCTTCGCGCTCGCCTATGCCCTGCTGCTGGGGGGAACGCTGATCGGCCGCGGCAACGGCCTCTTCCGCCTCGCCGTCTTCCTGCCGGTGATCGCGCCCGACGTGGCCGGGTTCATCGTCTGGAAGTGGATGTACAACCAGAGCTTCGGGGCCGTGAACACGCTGCTGGCGAGCCTCGGGCTGCCGCCGTTCGGCGGGATCGCCGACCCGGCCACGGTGCTGCCGGCGCTGGTCGTGGCCGAGCTCTGGAAGCATGTCGGCTTCTATACGATCGTGTTCCTCACCAACATGACGCTGCTCGACCCGGCGCTCGACGAGGCGGCGCGCATCGACGGTGCGGGACGCTGGCAGCGCTTCCGCCACGTCGTCCTGCCGCAGCTCCGTCCGGAGATCCTCGTCAACACCGTCTACGCGGTGATCCAGTTCCTCAAGACCTTCACGGTCGTGGTCGTGATGACCAAGGGCGGTCCCAACTTCCAGACCAACTTCGTGAGCTACTACGCCTACCAGAAGTTCGACGAGGCGCTCTACGGCGAGGCCGCGGCCATGGCGACGGTGCTGTTCGCGATCGTCATCGTCCTGGCCTACGGGCTCTATGCCTGGGGCGAGCGGGGGGCGCCGCGGTGAGCGGGCCCGGCCGGCCCGGGGCGCTGGCGCGCGGCCTCGCCTACGCCATCGCGCTTCTCGTGAGCGCCGCCTTCCTCTACCCCTGCTGGTGGATGCTGGTGAGCGCCTTCCGCGACACCCAGAGCATCCTGACCGACCCGCTCCGGCTCTGGCCCGAGCGTCTCGACCTCGCGGTGCTGACCAAGATCCGCACGATCGGCGGCACCGACCTCTCGGTCTTCGTCCTCAACTCGCTCTGGATCACGGGCGTCTCGACCGCGATCGCGGTCGTGGTCACCGCGCTCGGCGCCTACGCGCTGCTGCGGCGTCCCGGGCTGCCGGGCTTCCGGCTGCTGCGCTTCGGCTTCCTGCTCACCATCATGTATCCCTACATGCTCCTCGTGATCCCGGTCTACATCGTGATCTGGCAGCTGGGCCTGCTCGGCACGCGCACCGGCATCATCCTGTTCCTCAGCCTCGGGCCGATCCAGTTCTTGCTGTTCGACCAGTTCTTCCGGGTCCTGCCGAAGGAGATGATCGAGGCGGCGCTGATCGACGGCTGCAGTGAGCTGCAGGTGCTCGCCCGCATCGTCCTGCCGGTGGCCTGGCCCACGGTCGGCACGGTCACGCTCGTGACCTTCCTCCTCAACTGGTCGCAATGGTTCCCGGTACTCGTGATCTCGCGCTCGCCCGCAACATACACCCTGCCGACCGCGCTCCTGATGCTCAACAGCGAGCTCGGGGTCGACTTCCAGGGCATCATGGCACCGGCCACGCTCACGACGCTGCCGGTGGTCGTGGTCTTCCTCCTCACGCAACGCCGGGTGATGACCGGCATGGTCGCGGGAGCCGTCAAGGGATGAGCGACACGGCCCTCGCCGACCGGGTCGATCGGGCGCTCGAGCGGGCCACCCACTGGCTCCTGTCGATGCGCGTGGCCGAGCCGCGGGGCGCCTTCCGCACCAGCCCGCTGCACGATCCGGCGCGCTGGCCGGGCGTGCTCCTGCCCGGCACCTGCGATGCGATCCTGGGCCTGGCCGTCCTGGGCGGGCTCGACCGGCTGGCGCCCGACGAGCGCGCCGCCACGGCGGCCTTCCTCCTGCGGCACCGCCGCCCGGACGGGGTCTTCGTCAACCCGCAGATGCGGCCCGAGGAGACCTGGAAGCGGCCCGGGGAGGGCGAGACCGCGGCCTACATCGCCTTCCATCTCACCAACTACGCGCTCGGCGCGCTCGATGCCCTGGGCGCGCTCGACGGCCCGAACCGGCCGGTCCTGACCTTCGCCGAGCGCTATCTGGAGCCGCTCGTGCTGGAGGCCTGGCTGGCGCGCCGCGACCTGCGCGACCCCTGGCTCGAGGGCAACAACATCGTCAACCTCGCGAGCTTCCTCCTCCTGATGACCCGTGATCCGGCCGACCCGCGCCTTGGGCCTGCCGGTCGGGCGCTCCAGATCCTGCTCGACTGGCACGTCCGCAACCAGGAGCCGACCACCGGCTTCTGGGGCGTCGGCCAGACGCTCGACGCGCAGCACCACCTGCACGCCATGGCCGGCGCCACCCACGACTTCCACCTCTATTTCGAGCTCGGCGCCGAGCTCGGGTTCACCGAGCGGATCCTGGACTACTGCCTGGGCCTGACCACCGAGGTCACGACCGCCTGCCTCGACGTCGACCCGGTCGACATCGTCGTCCACCTCGACCGGCTGCAGCCGTACCGCCGTGCCGACGCGCATCGCTGGCTGCGCGCCAAGCTCGAGGCGCTCCTGGCCTTCCAGGACGTCTCGGGGGCTTCGCCGATGCGCGAGCCGAGGTGCGCCGGCTCGACGGCTGGGTGCGCGGCTACGAGGAGCCGCAGGGCGTGCCCAACACCTTCGCGACCTTCTTCAGGGCCACGACGATCGCGCTCGTCGCCGAGGTCCTCTGGCCCGAGCGCTACCGTGGCCGCTTCAGCTTCCGGCGGATGATCGGGATCGGCTATCGCTGCCCGAGGGCGGCGCCGTGAGCGGGCTGCCGGCGAACGCCCTCGCGCACCTGCACGACGAGGCCTATGGCGGCCGCTACGACGGTCCGGCACTCGACCATCGCGGCCTGATCCACGTCCGCGGGCGACCGCGCACCAGCCTCGAAGGCGAGTGGATCTTCACCATCGACCCGTTCGAGGAGGGGCTGCGCCAGCGCTGGCACGCCGACTGCTTCCACCCGCTCGCGGGGCGGACCACGCCGTTCGACTACGCGATCGATCCGAACGTGCCCGGCATGCCGGTGCCGGCCTGCTTCAACCTCGTTCGCCCGGAGCTGTTCCACTACGAGGGCATGGTCTGGTACGGGCGCTGGCTCGAGGGCCAGCAGGCGCGGCCGGGCGAGCGGGTGTTCCTGCGCGTCGGTGCCGCCCCCTACGAGTGCAGGGTCTTCCTCGACGGCGTCTTCCTCGGCAACCACCGCGGCGCGTCGACGCCGTTCGTGGTCGAGCTCACCGGCCGGCTCGGCGAGCGCAGCTTCCTGCACCTTTCGCTCGACAATGCCCGCCGCGCCGACCGCGTCCCGATGCACCATTTCGACTGGTTCAACTATGGCGGGCTGTACCGCGAGGTCGAGCTGTTCCGGCTGCCCGAGATCTTCATCGAGGACCTGTTCGTCCGTCTCGTGCCGGACGGCAGCCTGGCGCGGATCGCGGCCGATCTCGAGCTGTCCGATCCGGTCGACGGCGAGGCCCGCCTCGCCATTCCGGAGCTCGGCATCGACAGCGCCGTCGCGGTTCGGGGCGGCCGGGGCGCGGTGCTGCTCGCCGCCCGGCCCGAGCTCTGGTCGCCCGAACGGCCGCGGCTCTACCGGGTCGAGGCGGCGTTCGGCGCCGACCGGGTCGAGGACCGCGTGGGCTTCCGCGAGATCCGCGTCGCGAGCGGCGAGATCCTGCTCAACGGCGCACCCGTCTACCTCAAGGGCGTGTGCGTGCACGAGGACGACGAGCGGCGTGGCCGGGTCACCGACGAGGCCGATCTGCGCCGGCGGTTCCGCCACGCCCGCGAGATGGGCTGCAACTTCCTGCGCCTCGCGCACTACCCGCACCACGAGCGGACCGCCGAGCTGGCCGACGAGTTGGGCTTCCTGCTCTGGGCCGAGGTCCCGGTCTACTGGGCGATCGCCTTCGGCCACGCGCCGACCTTCGCGGACGCCTCGAACCAGCTCCGCGAGCTGATCCTGCGCGACCGCAACCGCGCGAGCGTGATCGTGTGGGGGGTCGGCAACGAGAACGCCGACACCGACGAGCGCCTGGCCTTCATGGCCCGGCTCGCGGCCGACGCGTGGGCGCTCGATGGAACCCGGCTGGTCTCCGCCGCCTGCTTCGTCGACCGCGCCGCCTGCCGGATCGACGACCGGCTGGTCGAGCATCTGGATGTGGTCGGGATCAACGAATATTACGGCTGGTACGAGCCGGATCTGGCGGATCTGGGGCGCATCCTGGCGCACGGCGCGGACGGCAAGCCGATCGTGATCACCGAGACCGGCGCCGAGGCGCCCGCCGGGCGCAGCGGCGGTCGCGAGGAGGCGTTCACCGAGGAGCGGATGGTGGCCGTGCTCGAGGCCCAGCTGGATGCGGTCGCCGCCGCGCCGGCCTTCAAGGGCTTCTGCCCCTGGCTCCTCTACGACTTCCGCAGCCTGCGGCGGCTCGGGCCGACCCAGCTCGGGTGGAACCGCAAGGGTCTGATCGCCGGGGACAAGACCACCAGGAAGCAGGCCTTCGCGGTGGTCCGCCAGGCCTACACGCGCTGACCGCTCAGCCGCGCTTGGGATCCAGCACGTCCCGGAGCCCGTCGCCGAGCAGGTTGAAGCCGAGCGAGACCAGGAAGATCGCGGCACCCGGCATGGCCGCGACCCACCACTGGTCGAGCACGTACTGGCGGCCGCTCGCGATCATCGCCCCCCATTCGGGCGCCGGCGGCTGGGCGCCGAGGCCGAGGAAGCCGAGGCCGGCCGCGGTCAGGATGATCCCGGCCATGTCGAGGGTGAGGCGCACGATCACCGAGGCGAGGCACAAGGGCACGACGTGGCCCAGCAGGATCCGCGGCGTGGAGGCGCCCTGAACCATGGCGGCGGCGATGAAGTCGCTCCTGCGGATGGTCAACGTTTCGGCGCGCGCGAGCCGGGCGTAGGGCGGCCAGGCGGTGACCGCGATCGCCAGGATGGCGTTCTCGATGCCGGGGCCGAGGGCGGCCGCCAGCGCGAGTGCCAGGATCAGCCGCGGGAAGGCCAGGAAGACGTCGGTCAGCCGCATCAGCACCGTGTCGACCCAGCCGCCCAGATATCCGGCGACCGTGCCGACCAGGAGGCCGACCGGGCCCACGATGACCACGACGATGCCGACGATCGTCAAGGTGATGCGCGCGCCCCAGACGATCCGCGCCCAGATGTCCCGGCCGAGCTCGTCGGTGCCGAGCCAGTGCTCGGCCGAGGGCGGCAGGAGGCGGGCCGCGAGATCCTGCTCGATCGGCGAGCGGCCGGCGATCCAGGGCGCCGCCAGCGCCACCACGAACAGCAGCAGCACGAGCGCCAGGCCCATGAGCGCCATCGGGTTGGCGCGGAAGGCGAGCCAGGCGAGCCACCAGGCCTGCGCCCGGGCCTGGCGGCGCGAGGTCGGCACGTCGGCCATGAGCCAGGCGCGGCGCGCGCTCATGCCCGCGCCCTCGGGTCGAGCAGCCGGTAGAGCAGGTCGGAGAGCAGGTTGAGGCCGATGAACACGCAGCCCACCACGATGGTGCCGCCCAGCACGGCGTTCATGTCGGCGTTGAAGAGCGATTCGGTGATGTAGCGGCCGAGGCCGGGCCAGGCGAACACGGTCTCGGTCAGAACCGCTCCCTCGAGCAGCGAGCCGTAGGACAGCGCCACGACGGTGATCAGCGGCACGAGGCAGTTGCCGAGCGCGTGCCGCCAGACCACCCGCCACTCGGGCACGCCCTTGACGCGCGCCGTGGTGACGTATTCCTGGCGGAGTTCGGCGAGCATGAAGCTGCGCGTCATCCGGCTGATGTAGGCGAGCGAGAAGTAGCCGAGGATCGAGGCCGGCAGGGCCAGATGGCCGAGCGCGTTGCGGAAGATCTCCCATTCGCCGGCGAGCGCCGCATCGACGAGCAGGAGCCCGGTCACGGGCTCGAGCAGGTCCTCGAAGGCGACGCCGAGGCGGCCCGGCCCCTCGACCCAGCCGAGCTTGGCGTAGAACAGCACGAGCCCCATGAGGCCGAGCCAGAAGACCGGCACCGAGTAGCCGACGAGGCCGAGCACGCGGACCAGATGGTCGGCCAGCCGGCCCTGGCGGACCGCCGCCAGCACGCCCATGGGCACGCCGAGCGCCACGCCCAGGAGCGTGGCTGCGGTCGCGAGCTCGACCGTGGCCGGGAAGAAGCGGGCGATGTCGGCCAGCACCGGCTGGCCGGTCAGGGCCGAGCGGCCGAAATCGCCCGAGAGGACCTTCTGCAGGTAGAGCAGGACCTGCTGCCAGATGGGCAGGTGCAGGCCCAGCTCCTGGCGGACCCGCTCGTAGACCTCGGGCAGCGCCCGGTCGCCGACGATCTTGAGGACCGGGTCGATCGGCACGACCCGACCGATCACGAAGGTGATCAGGAGGAGGCCCAGGATGGTGAGGGCGAGCGTTACGAGCGTGCGCAGCGTGAGGACGGCGACGCGCACCGGGGTCGGGCCTTCGGACGGGCGGGCGGGAACCGGGGGCGCGGGTCGGCCCGCGCCCCCGACGGCTCACTTCTGCACGAGGCGGTAGAAGGTCTGGTCGGCGAACGGGCCGGCCACGAAGCCCTTCACGTTGGCGCGCCGCGCCGGCTGGTCCTGGGCCTGGAACATGATCACGAACGGGCTGTCCTCCTGCACCGCCTTCTGCAGCTCGAGGTACATCTGCAGCCGCTTGGCCGGGTCGCGCTCGCGCGCCGCGGCATCCGTCTTCCTGGTGAGCTCGGGGATCTCCCACGAGTTGCGCCACGCCAGCGGCTTCGACTTGGCGTTGTCGGAATTGTCGGGGTTGCGGGTGAAGGTGTCGGCGTTGCTGTGCGGGTCGACGTAGTCCGGCGACCAGTACAGGAACACCATCTGGTGATTCCGGGCGCGGTACTTGGTGATGACCTGCTTCTGCTCGCCCGGGATGATGTTCACCTTGACCCCGGCCTGGGCCATGGTGGCCTGCACCGACTGGGCGACGTTGATCGACGGGTAGGAGTTGGAGGCGTCGAGGGCGACCTCGAAGCCGTTCGGATAGCCCGCCTCGGCCAACAGCGCCTTGGCCTTGGCGACGTCGAGCCTGAAGGGCGTCTCGGTCAGCGAGCCGGCGAAGCCCGACGGCCAGAAGCCCTGGTGCACCTTGAAGCGGCCCTTGAGGAAGCTCTCGGTCATGCCCTGGTAGTCGACCAGCCAGCGCATCGCCTGGCGGACCTTCGGGTTCCTCAGGCGCTCGTCCTTCTGGTTGACAGCCATGTAGTAGACCTCGGCCTTCGGGCTCGACTCGACGACGATGTCCTTGTTGCCGGCGAGGCCCGCGATCTGATCGGCCGAGAGGTTGCGCGCCATGTCGACGTCGCCCTTCTCGAGCAGCAGACGCTGGGTGGCCGGCTCCGGCACGTGCCGGACCACGACCCGCTTGATCGCGGGCGCGCCCCGCCAGAAGGTCGGGTTGGCCTCCAGGACCACGCTCTCGTTGGGCTTCCAGGAGCGCAGCGTGAAGGCGCCGGAGCCCGCATAGTTGGTCTTGAGCCAGCCGTTGCCCAGATCGCCGTCCTTCTCGTGCTGGAGGACCACCTTCTTCTCGACCACCGAGGCGATGTTCGCCGACAGGGTCGAGAGCACGAAGCCCGGGCCGAAGTCCTCGGTGATGGTGACCTGCAGGGTCTTCGGGTCGACCGCCCTGACGAGCTTGTCGACATTGTCCTTGTCCCAGCCGAGCTGGGTCAGGATGAAGCCCGGCGACTTGTTCATCTTGACGCCGCGCTGGAGCGAGAAGGCGACGTCCTCGGCCGTCACCGGCGCGCCCGAGGCGAACTTGGCGTCCCGGATCTTGAAGGTGATGGTCTTGCCGTCGTCGCTGACCGAATAGCTCTCCGCTGCCGCCGGCTTCAGGTCGACGAGGTCGGTGGCGTCGAAGTTCATCACCCGTTCGTAGGTGTTGGCGTTGATCTCGTTGCCCGAGAACTCGAACGACTCCTGCGGATCGAGGGTGATGATGTCGTCGATCTGCTTGGCCATGACGAAGGTGTCGGCCGGCGTGGCGGCCACCGCCGCCCCGGCGCCGACCGCGAGTGCGACCGCCGCCGCGCCCCAGAGAAGCCCCGTCCTGCCGCGCATGCTCGCTCCCTTCGGCGTTCTCGGGGCGATCGGTTCGGCGCCCCGTCCCCGGACAGCGAGGCTGGGGCCGCGGCCGGGTCCCGTCAAGCGGCCGCCGCCGCACCTCCGGCCTTGCGCCGGCCGCGCCCCCGGCCGAGGCTCGG
>JBBIIE010000067.1:0-17064 GCA_037446605.1 Geminicoccaceae bacterium | reverse complement strand
CGTCACCCCCTCCCCGCCCGCGACGCCCCGGCCCGCGCCTGGATCGCGACCGCCGCCGGCTTATATGAGCGGACGCGGACAGCCTTGGAGTCTCCGCATGCCGGTCACGCACGCCGCCGCCACCGCGGCCGCCGAGGAGGTGCGGCCGAGCGCGCCGACCTGGGACCTGGGCGATCTGTTCGCCGGTCCCGACGATCCGCGCGTGGCAGCACTCCTGGCCGAGGCCGCGGCCGCCGCCGAGGCGCTCGAGGCGCGCGGCAAGGGCCGGCTCGGCGAGCTCGCGGCCGAGGAGCTCGGCCGGCTCGTCGCCGACTACGAGGCGCTGCAGGAGCGGCTCGGGCGGGTCACGAGCTACGCCTCGCTCCTGTTCGCCGCGCGCCGCGACGATCCCGAGATCGGCCGGTTCTATCAGGACGTCGAGGAGCGGGTGAACGCGATCGAGACCCGGCTCCTGTTCGTGACCCTGGAGCTCAACCGGCTGGAGGACGCCGATCTCGAGGCGAAGCTCGGGCAGTCGGCCCTGCTCGCCCGCTTCCGCCCCTGGATCCGCAACGTCCGCGCCTTCCGGCCGCACCAGCTCTCCGACGAGATCGAGCGCGTCCTGCACGAGAAGCACGTCTCCGGCCGGGCCGCCTGGGTGCGGCTGTTCGACGAGACCCTGGCCGGGCTGCGCTTCCCGATCGACGGGCGCGAGCTGACCGCGCAGCAGGCCTTCGATCTGCTCTCGGCCAGGGACCGGGCGCGGCGCGAGGCGGCCGCGACCGCGATCGGGGCGGTCCTCGAGCGCAACGTCAAGCTGTTCGCGCGGATCACCAACACGCTCGCCAAGGACAAGCAGATCGAGGACGGCTGGCGCGGCTTCGCCCGGCCGATCAGCTCGCGCAACCTCGCCAACCAGGTCGAGGACGAGGTGGTCGACGCGCTGGTCGCAGCCGTGCGCGCGGCCTGTCCGCGCCTGTCGCACCGCTACTACGCCATGAAGGCGCGCTGGCTCGGGCTCGACCGGCTGGCGCACTGGGACCGCAACGCGCCCCTGCCCGAGGACGACGACCGGCGCCGCTCCTGGGCCGAGGCCAGGGTCGTGGTGCTGGACGCCTACCGCCGCTTCTCGCCGCGCCTGGCCTCGATCCTCGACGACTTCTTCGAGCGCCGCTGGATCGACGCCGAGGTCCGCGCCGGCAAGGACAGCGGCGCGTTCTGCCACCCGACCGTGCCCTCGGTGCACCCCTTCGTGCTGATGAACTACCAGGGCAAGACGCGGGACGTCATGACCCTGGCGCACGAGCTCGGCCACGGCGTGCACCAGACGCTCGCCGCCGAGCAGGGCTATCTCCTGTCGAGCACGCCGCTCACGCTCGCCGAGACCGCCTCGGTGTTCGGCGAGCAGCTCACCTTCGAGGCGCTGCTCGCCGAGGAGCGCGACCCGGCCCGCCGGCGCGTCCTGCTCGCCGCCAGGATCGAGGACAAGATCAACACGGTGGTCCGCCAGATCGCCTTCTGCGAGTTCGAGCGCCGGGTCCACGAGCGGCGCCGCGAGGGCGAGCTCACCCCGGACGAGCTCGGCCGGCTGTGGATGGCGGTGCAGGAGGAGAGCCTGGGCCCGGCGTTCGCCTTCCGCGAGGACTACGCCACCTGGTGGTCCTACATCCCGCACTTCGTGCACGTGCCGTTCTACGTCTACGCCTACGCCTTCGGCGACTGCCTCGTGAGCTCGCTCTACGCGGTCTACGAGCAGCAGCCGGAGGGCTTCGAGGAGCGCTACCTGGCGCTGCTGCGGGCGGGCGGCACGCTCCGCCACCGCGAGCTCCTCGCACCCTTCGGCCTGGACGCGGCCGATCCGGGCTTCTGGGCCAAGGGGCTCGGCCTGCTCGAGCGGCTGATCGACCGGCTCGAGGCCGAGCTCGGGGCGCGGGCTTGAGCACCCGTCCGGCCGGGAGCGCTGCGAGCGAGAACACGCTCGCCGGCCGGGTGCGCCGCTACGCCCGGGTCGGCGGCACGGTGGCCGGGCAGGCGGCGCGGCTGGCCGGTGCCCGGCTGCTGGGTGGCGGGTTCGACCGCAGCGCGCATGCGAGCGAGCTCAAGGCGGCGCTCGGCGGGCTCAAGGGGCCGCTCATGAAGGTCGCCCAGATGATGGCGACCATCCCGGACGCGCTGCCGGCCGAGTACGCGGCCGAGCTCGCCCAGCTGCAGGCCAACGCCCCGCCCATGGGGCGGCCGTTCGTGCGCCGGCGGATGGCCGCCGAGCTCGGCCCGGACTGGCAGCGGCGGTTCGCCGACTTCCCGCTCGAGGCGGCGGCCGCCGCCTCGCTCGGCCAGGTCCATCGGGCGCGCCTCGCCGACGGCCGCGAGGTGGCGTGCAAGCTGCAGTATCCGGACATCGAGGCGGCGGTCGAGGCCGACCTCGCCCAGCTCGGCGTGGTGCTCTCGATCTACAGGCGGTTCGACGCCGCGATCGACACCAGCCAGATCTACGAGGAGCTCCAGGCGCGGCTGCGCGAGGAGCTCGACTACGGCCTCGAGGCCCGGCACATGCGGCTCTACGGCCACATGCTGGCGGCCGAGCCGGGCGTGCACGTGCCGGTGCCGGTGGCCGAGCTGTCGACCCGGCGGCTGTTGACGATGAGCTGGCTCGAGGGCCGGCCGCTCCTGGATTTCCGCGGCGCCGACCAGGCCACCCGCAACCGGCTGGCGCTCGCCATGTTCCGCGCCTGGTACGTGCCGTTCTACGAGTTCGGCGTGATCCACGGCGACCCGCACCTGGGCAACTACACGGTCCGCCCCGACCTCTCGATCAACCTCCTGGACTTCGGGTGCGTGCGGGTCTTCCCGCCGCGCTTCGTCGAGGGCGTGATCGACCTCTACTTCGCCCTGGCGCGCCGCGACCGCGAGCTGGCGGTGGCGGCCTACGAGAGCTGGGGCTTCTCGGGCCTGACCAACGAGCTCGTCGACGTGCTCAACGAGTGGGCCGCCTTCCTCTACGGCCCGCTGATGGAGAACCGCACCCGGCCGATCGGTGAGACCAACAGCGGCGATGCCGGCCGCCGGGTGGTCGAGCGGGTGCACCAGCGGCTGCGCGAGGTCGGCGGCGTGCAGGTGCCGCGCGAGTTCGTGTTCATGGACCGGGCGGCGATCGGGCTCGGCTCGGTGTTCCTGCACCTGGCCGCCGAGATCAACTGGTACGAGCTGTTCATGGGCCTGATCGAGGGCTTCTCGGTCGAGCGGGTGGCCGAGCGCCAGGCAGCGGCGCTGGCCGAGGCCGGCCTCGGGGCCGCCGGCTGAGGCGGGCCGGTCCCGGCTCAGGCGCTGCCCGGCAGGATCACGCAGACGATCTGCGGCGGCAGCGTCGCCTCGGGCGGCAGGGTGCGCCAGCGGTCCCCGAGCCCCCCGGCGCAGACATAGGCGGCGCCGTCCGGCGAGGGCAGGTCGAGCACCTTGTCCCAGGGGATCGGCCGGCACTGCCCGGCCACGAGGATCCCCTCGCGATCGTCCACCAGCCGGCAGAGCGCGGTCCGGCCGCAGTCCCGGCCGTTGCAGCAGGGATGGCCGTAGCGGTTGACGAGGTCGGAGAACCAGTCGTGCGCCGCGGCCGGCGCTACCGTGAGCCCGAGCAGCAGCGCCGCGAGGAGGGCGCGGTGCCCCGAGCCGGTCACGCCGGCGGCGGCGCGAACGGCCGGACCGCCACGCCGGCGCGCTCGAGCGCCGCGCGCACCGCGCGGGCCATCGCCACCGCCGCCGGGTTGTCGCCGTGCACGCAGATCGTGTCGATCCGGGCCGGGATCTTCCGGCCCGACTGGCTCGTGATGGCACCCTCCTCGAGCATGCGCACCACGCGCGTCGCGGCCGCCTCGGCGTCGTGCAGCACCGCTCCCGGCAGCCTGCGCGAGACCAGCATCCCGCGATCGTCGTAGGCCCGGTCGGCGAACACCTCGCGGGCGAGCGGCAGGCCCTTGCGCTCCCCCGCCCGCTCGAGCGCGCTGCCGGGCATCGCCACGAGCACGAGCGAGCGATCGACCGCGGCGGTGGCCTCCGCCACCGCCATGGCGAGCCCGTCGTCCTCGGCCGCCATGTTGCCGAGCGAGCCGTGCGGCTTGACGTGCGTGACGCGGTGTCCGACCGCGGCCGCGACCGCGCGCAGCGCGCCGATCTGGTAGACGCACTGGCGCATGATGTCCTCGGGCCGCTCGCCCTGGATCGGCCGGCGGCCGAAGCCCCAGAGGTCCATGAAGGAGGGGTGCGCGCCGACCGCCACACCCTGCGCGCGGGCGCGCTCGCAGGTGCGCCACATCACGAGCGGATCGCCGCCGTGGAAGCCGCAGGCGACGTTGGCCGAGGTGACGATGCCGAGCATCGCCTCGTCCTCGCCCATCCTCCAGGCGCCGAAGCTCTCCCCGAGATCGGCGTTGAGATCGACGCTCGCCTGCACGGTACCCCTCCCGCGAAGCCGGACCGGCCCGCGAGGGTGGACCGACGCGCGCCGCACCGCAAGGCCGACGGGCAAGGCCAACGGGCGAGGCCAACGGGCAAGGCGCACGGGCGAGGCTGACGGCGGTCTCGCCCGGCGCTACCTCTCGGCCATGCAGGAGCCGCCGCCCGACCTCGCCCGGCCCCGGATCGTCCCCGTGGGCGATGCCGCCGTGCTCGTCGAGCTCGGCGAGACCGTCGATCCGGCGACCAACGCCGCGGTGCTCGCGCTCGACGCCCGGCTGCGCGCACTCGCCTGGCCGGGCGTGGTCGAGTGCGTGCCGACATACCGCTCGCTGCTCGTCCACTTCGACCCGGACGCGCTCGACGGCGCCGAACTGATCACCCGACTGGCGGCGCTCGATCTGGGCCATGCCGGGCCGGCACCCGAGGGGCGGCTGTGGACCGTGCCCGTGGCCTATGGTGGCGAGCACGGCCTCGACCTCGAGGCGGTCGCGGCCCGCCACGGTCTGACCGCCGCGGAGGTCGTGGCCCTGCACACCGCACCCACCTACCGGGTCTACATGGTGGGCTTCATCCCGGGCTTCACCTATCTGGGCGGGCTCGACCCGCGGCTGGCCACGCCCCGGCGCGAGGACCCGCGGGCGCGCACCCCGGCGGGCACCATCTCGATCGGCGGCGTCCAGGCGGGCATCGCCTCGCTCGAGGCGCCCTCGGGCTGGCACCTGCTCGGCCGCACGCCGGTCCGCACCTTCGACCCCGAGCGCGAGCCGCCCTTCCTGCTCGAGCCGGGCGACCGGGTCCGCTTCCGGCCGATCGATCCCGCCACCTTCGCGGAGCTCGACCGCCGCGCCGCCGCCCACGATCCCCTGATCGAGCCCGAGGAGCCGCCGTGAGCGGGGCCGCGCTGCGGGTGCTGCGCGCCGGGCCCGCGGTGACCGTCCAGGACGCCGGCCGGTTCGGCCGCCAGCGGCTCGGCGTGTCGCCGGCCGGGCCGATGGACCCCTGGGCGTTCGCCCTGGCCGCCCGGCTCGCCGGCGGGCCGGAGCCGGCGAGCGGGCTCGAGCTCGGGCCGGGCCCGCTCGAGCTCGAGGTCCTGGCCGAGCGGGTGCGCATCGGGCTCGCCGGGGCGCCGCGCGCGGTCGCGGTCGACGGCCTGCCGCGGCCGTTCTGGTCGGCGCTCGAGCTCGCCCGCGGCCAGCGCCTCGCCCTGGGTGCGGCCGGGCGCGGAGTCTGGTCGTACCTCGTCGTCGCCGGGGGGCTCGCCCTGCCGGCGGTGCTCGGCAGCCTCGCGACGCACACGCTTTCGGGCATCGGCGGGCTCGCCGGCCGGGCGCTCCGGGCCGAGGACCTCCTGCCGCTCGCGGCGGCGGAGGCGGCCGCCGGCCGTCCCGAGCTGGCCCTCGCCGAGCCGCCGGCCGAGGAGCCGGGGCCGATCCGCGTGATCCTCGGGCCGCAGGAGGCCTGGTTCACCGCCGAGGGCATCGCCACCTTCCTCGGCGCCGAGTGGCGGGTCTCGGCGCGCAGCGACCGCATGGGCTACCGGCTCGAAGGGCCGCGGATCGCGCACGCCCGCTCGCCCAACATCGTCTCCGACGGGATCGTGTTCGGCAGCATCCAGGTGCCGGGCATGGGCCAGCCCATCGTGCTCCTGGCCGACCGCCAGAGCACCGGCGGCTACCCCAAGATCGCGACCGTGATCACCGCCGATCTGGGTCGGCTGGCGCAGGTGCCGGCGGGTTCGGCCCTGCGCTTCGCCGCGATCGACCCGGCGGAGGCGCGGCGGGCCCGCGCCCGGGCCCGGCAGCGGCTGGAGCAGGCCTGCGCGCGGCTCGTGCCGGTGGCCGCGGCCGGCCGGCTCGAGGCCGGCTTCCTGCTCTCCGTCAACCTGGTCTCGGGCGTCACCGCCGGCGAACCCGAGCCGTCCCGGGGCTCAGGCGGCGTCGGCCCCTGACGGCGGGTGGCCGAAGAAGCTCCGCCCGAGCAGTCGGGTGAGGTCGATCAGACTCGCCTGCAGATGGTCGTTGAAGCGGTGCATCCCGCCGGTGGCCATCAGCGCGCGGACCTTGCGCACCTCGAGGGTGTCCTCGATCGCCTCGACCCGCTCCAGCGCGGCCGCGGCCTGGCGCAGGCCGTAGTGCCGGCGCAGCCGCTCGAGCTGCTCGGCGACGATGCCGATGTTGCAGGCGACCGAGCGCGGGAAGCAGGGATCGGAGATCAGGAAGGCCGCCACCTGCTCGGCGACCATGCCGCGCGGGTGGCGGCGGCGGAACGCCTGGTAGCCGGCCGCCGAGCGCAGGAGCGCGGTCCAGTAGGCGGCATCGGCGGCACCGCCCGGGTCGCCGTCGCCGCCCTGCGGCATGCCGAGCAGCTTGGCGTCGAGCAGCCGGGTGGTCTGGTCGGCGCACTCGATCGCGGCACCGAGCTGGTAGAAGCAGGCGGCCTCGTCGCGGTAGAAGGTGCCGGCGGTGATGCCGGCATGCGTGTCGCAGCCCTCCTTGATCATCGCGCACAGCCGCGCCACCCGCTCCTCGACCACGTCGGCCGGGCCGAGCGCCGCGATCCGGTTGTGGAAGACGTTGAGCTGGATCCACATCTCGGTCGAGATCAGCGGCCGCAGCGCGCGCGCGTTCTCGCGCGCCGCGTGCAGGGCACTCCAGATCGAGGTCGGGTTGTCGCGGTCGATCACGTAGAAGCGGAGCACGCTCTCCGCCGTGGGCGGCGTGCCCCGGGCGAGGAAGCGGCCGGTGTCGGCGTTGATCGCCAGCACCATGCCCCAGTCGTGTCGGCCACGGCTGTCGCGCGCGAAGGTCTCCTGGACCTCGAGGATGCGCGCCAGGTTCTCGACCCGCTCGACGTAGCGGGCGAGCCAGAACACGCACTCGGCCCAGCGCGCCAGGAGCGCGGTCACGCCACCTCCTCCGCGAGCACCCAGGTGTCCTTGGAGCCGCCACCCTGGCTCGAATTGACCACGAGCGAGCCCTTCTGGAGGGCCACCCGGGTGAGCCCGCCGGGCAGCACCCAGGTGGATTTCCCGGTCACGGCATAGGGTCGCAGATCGACGTGGCGCGGCTCGAGGCCGGCTTCGGTCAGGGTGGGCGAGACCGAGAGTGCCACCATCGGCTGGGCGATGTAGTTGGCCGGATCGGCCAGGAGCGCGGCGCGGCAGGCCTCGAGCTCGGCGCGGCTGGCGCGCGGGCCGATGCAGATGCCGTAGCCGCCCGAGGCGCCGACCGGCTTCACCACCATCTCCGAGAGATGGTCGAGGGTGTGCGCCAGCGCCTGCGGCTCGCGGCAGATCCAGGTCTCGACATTGTCGAGGATCGGCTCCTCGGCGAGCAGGAAGCGGATCAGCCGCGGCAGGTAGGCGTAGACCGCCTTGTCGTCGCACACCCCGGTGCCGACGGCATTGGCGAGCGTCACCCTCCCCCTGCGCCAGGCCTCGACGATGCCGGGCACGCCCAGGAGGCTGTCGGGGCGGAAGCAGGTCGGGTCGAGGAAGTCGTCGTCGATCCGCCGGTAGACGACGTCGACCGCCACCGGCCCGGCCACGGTGCGCATCCACACCCGATCGTCCTCGACCAGCAGATCGCGGCCCTCGACCAGCGGCACGCCCATCTCGCGGGCGAGGAACACGTGCTCGAAATAGGCCGAGTTGAAGACGCCCGGCGACAGGAGCACGACCTTGGGGTCGAGCACGCCCGGCGGTGCCACCTCGCAGAGCGCCTCGTGCAGCCGGCGGCCGTAGTCCGACACCGGGCGGATCGGCAGGTCGCGCATGACGTCGGAGAACGAGCGCTGGATCAGGTGCCGGTTCTCGACCACGTAGGAGACGCCCGAGGGGGTGCGCGCATTGTCCTCGAGCACGCGGAAGCGGCCGTCGGCGCCGCGCACGAGATCGGTCCCGTCGACGTGGATCCAGGTGCCCGCCGGCGGCAGCATGCCGCGCATGGCCGGCCGGAAGTTGGCATTGGAGAGCACGAGCTCGGCCGGCACCACGCCCTCGGCCAGGGTGCGCTGCGGGCCGTAGACATCGGCCAGGAACAGGTTCAGCGCACGCACCCGCTGGATCACGCCGCGCTCGATCAGATCCCAGTCGGACGGGCCGATCACCCGCGGGATCACGTCGAAGGGCAGGATCCGGTCGATCGCGTTGCGGTCGCTGTAGACGGTGAAGGTGATGCCCTGGTCGTAGAGCTCGATCTCGGCGTCGCGGGCGCGCTGGCGCAGCGCCTCGAGGCCGAGCCGGTCGAGCCGCTCGCGGACCGGCCGGGTGTGGGCGAGGCCCTCGCCGTCGTGGCCGAACATCTCGCAGAACCAGCCCCGCGGATCGTAGCCGCGGAAGGCGCCGTCCGGCCGCTCCTCTGCCATGCGCCGTCCCCGCCTCGGGGCCACCCCACGCCCCCGGCGCTGCAAACGCCGTGCCGAGCGCCTGCGCGTCCGCCGGGAAGGGTGCCTCCCCGATCGGCAGGCGAGCACATCCGGCGCGGCTGCTCAAGGGTGCGGCAGGCGGAGCCGCGGGCTTGCCGATCCTCCCGGCGGCGGGCAAAGGACGCGGACCCCCGGCGGAGCGAGGCATGCGGGTCCTTCTGCAGACCAGCTGGAACACGGCCGCCGCCTGGCGTGCCGAGCTCGCCCGCCAGGCGCCCGGGCTCGAGGTGCGCGTCTGGCCCGAGGTCGGCGACCCGGGCGAGATCGACGTGGTGCTGTGCTGGCAGCCGCCGCCCGATCTGTTCGCCGGGATGACCAAGCTGCGCCTGGTCCAGGTGCTGGGTGCCGGCGTCGACGGGCTGCTGCGCGCCGCACCCGCCCTGCCGAAGGTGCCGATCGCCCGCCTCGTCGACCCGGTCATGTCGCAGCGCATGGCCGAGTACTGCCTCTACGCGACGCTCCGCTTCCACCGCCAGTTCGACCTCTACGAGCGCCAGCTCGCGCAGGCCCGCTGGGAGCGCCACCAGCACCCCGATCCGGGCGAGATCGGCGTCGGGATCATGGGGCTGGGTGCGATCGGCGGCGCCACGGCGAAGCTGCTGGCCGGCGTCGGCTACGACGTCGCCGCCTGGGCGCGCGGCCCGCATCCCGAAGCACCGTTCCCGGTCCATGTCGGCGAGGCGGGCCTGCCCGCCTTCCTCGCCCGCACGCGCATCCTGATCTGCCTCCTGCCGCTCACCCAGGAGACCGCGAGCATCCTCGACCGCCGGCTCTTCGAGCAGCTCCCGCGCGGCAGCTATCTCGTCAACGCCGCGCGCGGCGAGCACCTGGTCGTGCCGCATCTGCTCGCCGCCCTGGAGAGCGGCCGGCTGGAGGGCGCCATGCTGGACGTGTTCGCGCACGAGCCCCTGCCCAAGAGCTCGCCGCTCTGGCGTCATCCGAAGATCTTCGTCACCCCGCACGCCGCCGGGATCACCAAGCCCGAGACCGCCACCGCGGTGATCGTGGCCCAGCTCCGCCGCCTGGAGCGCGGCGAGCCGCTCGCCGACCTGGTCGACCCCGCGCGGGGCTATTGACGAGCGGGGAGGGGGATCGAGCCGTGGTCCGCCTGGAGGGCGTCTCGATCACCTATCGGCTCGCCGACGGCAGCTCCTATCCGGCGGTCGCGGCGACCGACCTCGAGGTCGCCCAGGGCGAGTTCGTGGCGCTGGTCGGCCCCACGGGCTGCGGCAAGTCCACCCTCCTCAACGTCGCGGCCGGGCTGGTCGCGCCGTCGAGCGGGCGCGCGCTGATCGACGGGACGGAGCTCACCGGCATCAACCCGCGCGCCGGCTACCTGTTCCAGGCCGAGGCGCTGTTCCCGTGGAAGACCGCGCTCGCCAACGTCGCCGTCGGGCTCGAGGTGCGGGGCGTACCCGCGGCCGAGGCGGCGGCGCGCGCCCGGCGCTGGCTCGAACGGGTCGGGCTCGCCGCCTTCGCGGAACGCTACCCGCACCAGCTCTCCGGCGGCCAGCGCAAGCGGGTCGGCCTCGCCCAGGTGCTCGCCCGCGAGCCGGCCCTCCTGCTCATGGACGAGCCGTTCGGACCCTTGGACGCGCAGACCCGGGCGATCATGGGCGACCTCCTGCTCGAGCTCTGGTCGGCCGACCGCAAGGCCGTGCTGTTCGTCACCCACGACCTCGAGGAGGCGATCGCGCTCGCCGACCGCGTGGTGATCATGTCGGCGGGGCCCCGGGCGCGGATCATCGGCGACCATCCGGTGCCGATCCCGCGCCCGCGCGACACCCACGAGGTCCGCCTGACGCCGGCCTTCCTGGAGATCCACCGGACCCTCTGGCACGAGCTCCGCGCCGAGGTGCTCGAGGGCTATGCGCGCGCGGAGACGGCGGGTTGAGACCGCGCGCCACGCTCCTCCTCTGGCAGGTCTCGGTGCTCGCGGCGTTCCTCGCGGTCTGGCACCTGGGCGGCGTGCTGGGCTTCCTCGATCCCTTCTTCTTCTCCCGCCCGCTCGACGTGCTGGTGCGCACCTGGCGCGATCTGGCGAGCGGCGTGCTCTGGCGGCATCTCGGGATCACGCTGCTCGAGACCGTGCTGGCCTTCGTGATCGGCTCGGTGGGCGGCGTGCTCGTGGGCTTCTGGCTCGCCCGCCGCGAGCTGCTCTCCGCCATCTTCCAGCCCTACCTCAAGGCCGTGAACGCCATGCCGCGGGTGGTGCTGGCGCCGATCTTCGCGCTCTGGCTCGGCCTCGGCATCTGGTCGAAGGTGGCGCTCGGGGTGACGCTCGTCTTCTTCATCGTCTTCTTCGCGGTCTACCAGGGCGTGAAGGAGGTGAGCCCGGTGCTCGTGGCGAACGCCCGCATGCTCGGCATGAGCGAGCGGCAGATGCTCCGCCACCTCTACCTGCCGGCGGCCCTCTCCTGGATGTTCGCGAGCCTGCACACCGCCGTGGGCTTCGCGCTGGTGGGCGCGGTCGTGGGCGAGTATCTCGGCTCGGCCGCCGGCCTCGGCTACCGCATCCAGCAGGCCGAGGGCAGCTTCGACGTCACGGGCGTGTTCTCCGGCATGCTCGTGCTCGCCGTCTTCGTGCTGCTGATCGACGGCCTCGTGACGCTGGTCGAGCGTCGCCTCCTGGTCTGGCGCCCCGAGGCGGCCGCGACCGGCATCCGCGGCTGAGGCCGCCGTCCCGGGCGCGCTGCTGGGCCTTGCGCGGGCGGGCGGGGGTCGGCTAGCTCGCCCGGAGATCGGACGGGAGGCTGGACATGCGTCGGCGCACGCTCCTCGCAGCGACCCTCGCAGGCTCGACCCTGGCGGTGACGCGGGCCCGCGCCGCGGCACCCGAGAAGCCGAAGCTCGTGCTCGGCGTCGGCGGCAAGCCGCTGCTCTACTACCTGCCGCTCACGATCGCCGAGCGCCGCGGGCTGTTCGAGGCCAAGGGCCTCCAGGTCGAGATCAACGACTTCGGCGGCGGCGCCAAGTCGCTGCAGGCGCTGGTCGGCGGCTCGGTCGACGTGGTCACCGGCGCCTACGAGCACACGATCCGCATGCAGACCAAGGGCCAGGACATCCGCGCCGTGGTCGAGCTCGGCCGCTTCCCCGGGATCGTGCTCGCGGTCCGGCGGAGCCTCGCCGACAGGATCAGGTCACCCAAGGACCTCAAGGGCGCCAAGATCGGCGTGACGGCGCCGGGCAGCTCGACCAACTTCTTCGTCAACCACATCCTGGGCAAGGAGGGCGTGGCGCCCGAGGAGGTGGCGTTCATCGGCGTCGGCGCCGGACCCACCGCGGTCGCCGCCATGAAGAAGGGCGAGATCGACGCGATCGCCAACCTCGATCCGGTGATGGCCAAGCTCGAGCAGGACGGCGACGTGGTGGTCATGGCCGACAGCCGCACCGAGGAGGGGACCAAGGCGATCTTCGGCGGCTCGAACCCGGCGGCCGTGCTCTACACCCGGCAGGAGTTCATCGAGCGCAACCCGAACACGGTGCAGGCACTCGTCGAGGCGTTCCTCGACGCGCTGCGCTGGATCGAGCAGGCGAGCCCCGAGGCGATCGCCGACAGCGTGCCGGCCGAGTACCATCTGGGCGACCGGGCACTCTACCTGGCCGCGGTCGCCAAGTCCAAGCCCTCCTACTCGCGCACCGGGCTCGTGCCCGAGGCCGGCATGCGCAACGCCCTCGACATGCTCGTGCGCTTCGACAAGGAGCTGGCGCAGGCCAGGATCGACCTCTCGCGCACCTTCGACCCGCGCTTCGTGCAGCGCGCCCAACGCAGCTGACCTCCGCCGCCGGCGCTTCCCGCGGCCCCGCGGCGGCGCTAACCCGGCGCCGCGGCGGACGGGGCAGGGGCCGGGGAGGCCGGGGCGATGGCGAGCTTCGATCTGATCCTGAGGGGCGGGCGGATCCTCGATCCCGGCACCGGCCGCGACGAGACGGCCGACATCGCCTTCGACGGCGGCAAGGTCGCGGCGATCGGCGCCGAGGCGGCGGCCGCCACCGGCCGGGTCGAGCGCCGGGTCGAGGGCTGCATCGTCACGGCCGGGCAGATCGACCTGCACGCGCACGTCTATTGGGGCGGCACCTCGCTCGGGGTCGACGCCGACCGGCTGGCGCGCCGCTGCGGCACCACGACCTGGCTCGACGTGGGCTCGGCCGGGCCCGGCAACTTCCTGGGATTCCGCAAGCACGTGATCGAGCGCTCCGAGACCCGGATCCTGGCCTATCTGCACGTCTCCTTCGCCGGGATCTTCGGCTTCTCGAACGAGGTCATGGTGGGCGAATCGGGCGATCTGCGGCTCCTGAGCCCGGAGGCCTGTGCCCGGGTGGCGGCCGAGCATCCGGACCTGATCCGCGGCATCAAGGTGCGCATCGGCGCCAACACCAGCGGCGCCAACGGGCTGGCCCCCCTCTACCTCGCCATCGAGGCGGCCGACCGCGCCGGCCTGCCCTGCATGTGCCACATCGACCGGCCGCCGCCGCGCTACGTCGACGTGCTCGAGATCCTCCGCCCGGGCGACGTCCTGACCCACTGCTTCAAGCCCTTCCCGAACGCGCCCTGCTACGCCGACGGCCGGGTCCGCGAGCAGCTCTGGAAGGCGCGCGAGAAGGGCGTGCTGTTCGACATCGCCCACGGCAAGGGCTCGTTCTCGTTCCACACCGCCCGCGCCATGCTGGCCGGCGGCTTCCATCCCGACGTGATCAGCTCGGACGTGCACACGCTGTGCATCGACGGGCCGGCCTTCGACAATTTGGTCACCATGTCGAAGCTGCTCTGCCTCGGCATGCCGCTCACCGAGGTGGTGCGCGCGGTCACCGTCACTCCGGCCCGAATCCTCGGCCGCCCCGACCTGGCCGACCTCTCGATCGGGTCCACGGGCGATGCCACCGTGATGCGCCTCGTCGAGGGCGCGCACAGCTACGTGGACGTGCTCGGCGAGACGATGGTGGGCGACCGCAGGCTCGTGGTCGACAGCATCGTGCTCGGCGGCCGGCTCTGGCACACGGCCGAGGCCTCGGTCGAGCGCGGCGCGGACTAGCCCGCCGCCGGGGCGCGGCCGTCAGCGTTTCGCCGGAGCACCGGCGCCGGCCGCCCGCGCGGGGGTGCGGGCGAGCACCGGAGGTGGCTCGGTCTGCAGGCCCATCAGCCGGTTGCGGGTGACCCGGTAGTTGCGCTCGGCATCGAAGCGCTCGACCCGGAGCCCGAGCCCCTCGGTGGTCAGCTCGCCGATCGCCGTCTTGAGCTGGAAGGAGGCCAGGATCTCCTCGCGCTCGGCGCGCACCAGGTTGACCCTCGAGTTGAACAGCTCCTGCTCGGCGTCGAGCACGTCGAGCACGGTGCGGGCGCCCACGAGGTTCTCCTCCTGGACCCCCTGCAGCGCGATGTCGTTGGCGCGCACCTCGGCGCGCAGGGCGACGATCGCGGCGGTCGCGGCGAGCAGCCGGTCCCAGGCCGCGGCGACCTGCTGCTGGACGGTGCGATGCGCGTTGTCGAGCTCGTTGCGCCGGGCCTCGACCGTCTGCCGCGCGGCGCGCACCCGGGCGTACTCGGCACCGCCCTGGTAGAGGGGCACGGTCAGCGACACGCCGAGCGAGGCGTTGCGCTGCCAGCTCAGGGTCGATTGCGGCTCCTCGACCCGCTCGGCGCGCGCCAGCAGGTCGACGCTCGGCAGCAGCGCCGCGAACGAGACGTCGACATCGTCCTGCGCCGCGGCGAGGCTGAAGGTGGTCGCGATCACGGTCGGGTTCTGCGCGGCGATGGTGCGCGCCTCGGCGAGCGAGCGGGGCAGGGCGGCGAGCCGGGTGGGCTTGGCGAGCCGACCCGGCTCGCGGCCGATGACGCGCTCGTAGAACGCGGCCGAGCCGGCGAGGTTGGCCTTGGCGGCTTCCACATCGGCGCGCGCCCGCGACAGCCGCGCCTCGGCCTGGGCGACGTCGGTGCGTGCCACCTCGCCCACCTGGAAGCGGTCCCGCGTGGCCTGGAGCTGACGGCGCAGGCGCTGCTCGTTGTTGAGCGCGAGGTCGAGCACGGCACGGTCGCGCCAGACCGCGGTGTAGGCGTCGATGCCGTCGAGCAGCACGCGCTGCTCGAGCGCCAGCAGGTTGGCCCGCTCGGCCCGGACCAGGTTCTCGGCCCGGCTGGTCGAGGCGGTGGTGGCGCCGCCGGCGTAGAGGTTCTGGCGCAGCGTCGCGCCGATCCGCCGCGTCGTCCGGTCGATGTCGAGCTGGTCGCCCGTGGCCGACGAGCGCGACTGCCCCGTGACACCCTCGATCCCGGTGTCGGCGGTGATCGTCGGGCGCCAGCCGGCGAGCGCCTGCGGCACGAGCTCGTCGGCGGCGCGCAGCCGCGCCCGTCCGGCCGCGAGCTCGGGATTGCCGACATAGACGTCGACCAGCGCCTCCTCGAGTGTCTCGGCCCGTGCGGAGGGGCCCGCCGCCAGCAGCGCGGCCAGCACGACCCCTCCGAGCGTCGCCCGCAAGCGCACCACCCGTCCTCTCCTCGCCCGCGCGGGCCCGGTCCTCGCCCCCGGGACCAGGACCCGCCGCGCGGATCGTAGTCTTTCGAAGCCCTTCTGGACAAGTCTTCGGACAACCGCGTGACCGCGCTCCGGGCCGGCCCCTTGCCGGCCGTGGGATCGCGGCCACATGCTCGGGCCGCTCTCCCGCCCGGGACCGACCCGTGCTGCGCAAGATCGTCCATGTCGACATGGACGCCTTCTACGCCGCGATCGAGCAGCGCGACGACCCGCGCCTGCGCGGCCGGCCGGTCGCGGTCGGCGGCAACGGGCCGCGCGCCGTCGTGGCGACCGCCAGCTACGAGGCGCGCGCGTTCGGCGTGCGCTCGGCGCTCCCCATGGGCCTCGCGCGCCGGCTCTGCCCGGAGCTGGTCGTGGTGCCGCCGCGCTTCGAGGTCTACCGGGCCGAGAGCCGGCGGATCCGCGCCGTGTTCGACCGCTGGTCGGCGCTGGTCGAGCCGCTCTCGCTCGACGAGGCCTATCTCGACGTCACCGAGCCCCTGCCCGGACCACTGCCGGCGGTGGAGGTGGCGCGCCGCCTCAAGGCCGAGATCCGCGCCGCCACCGGGCTCACCGCCTCGGCCGGGGTCTCGGTCAACAAGTTCCTGGCCAAGCTCGCCTCCGGCCTCGACAAGCCGGACGGGTTGACGGTGCTCCGGCCGGAGCGGGCCGCGGCGCTGCTCGCGACCCTGCCGGTCGAGGCCTTCCACGGGATCGGACCAGCGACGGCGGCGCGGCTGCGCGCGCAGGGCATCGTCACCGGCGCCGATCTGCAGGCCCGCCCGCGTGCCGATCTGGTCGCCCGTTTCGGGCGCGCCGGCCTGCACTTCTGGGAGATCGCCCGCGGCCACGACGACCGTCCGGTCGAGCCGGACCGGCCGCGCCGCTCGGTGAGCGTCGAGACCACCTTCGAGACCGATCTGGCCGGTCCGGCGGCCCTGCTCGAGGAGCTCGCACCGCTCGCCCGCGAGCTCGCCCGCCGGCTCGCGCGGAGCGGCTTCCAGGGCCGCACCGTGACCCTCAAGATCAAGGATGCGCGGTTCCGGGTGCGGACCCGCTCGCTCACCCTCGGACGGCCGCCGGCGGACGCGCGCGAGCTCCTGGCGCTGGCCCGTCGGCTGCTGCTCGAGGCCGGCCCGCCGGACGAGCCGGTGCGGCTCCTGGGCCTGGGCGTGGCCGTCACGGGCGAGGGCGAGGATCCGCGCCAGCTCCGCCTGGAGCTGCCGGATCAGGGATAGTCGCAGACCTGCAGGCTCACCTCGATCGTGCCGCGCCGCTCGGTCGGGCGGGAGGTGAAGCGGTACTCGCGGCGCTCCAGGACCAGCGCCTCGACCAGCGGCAGCACACCGCTCGCCAGACGCGGCTCGTGGCCGGCCTGGCGGATCGAGAGCTGCACCGGCTGGGCCGGGTCGAACCAGGTCTCGGTGCGTCCGGTCGGGCTCTTGGCGGCCACGCCCCGGGCCACCAGCACGAACCGGCCGCCGGCGAACGCGCGCCCGCCCGTATCCCGGGTCGGGGTCACGGCCACCGTGAGCGTGCGCAGCTCGATCTCGGGATCGCACACGGGCTGCGCCGGCACCGCCGCGATCGCCCGCGCCAGCCGCTCGCGCGGCACGCCCTCGCGCAACCTCGCGGCCAGCAGCGGCAGGAGGCCCTCGAGCTCCTGCGGCGGCTCGGGGCGGGCCGGCGCCGCCGCCGGCCG
>JBBIIE010000066.1:0-17210 GCA_037446605.1 Geminicoccaceae bacterium | reverse complement strand
GACGGTCGGCACGAACGCCGTGCTCGAGCGCAAGGTGGCACCGACCGGGGTCCTCACGACCCGGGGCTTCCGCGACGTGCTCGAGATGCGCCGGCGCGACCGGCCCTGGACCTGGGGGCTCTGGGGGACCTTCACGCCGATCGTGCCGCGCGACCGGCGCCTCGAGGTCGGCGAACGGACGCTGGCCTCGGGTGATATCCGCGAGCCGATCGACCCCGAGGAGGTGGCCGCGGCGGCGCGTCGGCTCCTGGAGCTCGGCTGCCGGGCGGTCGCGATCGTCTTCCTCAACGCTTACGCGAACCCGACCAACGAGCGCCGTGCGGCCGAGATCGTCCGCGCGATCTGGCGCGAACCCGCCTTCGTCACGACGAGCCACGAGATCCTGCCCGAGATCCGCGAGTTCGAGCGGACCTCGACGACGGTCCTGAACGCCTGCCTGCAACCCGTCGTGGGCAGCTACCTCGAGGTGCTGGAGCGCGAGCTCGACCGGCGCGGGGTTCGCGCACCGCTTTCGATCGTGCAGTCGAACGGTGGGCTCGCGAGTGCCGCCGATGCCCGACTGCGACCCGTGCACACGATCCTGAGCGGACCCGCGGCCGGCGTCGTGGCGGCGGTGCGGATCGCCGAGGCGGCCGGGTTCCGCGATCTCGTGACCTGCGACATGGGCGGGACGAGCTTCGACGTCGCCCTCGTGCGCGACGGCGCGCCGACGCTGGCCGCGCAGACCGCGCTCGACTTCGGCCTCGTCGTGCGCGCGCCCATGATCGAGATCGCGACGATCGGCGCGGGCGGCGGCTCGATCGCCCGGGTCGATGCGGGCGGCCTTCTGCAGGTCGGGCCCGAGAGTGCGGGCGCCGTGCCGGGACCCGCCTGCTACGCCGCGGGCGGCGAGCGGCCGACCGTCACCGACGCCAACCTCCTGCTCGGCCGGATCGACCCGGAGCGGCCGATCGGCGGCAAGCTGCGGCGGCTCGACGTCGACGCGGCGCGCGAGGCGATCGGCCGATGGGTGGGCCGGCCGCTCGGGCTCGACCCGTTCGCCGCCGCCGAGGCGATCCTCGCGGTGGCCAACGCGCGGATGGCCGGAGCGATCCGGCTCGTTTCGATCGAACGCGGCCACGACCCGAAGCGGCTCGTCGCCGTGCCTTACGGCGGCGGTGGCGCCCTCCACGTAGGCGCGCTGGTCCGCCAGGTCGGGCTCGAGGCGGCCCTCGTCCCGCGCTTCCCGGGGGTCACCTCGGCGCTCGGGTGCGTGCTCGCCGACTGGCGCTACGACCAGGTCCGCACGCTCGACCGCCCGCTCGCCCAGCTCGACCTCGACACGTTCGACACGGCGGTGGCCGAGCTCGTCGAGTGTGGTCGCGAGCGGCTCGCCCAGGCGCGCGGGAGCCTGACGCGGACGCGGTTCGCGCTCGAGGCCGACATGCTCTACCAGGGCCAGACGCACACGGTGGCCGTGCCGCTTTCGAGCGAGCTCGAGCTCGTGAACGGCCGCACGGGCCTCGACCGGGACCGGCTGCACGCGGCCTTCGAGACCGCCTACCGGGCGGCCTTCGGCCGTCCGCTCGCGGGCGTGCCGGTCCGCTTGCTCAATCTCAGGCTCGCTTCGATCGGCGAGCGGCCGCGGCTCGATCCGGCGATCCTCGCACCCGGCCCGGACGCCTCGATCGAGCGGGCGGCACGCGGCGTCCGGCCGGTCCGCTTCGAGGGGCGTTGGCTCGAGACGCGGGTCTTCGATCGGCTGGCGCTTCCGGTCGGGGCCACGATCGCCGGGCCGGCCGTGCTCGAGCAGCCGGATGCGACCGTGCTCGTGGAGCCCGGCATGGTCGCGAAGGTCGACCGGTTCGGCAATCTCCTGATCCGGCGCGGAGGCGGCGCGTGAAGGAACCCTTCGATCCGAACCGCACGGCACTCCTCCTGGTCGATCTGCAGAACGACTTCCTGCATCCCGAGGGTGCCTACGGCCGGGCCGGGGTGCGTTCGGAAGCGGCCGCGGCCCTGCCCGCCCGTCTGGCACCCCTGGCCCGCGCCGTTCGACGGGCGGGTGGCGTCGTCGTGGCGACCCTCTTCACCCTGGTGCCCGGCAGGGGCGGGACCCCGCTCGTGGCCCCGCACCTCGCCCGGCTCAGGCCCTTCCTCGGGTCCGGTGACTTCGCGCCCGGGAGCTGGGGCCAAAGGCTCGTCGAGGAGCTGCAGCCGGCCGATTTCGAGGTCGAGAAGGTGGCCTATTCGGCCTTCTACATGAGCCGGCTCGAATGGGTCCTCGAGAAGGTCGGGATCGACACGCTCCTGATCGGCGGGATCGTCACGAACGGTGGGGTCGCGAGCACGCTGCGGGACGCGCACGTCCGCGAGTACCGGACGATCCTCCTCGAGGACGGCTGCGCCGCCTTCTCGGAAGGGGCACACGAAGCCACCCTCGCCTCGCTGCGCACGGTGAGCGAGACGGCGCGCTGTTCGGAGATCCTCGCGGTTCTCGAAGGCGTGGGGGCGAGGTGACCGGGCTCCTGCTCGACCCACCCGACCGCTTCGACCTCGAGACCGAGGTCGCGATCGTCGGCGCGGGCGGCTGCGGGCTCACGGCCGCGCTCGCCGCATGCGAAGCGGGGGCGGAGGTCTGGCTCTTCGAGCGGGACCGGGTGCCGCGCGGCTCGACCGCCATGTCCTCGGGCATGATCCCCGCGGCCGGCACGCGCTTCCAGCGGGCCCGCGGGATCGAGGACGATCCCGAACGGTTTGCCGCCGACATCCTCGCCAAGAACGGCGGGGCGACCGACCGGCGGATCGTCGACACATTGGCGCGGGCCGCGGGGTCGACGGTCGAGTGGCTCGTCGACCGCTTCGGCCTGCCCTTGGATCTCGTCGAGGGCTTCCTCTATCCCGGCCACTCCCGGCCGCGGATGCACGCACCACCGGGCCGGAGCGGCGCCGAGCTCGTGGGCGGTCTCTTGCGAGCGGTCGAGGAACGTGGCGCCGGCCTCGTCTGCGAGGCGCGGGTCGACGCGCTCCTCGTCGAACGAAAGGCCGAAGGTGGAATCGCCCGGGTCCGTGGCCTGCGGGTCGAGCGCCGTGACGGGCGGCTCGAGACCGTCGGCGCGGGAGCGGTCGTGCTCGCCTGCTGCGGCTACGGTGGCGCGCCCGATCTCGTCCGCCGGTTCGTCCCCGAAATGGCCGAGGCACCCTGTTACGGCCACGCCGGCAACGAGGGCGACGCGCTCCGCTGGGGGGAAGCACTCGGTGCGGCACTCGCCGATCTCGGGGCCTATCAGGGCCACGCCGGCCTCGCCGTGCCGCACGAGGTCCTGATCACCTGGGCGATCGTCGTGGAAGGCGGGATCCAAGTCGACGCGACCGGGCGGCGTTTCGCCGACGAGACCCGCGGCTATTCCGAACAAGCGGCGCTCGTCCGGGTGCGCCCGGGCGGGGTCGCCTGGATCCTCTTCGACGAGACCCGCCACCGTCTGGCGCTCGGCTTCGAGGATTATCGACGTGCGCTCGAAGCCGGCGCGATCCGCTCGGCACCCGACCCGGCCTCACTCGCCGCGGCGACCGGCCTGCCGGCCGCGGCGCTCGAGGAGACGCTCGCCGAGGTAGGGGAGCTCGCCCGGACCGGTGGCACCGACCGCTTCGGCCGCAGCTTCGCCGGCACGGCCCCACTCACACCCCCCTTCCGCGCGGTCGAGGTCACGGGTGCCCTGTTCCACACCCAGGGCGGGCTCGTGGTCGACCCGCAGGCGCGGGTCCTGCGCCCGGACGGTTCGCCGATCGCTGGTCTCTTCGCGGGCGGTGGGGCGGCGCGCGGCGTCTCCGGGCCCGGGGCGGCGGGCTATCTGTCCGGCAACGGCCTGCTTTCCGCTGTCGTCCTGGGTCGGATCGCGGGCGCGCGTGCCGCCGAAGCGAGCCGCGGCCCGGCGGCGGGTTGCGGGGTCTGACGGGCGACGCCATCTACCGGGCGACCCGTTGCCCCGCTCCCGGGAGCCCGCCTTGATCGATCCCGCCGTCGCGGCGGAGGCCGCGCGCCGCCGCACCTTCGCCATCATCTCGCACCCCGACGCCGGCAAGACCACGCTCACCGAGAAGCTCCTGCTCCTGGGCGGCGCCATCCATCTGGCGGGCGAGGTCAAGGCCAAGGGCGAACGGCGGCGGGCGCGGTCGGACTGGATGGCGATCGAGCAGCAGCGCGGCATCTCGGTCACGACCTCGGCCATGACCTTCGAGCACGCCGGCTGCGTCATCAACCTCCTTGATACCCCCGGCCACGAGGACTTCTCCGAGGACACCTACCGCACGCTCACCGCCGTCGATTCGGCGATCATGGTGCTGGACGCGGCCAAGGGCATCGAGGCGCAGACCTTGAAGCTGTTCGAAGTCTGCCGTCTGCGCGACGTGCCGATCATGACCTTCGTCAACAAGATGGACCGCGAGGCGAAGGACCCGCTGGAGCTCCTCGACGAGATCCACGACCGGCTGGCGCTGGACGTGGCGCCGATGGTCTGGCCGCTCGGCATGGGCCAGGGGTTCCGCGGCGTGGCCGAGCGCGGCGCCGGGACCCTCCTCCTGCTCGACCCGGACGTTGGCCCGGTGCCCGAGCGGCGGCTGGAGCGCGGCTCGGCCGAGCTCCTGGAGCGGGTGCCGGCCGAGCTCCTGCAGGCGCTCGACGAGCAGCTCGAGCTCGTCGACGGCGCGCTGCCGCGTCTCGACCTCGAGGCCTACCGCCAGGGGCACCTGACCCCGGTCTTCTTCGGCAGCGCGCTGCGCAGCTTCGGCGTGCGCGCGCTGCTCGACGCGCTCGCGGCGCTCGCCCCGCCGCCACGGGCGCAGCCGGCGACCGAGCGCGCCGTCGAGCCCGGCGAGCCGCAGGTCACGGGCTTCGTCTTCAAGGTCCAGGCCAACATGGACCCGAGGCACCGCGACCGGGTGGCGTTCGTGCGGCTGTGCTCGGGCCGCTTCCAGCGCGGCATGCGGCTGCTCGCGGCGCGTGACCGCAAGGCGGTCGGCACGGCAGCTCCGATCTTCTTCCTCGCCAAGGACCGGGCACTTGTCGAGGAAGCCTATGCGGGCGACATCGTGGGCCTGCCCAACCACGGCCAGCTCCGGGTCGGCGACAGCCTGAGCGAGGGCGAGCCCGTGGCCTTCACGGGCCTGCCCGACTTCGCGCCGGAGATCCTGATGCGCGTGCGGCTCGGCGATCCGATGCGCGCCAAGCACCTCAGGAAGGCGCTCGAGGACATGGCGGAGGAGGGCGTGGTCCGGGTGTTCCGCCCGGAGCTCGGCGCGGAATGGATCGTGGGCGTGATCGGCGAGCTCCAGCTCGACGTCCTCAAGGCCCGGCTCGCGGCCGAGTACGGCCTGCCGATCGAGCTCGAGCCGGCGCCCTACGTGACCGCGCGCTGGTGCGCCGCCGAGGATCCGAAGGAGCTCGAGCGGCTCCTCCTAGCCAAGCGCGGCTCGATCGGCCGCGACCGCGACGGCGAGCCGGTCTACCTCGCCCGCAACGCCTGGGACCTCGGCCGGGTCCAGGAGGACTTCCCGAAGGTCCGCTTCACCGCGACCCGCGAGCGGCACGGTGCCGCGCCCGCCCTGGACGGCGGCGCCCGCCGCGCCACATGAGACCTCGGAGGGACGCATGCACGGTCGCTTCGAGCGCATCACGGTGGTGGGCGGCACGCCCCGGGCGCTGCTCGCCCTGCTCGGCTGGCGCGGGATGCTGGCGCTCGCGGTGGGGGTCTCCCTGGCGGTCGCCCTGGCCCTCGTCGTGGGCGCGGTCTTCCTCCTGGTCCTCCCCGTGGCGCTCGCGGCCGGCGTCCTCGCACGCTGGCTCGGCGGCCGCGGCCGCGACCCGCTCGACGGCGTCGACCTCCGGATCGAGCGGGTCGAGCGGACGGTCGAGGTCGACCCCGAGCGGGTCGAGATCCTGCCGCCGCGCCGGCCGCGCTGAGACCACCCTCAGACGGTGGCCCAGCGCTCCGACCGGACCGACCAGACGGGATCGGAGATCAGCCGCTCGCCGCGCCGGAAGGCGTCGCGGAACCGCTCGAAGCCGTGCAGGCCGCCGTTGACCAGCCGGCGGGCGCGGCGCAGGTCGCCTTCGAGCAGCGCCTCCTTGATGGGCAGCCGCCGCTCGGCCAGGAACCAGCCGAGGACGAGTCCGGCGGTGGCCGGCTCGTTGGCCCGCTCGGGCTCGCGCACGAGCTCGTCGCCGAGCCCGAGCCGGCGGCTCGCCTCCTCGTAGTTGGTGCGGCCGGTGAGCTGGACGAAGCCGCGCCCCCTGAAGCGGGCGCCGTCCGGCGGGCCGTCGTTGCCGAGATCGGCGCGGTGGTCGTAGAGGTCGAAGGGCGGGCCGGCGGGCGAGGTGTTGAAGCGCGAGACCGCCTCCTCGACCGGCTCGAAGCTCTCGCTCTCGGCGCGGATGGTGGCGAGCGCCGCGAGCACCATGGGCTTGTCGACGAGATCGAAGGCCTCGAGGCCGGCCACGACGTGCGGCAGGTTGCGGGCGATGGGATCGAGGGCGGTGTACGGGAAGAGCTGGGCGACGAACTCGAGGTCGACGCGGTGCAGGACCGCGAACGGCCGGCCAGGCCGACCGTCGAGCAGTGCCGCCCAGGTGACCGGCCCGCAGATCCCGTCGGCGAGCAGGCCGTGGGCGCGCTGGAAGCCGGTCAGCGCCGCCTCGGTGGCGGCCCCGAAGCGGCCGTCGATCCGCCCGAGCGGGAAGCCGGCCTTGTCGAGCAGGTCCTGGAGGCGCGCGACCTCGTGGCCGCTCACGCCGCGACGCAGCACCGGGCGCATGGCGATCTCTCCCAAGCGGAAGCTGCTCTGTCCTATACTGGGAATTAGAACAGCGCAACAGGAAACTTCGTTCCTTTGCAACGGGAGGTGGTCGCATGCGAGTCGGCGGTGAGCAGCGCCGCACCGTGCGGGTCGCAGCCGACCGGCGCACGGTGCTGACCTTCGATCAGACCGCGCTGCCGCACGAGCTGCCGGAGATCGCGCTGCACCGGTTGGAGGACGCGGCCGAGGCGATCTCGGCGATGCGGATCCGCGGCGCACCCCTGATCGGCGCGATCGCCGCCTACGGGGTGGCGCTCGCGATGCGCGCGCATGCCTCGGACGCGGCGCTCGAGCGTGCCTGCGCCGCCCTCGCCGCGACCCGGCCGACCGCGGTCAATCTGCGCTGGGCGTTGGAGCGCATGCGTGCCGCGCTGGCCCCCCTGCCGGCGGCGCTCCGGGAGGAGCGCGCCTATGCCGAGGCGGCGGCGATCTGCGAGGAGGACGTGGCGATCTGCCGGGCGATCGGCGAGCGCGGCCTGCCGCTGATCGAGGCGGCGGCGCGGCGCAAGCCTCCGGGCGAGCCGGTCAACGTGCTCACGCACTGCAACGCCGGGTGGCTCGCGACGATCGACTGGGGCACCGCGACCGCGCCGATCTATCTCGCGCACCGCCGGGGGATCCCCGTGCACGTCTGGGTCGACGAGACCCGGCCACGCAACCAGGGTGCGGCGATCACCGCCTTCGAGCTCGGCCAGGAGGGCGTGCCGCACACCGTGATCGCCGACAACCTGGGTGGCCACCTCATGCGGCAGGGGATGGTCGACCTTTGCATCGTCGGCACCGACCGGGTCGCCCGCAACGGCGACGTCGCCAACAAGATCGGCACCTATCTCAAGGCCTTGGCGGCTTTCGACAACGACGTGCCGTTCTACGTGGCGCTGCCGTCGAGCACGATCGATTGGTGTCTCCGCGACGGTGCTTCGATCCCGATCGAGGAGCGGTCGGGGGAAGAGCTCGCGTTCGTGAGCGGCCGCACCCGCGACGGCCGAATCGAAACCGTGCGAATCGTCCCCGAAGCGAGCCCGGCGCGCAACTGGGCGTTCGACGTCACCCCGGCGCGGCTGGTCACCGCCTTCGTGACCGAACGCGGCGTCTGTCCGGCGAACGAGGCTGGGCTCCTTTCGCTGTTCCCCGAACGCGCCGCCGCCTGAGCCGGGCGGCGGGCCCGAGTACCCGCCCCCGGCCCCTCGCTCAGCGGAGCTCGAGCCCGCGCACGCGGGCGATCACCGTCCGGCGGCCTTGGATCCCGAAATCGTCGTCGTTGATCAGCATCAACGAACCGTCGGCGAAGAGCGCCACGCCCTCGATCTTGACCGGCAGCTCGGGGTGGGCGCCCGAATCGAGGACGAGCCTCTTGCCGACGGGCACGATCCCGGCCGCGGCGAGGGAGATCTGCTCGAGCGAGGGGGCGGCCGCCGGATCGTCCCACTTCGAGCCCAGGATGTTCGTCGCACCGCGCGTGTCGATCAGGACGATCTTGGTCGTCCGCTCGGTGCGGTCGACCACGAGGAAGCGATCCGCGTCCAGGGCGGTCAGCTCGGAAACCCGCGCCGTGCTCTGCGCCTTGCCCTGCTCGCCCGCGAACTCGGCCATCGGCGTGAGCTCGTAGACATATTCGCCCACGAGCCGGTCCTCGACCCGGTCGTAGCGGAACAGGCGCGTGTTGCGCGCGGCCTGGTAGGCCTTGGCGTCGGGGTTGGCGAGCGGGTTCTGCAGCATGAACCAAAGGAAGCGCTCGTCCGGGCTCACCGCCATCGATTCGATGCCGCGGTTGAGCTGACGCTTGGCGAGAATGGCGGGGAGCTTGCCCTCGACCGGGTAGCCGGCATGGGCGAAGTCGCCCTCGCTGCCGGCCGGGACGAGCCGCCGCACGACCTTCCCGTCGGCTGCGACCTGGAGGATCGAGGTCGCGTTCTCCTCACCGATCCAGAACGTCCCGTCGGCGAGCTCGACGATCCCCTCGGCGTCGATCGCCGAAGCCCGCGGCTCGAGCCTGCGCCCACTCGGGTCGACCGGGGTCTCGGTCTTGGCCCTGGTGAGCGGGTTGGGCAGGCCCGTGACGGGGCGGCCTTCGCGATCGCCGATCGGGATGGCCTGGAGGATGCGGAAGCCGCCCTCCTTCACCTCGATCCGGTAGATCGTCGGGCTGTAGTCGGGCAGCGGGTAGATGCGGCCGCCCTTGCTGCCGGCGCAGAGTTGCGCGCCGTCGACGCCCGCGATCTCCTCCGCTTCGCCGCAGGGGAAGTTCGGCCCGCGGTCGGAGACCGTCACGAACACGCCGTCGGGGGCATCGGGTCGACGGAAGGCGGCCGAGCCGATGCCGACGAAGAGCTCCGGGGTCCTGCCACCCTCGAAGGCGACGCTGCCGAGGCGGAGCTGTGGATCCTCACTCGCGTGGAGCTCGATCACCGGCTGGGCGAGCGTCGGCGAGCCCAGGCCGAAGCCGAGTAGCGAAACCGCAACAACGCCAGCGCGCCGCATCCGTCCTTCCTCCCGCGTCCGTGCGCGGGAGGCTTGGCGGGGCTCGGTGACGGGCGCGTGACGGTCAGGCGGCGCGCACGAGCGCGCGCTCCGGCAGAACCTGCAGGAGGGCGTCGACGAGCGCGTCCATCAGCCGATCGTCGTGGAGCGGCGAGGGTGTGATCCGCAGCCGTTCCGTGCCCTTGGGCACGGTCGGGTAGTTGATCGGCTGGATGTAGATCGCGAAGGCGTCGAGGAGCCGGTCGGAGGCGGCCTTGCAGGCGACCGGGTCGCCGACCATCACCGGCACGATGTGCGAGGGCGAGGGCATGACCGGGAGGCCCGCGGCGCGCAGCCGGGCCTTGAGCGCGGCCGCCCGCTCCTGGTGACGGGCGCGCAGCGCCGACCCCTCCTCGCCCATGAGCACGCGGAGCGCGGCGAGTGCCGCGCCCACCACGGCCGGGGCCAGAGAGCTCGTGAAGATGAAGCCCGAGGCGTGGCTGCGGATCGCATCCACGAGCGCCGCCGAGCCCGCCACGTAGCCGCCCATGCAGCCCGTCGCCTTGGCGAGCGTGCCCTGGATGACGGTGACCCGCTCGGCGACGCGGTCGCGGTCGGCGATTCCCCCGCCCTTGGGCCCGTAGAGGCCGACCGCGTGCACCTCGTCGAGATAGGTCATGGCGCCGTAGCGGTCGGCCAGGTCGCAGACCGCCTCGATCGGACCGAAGTCGCCGTCCATCGAGTAGACGCCCTCGAAGGCCACGAGCTTCGGCCGCTCGCGCGGCTGGGCGGCCAGCAAGGCTTCGAGATGGTCGAGGTCGTTGTGTCGGAAGATCGCCTTCTCGCAGCCCGAGGCGCGGATCCCGGCGATCATCGAGGCGTGGTTCTTCTCGTCGGACAGGATCAGGCAGCCGGGCAGCAGCCGGCCGAGGGTCGAGAGCGCGGCCTCGTTGGCGACGTAGCCCGAGGTGAAGAGGAGCGCCGCCGGCTTGCCGTGCAGCTCGGCGAGCGCGCGCTCGAGCTCGACGTGCAGATGCGTGGTCCCGGAGATGTTGCGGGTGCCGCCGGCGCCGGCGCCGTAGCGGCGGAGCGCCGCCGCACCGCCCTCGAGCACGGCCGGATGCTGGCCCATGCCCAGATAGTCGTTGGAGCACCAGACCGTGATCTCGCGGGTGGTGCCGCCCGCATGCAGGAGTGCCGTCGGGAAGCGGCCGGCGATGCGCTCCAGCTCGGCGAAGACGCGATAGCGCCCCTCCTCGCGCACCCGCTGCACGGATCCCGCGAACCGGGCCTCGTAGTCGATCACGGCGGCGCTCCCCGTCGGTCCCGTTCGACCGAGCATCGGCCCGCGCGCGGTTCCGATCAACCGGCAGGGTGCCGCAGCGGCAGGGGGTCGCGGTCGCCGGGTGGCGTGCGGCCGGTCTCGGCGAGGAACGCCGCATGGGCGCGCACCAGCCCCTCGCGCAGCGGCGTGCGCGCACGCCAGCCGAGCGCCTCGAGGCGGCTCGTGTCGAGCCGCTTCCTGGGCGTACCGTCGGGCTTGGACGGGTCGAAGCGGAGCCGGCCGCGGAAGCCCACGACCTCGCAGACGAGCCCGGCCAGGTCGCGGATCGACACCTCCTCCCCGGATCCGACGTTGATCGGTGCCTCCTCACCGTAGTGGCGCAGCAGGAACAGGCAGGCGTCGGCGAGGTCGTCGACCAGCAGGAACTCGCGCAGGGGCGTGCCGCTGCCCCAGACCTCGAGCTCCGCGGCACCCGCCTCCCTGGCCTCGTGCGCCTTGCGGATCAGGGCCGCCACCACGTGGCTCGAGGCGAGGTCCCAGTTGTCGCCCGGCCCGTAGAGGTTGGTCGGCATGGCGGCGATGAAGTCGGCGCCGTACTGGCGGCGATAGGCGCGACAGAGCTCGAGCCCGGCGATCTTGGCGATCGCGTACCACTCGTTGGTCGGCTCGAGCGGCCCGGTGAGCAGCGCTTCCTCGGGGATCGGCTGCGGGGCGTGCTTGGGATAGATGCAGGAGGAGCCGAGGAAGAGGAGCTTCCGCACGCCCGAGCGGAAGGCGGCGCGGATCGTGTTCACCTCGATCAGGAGGTTCTGCTCCAGGAAGTCGACCGGGAAGCTGGCGTTGGCGAGGATCCCGCCGACCTTGGCGGCGGCCAGGACGACGACCTCGGGGCGGTGCGCCGCGAACCAGGCCTCGACCGCCGCCTGAGAGGTCAGATCGAGTTCCGCGCGGTCCGCCGTCAGGACCTCGACCGGCTCGCGGGCGAGGCGGCGCAGGAGCGCCTTGCCGACCATGCCGCGATGGCCGGCCACGAAAACCCGCCTGCCCTCGAGCGGGAAGGGCACGGCCGGCGGCCCGGTCATTCGGCGGCCCGATCGAGCTGCCGGCCGAGCCCGCGCGCCTCGCGCTCGACCGCCACCAGATCGGCCTTGACCATCTCCGCCACGAGTTCGCCGAAGCCGACGCGGTGGCGCCAGCCGAGCTTCGCCCGCGCCTTGCCCGGATCGCCCTGCAGATGGTGCACCTCGAGCGGGCGGAAGTAGCGCGGGTCGACCTCGACCAGGACCCGCCCGGAGCGGCGGTCGACCCCGGTCTCCTCGACGCCCCGGCCGCGCCAGGCGATCTCCGTCCCGACCTCGGCGAAGGCCCGCTCGACGAGCTCGCGCACCGTGTGCGCCTCGCCGGTCGCCAGCACCCAGTCGTCCGGCTCGGGGTGCTGGAGGATGCGCCACATCCCCTCGACGAAGTCGCGGGCGTGGCCCCAGTCGCGCCGGGCCTCGAGGTTGCCGACCCAGAGCCGGTCCTGCAGCCCGAGGGCGATCGCGGCGACACCGCGGGTGACCTTGCGGGTGACGAAGGTCTCGCCGCGCAGTGGGCTCTCGTGGTTGAACAGGATGCCGTTCGAGGCGAACAGGCCGTAGCCCTCGCGGTAGTTGCGGGTGATCCAGTAGGCGTAGAGCTTGGCCGAGGCGTAGGGGCTCTGCGGGCGGAACGGCGTCTCCTCGTTCTGCGGCGGCGGCGAGGCGCCGTACAGTTCGCTGGTCGAGGCCTGGTAGAAGCGGGTACGCTTCTCGAGGCCGAGGATGCGGATCGCTTCGAGCAGCCGGAGCGTGCCGATGCCGTCGGCATTGGCGGTGTACTCGGCGGTCTCGAAGCTCACCTTGACGTGGCTCTGGGCGGCCAGGTTGTAGATCTCGTCCGGCTGGACCTCCTGGACGATACGGATCAGGTTGGTGGCATCCGTCAGGTCACCATAGTGCAGCTTGAAGCGCGCCGCCGGCTCGTGCGGATCGGCGTAGAGATGGTCGATCCGGCCGGTGTTGAAGGAACTCGAGCGGCGCTTGACGCCGTGCACCCTGTAGCCCTTGGCGAGCAGCAGCTCGGCCAGGTACGCTCCGTCCTGGCCGGTGATCCCGGTGATCAAGGCCCGTCGCATGCGCCACCGCTCCCCGCTCGCCCACCCGTCCTGCTGCCACGCTAGGCAACGTCGGTAAACAGTTCGTCAACCGCGTGCTAGAGGACGGCCGGGAGGCCGTCGCCGGAGCCATCCATGCTGCCCGAGGGTCGGACGCTCGCCGAGATCCGCGCCGGGTTCCGCTGGAACCTGCCGGAGCGGTTCAACATCGCCCGCGGCTGCGTCGACCGGCACGCCGCCACGCGCCCCGAGGCGACCGCGTTGATCGAGGAGACCGCCTCGGGCGCCGCCCGGGCGTGGAGCTTCGCCCTGCTGCGCCGGCTCTCGCTGCGCGCCGCCAACCTCATGGCCGCGGCCGGCCTCGGCCGGGGCGACCGCATCGCCATCCTGCTCGGCCAGCGGGTCGAGACGCTGCTCGTGCACCTGGCGGCCTACCGGCTGGGCGCGGTGGCGCTGCCGCTGTTCGGCGCCTTCGGGCCGGACGCCCTGCGCTTCCGTCTGGCCGACAGCGGCGCCCGGGCGCTGGTGAGCGATGCCGCCGGGATCGATCGCGTCGCCCCGCTCCTGGGCGAGCTGCCGGAGCTCACCCGGCTGTGGTCGATCGACGACGCGCCGCCGCCCGCGGCCTCGTTCCGGGCCGGGCTCGAGCGTGCCGCCGAGACCGATCCGACCGTCGACACGCTGGCCGAGGACCCGGCGCTCCTGATCTACACCTCGGGCACGACCGGCCAGCCCAAGGGCGCGCTGCACGCACATCGGGTGCTGCTCGGCCATCTGCCGGGCGTGCAGCTGCCGCAGGAGCTCTTCCCGCAGCCGGGCGACCGGTTCTGGACGCCGGCGGACTGGGCCTGGATCGGCGGGCTGCTCGACGTGCTCCTGCCCTCGCTCTGGTTCGGCGTGCCGGTGGTCGCCGGCCGCGCCGCCCGGTTCGAGCCCGAGGCGGCGCTCGCCTTCATGGCGCGGCACGGCGTGCGCAACGTGTTCATGCCGCCGACCGCGCTCCGCCTCCTGCGTCGGGCCGACGCCCGGCCGCTCGAGGCCGGCGTGCGGCTGCGCTCGATCGGCACCGGCGGCGAGCGGCTCGGCGAGGAGACCCGGCTCTGGGCCGAGGCGGCGTTCGGCTGCGCGGTCAACGAGTTCTACGGCCAGACCGAGGCCAATCTGGTGGTCGCCTCCTGCCGCGCGCTCCTCCCGCCGCGGCCGGGCTCGATGGGCCAGCCGGTGCCCGGCCACGAGGTGGCGGTCATCGGCCCGGACGGGGAGCCGCTGCCCGCGGGCGAGGTCGGGGTGATCGCCGTGCGCCGCCCGGATCCGGTGATGTTCCTCGGATATTTCGGCCAGCCCGAGGCGACCGCCGCCCGGTTCCGCGGCGAGTGGCTGGTCACCGGCGACACCGGCCGCTGCGACGCCGAGGGCTATCTGACCTATCTCGGCCGCGAGGACGACCTCATTGCCTCGGCCGGCTACCGGATCGGCCCGGCCGAGGTCGAGGACTGCCTGATGCGCCATCCGGCGGTGGCGCTCTGTGCGGTGATCGGCGTGCCCGATCCGGTGCGCGGCGAGCGCGTCAAGGCGTTCGTGGTGCCGAAGGACGGCGTGGTCGCCGATCCGGCGCTGGCCGCGGCGATCCAGGCCTTCGTCAGGGAGCGGCTCGCCGCGCACGAGTATCCGCGCGAGGTGGCCTTCGTGGAGGCGCTGCCGCTGACCGCGACCGGCAAGGTCCGCCGCGCCGAGCTGCGCGCCCGCGAGGCGGCGGCATGGCAAGAGGGCGGCTAAGATGGCGGTGGCGTCGGTGCGCCGGCGGGTGCGGCTCCGACCCCTGGCGGTCGCCGGGCCGGGGCTGGCGCCGCTCCTCCTCGTGACCGGCCTGCTGCTGCTCGCGCTGGCGCTCGCCATGCTCGTGCCGATGCTGGCCGATCTCTCGGTCGGCCACCCCGACTGGGAGGTCTTCCTGGCATCGGCGGCGCTCACCGCGTTCATCGGTGCCACCCTCGCGCTCGCCAATCGCGGGGCCGGCTTCGAGGCGCTCACGACCCGCCAGGTGTTCCTCTTGACCACCATGGTGTGGACCGCGCTCTCGGCCTTCTCGGCGGTGCCGCTCGCCCTCTCGGGCCTCGGGCTGAGCCTCGCGGATGCGGTGTTCGAGGCGGTCTCGGGGATCACCACGACCGGCTCGACGGTGATGACCGGGCTCGATTCGGGGCCGCCCGGGATCCTCCTTTGGCGCGGCATCCTGCAGTGGCTCGGCGGCATCGGCATCATCGTGACGGCGGTCGCCATCCTGCCGGTCCTCAGCGTCGGCGGCATGCAGCTGTTCCGCAGCGAGAGCTCCGACCGATCGGAGAAGGCGTTGCCGCGCAGTGCCCAGATCGCCTCGGCGATCGGCGGGCTCTACCTGCTGCTCACCCTCGCCTGCCTGCTCGCCTACTGGTCCTTGGGCATGAGCCTGTTCGAGGCGTCGGTGCACGCCATGACCACGGTCGCGACCGGCGGCTTCTCCACCTCGGACGCCTCGATCGGCCATTTCGCGAGCCCCGCGATCGAATGGGCGGCGGTGCTGTTCATGGCCGCGGGCGGGATCCCGTTCGTGCTCTACCTGCAGGCCCTGCGCGGCCGCCCGGTCCTGCTCTGGCGCGACGTGCAGGTGCGCTGGTACCTGGCCGTACTGGCCTGTGCCACGCTCCTGCTCGCCGCCTGGCTCGTCCGGGTGCACGACGGCGGTCCGCTCGAGGCGTTGCGCTCGGCCGCCTTCACCGCGACCTCGATCATGACCGGCACGGGCTACGCCTCCACCGACTACGGCCAGTGGGGCACCTTCCCCATCATCCTCCTCTTCTTCCTCAAGTGCGTCGGCGGCTGCACCGGGTCGACGACCGGCGGCATCAAGATCTTCCGCTTCGTGGTCCTGTACCAGGTCGCACGCATGCAGGTCCACCGACTGGTCCAGCCGAGCGGCGTCTATCGCATGACCTTCAACGGTCGGGCGATCGCCGAGGAGACCGCGGTCTCTGTCATGGCGTTCTTCTTCCTGTTCGCACTCTCCTTCACCGTCGTGGCGGGCGCGCTGGCGGCGCTCGGGCTCGACTACCTGACCGCCATGTCCGCCTCGGTGACCGCGCTCGCCAACGTCGGGCCGGGTCTCGGCCCGATCATCGGTCCGGCGGGCCATTTCGGCGACCTGCCCGACGCCGCCAAGTGGGTCCTCTCGGTGGCGATGCTGCTCGGCCGGCTCGAGCTGTTCACCGTCCTCGTGCTCTTCACCCCGATGTTCTGGCGCGGCTGAGCGGACCCTCCGGTCCCCCCCGGCGCGAGCCCGGCCGCGCCCGTTCCCCGGCCCGCTCAGGCCGACTGCGGCACGAGGTGGAACGCCGGTCGCGGGTCGAGCAGGCGGTCGAGCGCGTCGATCACGAGCGGCTCGGCGAAGCGGCGTGCGACCGCCTGCCGCAGCTCGCGCGTCTGGGCGACGAGCCCGGCCCGGAACGCCTCGGGCTCGGCCAGGAGGCGGGGCAGGTCGGGGCTCTCGAAGCCGAGCGCCGGCGGGCTCGCGACGATGCCCTCGTAGGCCGTGGCGTTGGCCAGGGTCGGGCAACCGTACGCCAGCGCCTCCAGGATCTTGGTCTTCACCCCACCGCGCACGAAGGCCGGGGCCAGGAGGATCGACCGGCCGTCGTAGACTTCAGCGAGGTCGGAGGCCCAGCCGCGCAGCTCGACGCCGGGCGGCAGATCGTGCAGCCGGCGCGACTGCTCACCGTAGACGACGAGCGGGGTGCGCGGCCGCAGCTCCCGCCAGAGGCCGATCAGGTGGTCGATGGTGGCGCGGTTCTGCAGCAGCCGGTCGCTGCCCACGAAGACGAAGCGCAGCGGCCCCTCGAGCGCCGCCGGCTCGCGCTCGGCGCGCCAGGGCGGACCGATCGCGGCCACCGTGGGCGGCACGATCTCGGGTCGGTCGGCGAGCTGGGCGTCGAGCAGCCCGGCCTCCTGGTCGGAGATCAGCACGACCGTGTCGACCCGGCCGCACAGCTCGATCTCCTCGCGCGCCAGCGCCGCCCCCTCGTGGGCGACGATCCGCCGGGCGATCGCATCCAGGCCGAGCAGCGGCCCGACCCAGCCGGGCACCTTGTCCTGCAGGTAGCCGAGGCCGACGCCCTGGCCGACCGCCTGCCAGGCGGCCATGCGCCGGGACAGGAGATCGTCCATGTCGAGGACGATCCGCAGGCCCGGGAAGGCCGCGCGAACGGCCAGGACGAGGTCGAACAGGCGGACCGAATCGACCAGCAGCACGTCGGGGTGGAAGCGACCGAGCGCCGCCAGGGCGGCGTCGATGGCCGGGCGGTTGGCGAACAGCAGGCTCTGCAGCGAGCGGTCGCCGCGCAGGAGCGCCCGGGCGGCCGGCCGGAGCACCGGCAGGAGGCCGCCGAGCCCGCCCTGCAGCACGTTCGGCACCACGAGGTTGAGCGTCGTGTAGCGGGAATCCAGGCAGCGTCGGCGGAAGCGGCACAT
>JBBIIE010000065.1:0-17637 GCA_037446605.1 Geminicoccaceae bacterium | reverse complement strand
GCCTCGTGTTTCCTGGCGGCGCCCCTCGCCGGGCGCGGACGGCTGCGCGACCAGCACGCCTTCGAGCTCGAGGGGGGCCTGCGTTCGGGTTGGTTCGCCAGCCGGACCGAGGCTCAGCTGCTGCGGTTCGCTTCGATCCTCGAGCGGTTCGCCGCGCGCGGTGAACCGGACCGCGACAGCTTCCTCGAGCAGGTCGACGTCCTCGTGCTCGCGATGCAGCGTCTCGCCCGGGAGCCGGACGGCGCGCGGCTGATGGCCGATCCGGCGTTGGCCGACCTCGCGCGCGAGGTCGAGCGGCGCCTGCTCGACCTGGAGCCCGACCTCCTGGCCCTGGAACCGGGCGACGAGGCGGCCTACGCCGCGGTCCGCGCTCGTCTCGACGAAGTCGGACGGCCCTTGGCCCGCCTGGTCGGCGAGGCCTACGATCGGTTCCTCGCGGCGGCCGCCACGTCCGAGGGTCTCGCGAGGGATCTCCGTCGCGACCTGTTCCTCGGGCTCGGGCTCACCGGGCTGAGCGGCGTACTGCTCGCCGGGCTCGTCGTGAGCGCGGTGCGCGAGGCACGCGGCGCCCGCAGGGAGGCGGACGGCGCGGCGCGTGTCGCGCGCGAGGCGGAGGAGAGCCTGCGCACCCTCGTCAACCGCCATGCCGCCGAGCTCGCCGGGATCCGCGAGCCCCTGCCGATCGGCCGGCATCCGCGGGAGATCGCCCTGCCCGCCGCGCTGGCGGCGGCCGATCCGCGCGACGGGCAGGGCTTCCGGGAAGTGGACCTCGAGCGTCCCGAGGGATGCCGCCATCTCCTCGCGACCGCCCGGCGGGTGCTCCGCGACGACGGGTCGCTCGCCCGTACGGTCCACATCGCCCTCGACGTCACCGAACGCCGCGAGGCCGAGGAACGGCTGCGCCATCTGGCCGCGCACGACCCGCTCACCGGGCTCGCCAACCGCACTCGCTTCACCGACGTCCTGGCCGCGGCCCTCGCCCGCCCGGCCAGCCGGCTGGCCGTTCTTCTGCTCGACCTCGACGGCTTCAAGGAGGTCAACGACAGCCTCGGCCATCCGGCGGGCGACCGGCTTCTCGTCGCGGTGGCCGGCCGGCTCACGGGTGCCGCCGGCGGCGATGCGCTGATCGCCCGGCTGGGTGGCGACGAATTCGCGGTCCTCCTGCCCGAGCCGGCGGGCGCGGACGCCGCCCTCGGGCTCGCCACGCGCCTCGCCGGCAGCCTGGCGCAGCCGGTGGTCACCAGCGACGGCCGGATCCGTGTCGGTGCCAGCATCGGCATCGCGCTCGCTCCCGATCACGGGCGGAGCGTCGACGAGCTGCTCCGCCACGCCGACATCGCCCTCTACCGGGCCAAGGGAAACGGTCGCAGCAGCATCGCCCTGTTCTCGAGCGAGCTCGCGGCGGCGCAGGTGCGGCGCCACCGCCTCGCGACGGCGCTCGAGAGCGCCCTCCGCCGGGAAGCCCTCGATCTCCGCTTCCAACCCGTCCTGCGCCTCTCGGACCGGCGCGTCGTCGCGTGCGAGGCGCTCTTGCGCTGGCCCGCGGGCCGCGAGCCGAGCGGCGTCTCGGCCGGTGAACTCGTCGCCGTCGCGGAGGAGACCGGACTCGCGGTTCCGCTGACCGAGTGGGTGCTCCGAGCCGCCTGTGGCCAGGCCCGTCTCTGGCAGGAGCGCGGCCGGGCCTGCCCGGTCGCGGTCAACCTGTCGATGACGCCTCCGCTCGTCGATCGGCTCGAGGTGATGGTCGAGAGCGCGCTCGAACGAGCCGGGCTGCGCCCGGATCTCCTGGAGCTCGAGGTCACCGAGGGCGTGCTCATCCGCAACTTCGAGCAGACGACGGCAGTCCTGGAACGGCTGCGACGGCGCGGCATCAAGATCGCGCTCGACGATTTCGGGACCGGCTATTCCGCACTGGCCTATCTCCAGCGCTTCCCGCTCGACAAGCTCAAGATCGACCGCCGCTTCACGGGTGCGCTCGGCAGCGGGCCCAAGGCGTACGCCATCGTCGATGCGATCGTCCGCCTCGGCCACGCGCTCGGCCTGGCGATCGTGGCCGAAGGCGTGGAACGCGAGGAGCAGTTGGACCTGCTGCGCGAGGTCGGCTGTGACCAGGCGCAGGGCTTCCTGCTCGGAGCCCCCGAGGCCGGCGACCGCGTCCTCGGTCTCCTCGACCAGCCTCGGGCGATCGCGCGCCGCCGCGGCCCGACGTGGGCAGCGACCGAAATGGCACCCACCTCGACCTGACGCGATCGACCGACATCGGCCGCGGGCGTGTGCCCGAACGCCCGCTCGTGGCGCTCGCCCCGGGTCGGCGGTCACCCGGCACCGCCTGGGACGTGGGCGCCGCCCTCACCGACCCCCGCGCGGAGCCTCCGCACGAGCCAGGCTTTCGGCCACGAGGAGCACGATCGCGGCGGTCTCGCTGCGCAGGATGTGGGAGCCGAGCCCGACCCGCAGGACGTCCGGCCGCTCGCCGAGCTGCCGGCGTTCCTCCGGCGCGAAGCCGCCCTCCGGCCCGACCAGCAGGATCGCCCCGGGCGCCCGTCGCAGGCTCGCCAGCGGCGGCTGGCCGCCGGCCTCGTCCGCCATCACGACGCGCGTGCCGGGCGGCAGGGTGTCGAGCCAAGTGGTCAGCTCGACCGGCCCGGTGAGCGGTGGCACGCTCAGCCGGCCACATTGCTCGGCGGCCTCGACCGCGATGGCCGCCAGCCGGTCGATCCGCGCGGGCCGCACCACGGTGCGCCGTGTCAGCACCAGATCGACCGCCCCGACACCGAGCTCGACCGCCTTCTCGATCAGCCAGTCCAGGCGGTTGGCGCGGATCGGGGCGACCGCCAGTCGTGGCCCGGTCTCCGCCTCGGGCGCACGCAGGCGCTCCTCGACCCGGGCCTCGCCGCGGCGCCGGTCGAGCCGGACCAGCTCCGCACGCCACTCGCCGCTGCGGGGGTTGAAGAGCCGGACCGGGGCGCCCTCGCCGAGCCGCAGGACGTGGCGCAGCTGGTGGGCGCGCTCGACGGCGAGCTCGACCACCGCACCCGCGGCGAGCGGGACGTCGAGGAACAGGCGCGGCGCCCGGCCGAGGTCCCGCATCGCTTTGCCTTCCCGCCGCCGGACGCTAGAAGCGGGGACATGCGCGGGCAAGCGAGCGAGGCCGCGGTCGTCGACCAGCAGCTGGGGTGGGTGGTCCGGCTGCCGCCCCGGCTGCGCGACCTGGCGCTGCTCGCCCGCTGGGACCGACCGATCGGCACCTGGCTCCTCCTCCTGCCCTGCTGGTGGGGTCTGGCGCTGGCGCCGGGTCCGCCGGATCTCCGCCTCGCGCTGCTGTTCGCGATCGGCGCGATCGCGATGCGCGGCGCGGGCTGCACGATCAACGACCTGCTCGACCGCGAGTTCGACCGCAAGGTTACGCGCACCGCCAACCGACCGCTCGCCGCCGGCCGTCTCGGTGTCGGCGAGGCGCTCGCGTTCGTGGCCGTGCAGTGCCTCGTGGGCCTCCTCGTGCTCGTCCAACTGCCGCTGCCGGCGGTGCTGGTCGGCTTCGCGAGCGTGCCGTTGATCCTCGTCTACCCGCTCATGAAGCGGGTGACCTGGTGGCCGCAGGCGGTGCTCGGGATCACCTTCAACTGGGGGGTGCTCGTGGGCCACGTCGCGGTCACCGGCAGGGCCGATCCGGCGATGGCGCTCCTCTACCTCGCCGGGATCGCCTGGACGCTCGGCTACGACACGATCTACGCGCACCAGGACAAGGACGACGACCGCCGGGTCGGCGTCCGCTCGACCGCGCTCCTCTTCGGCGCGCGCACGCTTCCCTGGTTGCTAGGCTTCTATGCGGCCATGCTCGTCCTGCTCGCGGCCGCTGCGCTGACCGCGGGCGAGGGTCCGGGCTTCTGGCTCGTCTTCCCGCTCGTGGCCTGGAGCCTCGCCCGCCAGCTCCGCTCGCTCGACCTCGACGACCCGGCCGACTGCATCCGGCGCTTCCGCATGAACCGGGCGACCGGGCTCCTGGTGACGGCGGCGCTCGTGGCCGGCGGGCTCGGGCGCTGAGGCGCATGGCCGACGCGCCGCCGGTCGCGGCGCCGCCCGGACGCGGCCGGCTCGGCGGGCTCCTCGAGGATCTGGGCCAGCTCGCCGATCGGGCGCTCGACCGCCACCTGCGGCTGGCCGTGACCGGGCTCAGGCGCAGCGGCAAGACGGTGCTGACGACCGCACTCGCCCACCATCTCCAGGACGGCCGCGACCTGCCCTTCCTCGCGGCCGTGCACGAGGGCCGCTATCTGGGCGCGCGGCTCTTGCCGGTGAGCGAGGGTGAGGCCTTCCCGCTGGCCGGGTACACCCGCGCGCTCACGGAAGACCCGCCGAGCTGGCCGACCCCGACCGAGCGGCTCTCGCAGCTCCGCCTGGCGATCCGCTTCCGGACCACCAACACGCTCCTGCGCCCGGTGCAGCCCGTTCAGGAGCTGACCCTCGAGATCGTCGACTATCCGGGCGAGTGGCTGCTGGACCTTCCGCTGCTCGAGGCGAGCTTCGAGCAGTTCTCGGAAGCCGCGCTCGAGCTCGCCCGCGAGCCGGCACGGCGGGCGGCGGCCGAGGGCTGGGTGAGGATCGCCCGGACCATCGACCAGGAGGGCCCGCCCGAGGACCCCGCGATCGATCGCCTGGTCGGGGCCTACACGACCTATCTGCGGCATTGCCAGCGCCGGCTCGGGCTGGCGCTGATCCAGCCCGGGCGGCTCTTGAGCCCGGGCCCGCTCGCCGGCTCGCCGGCGCTGCGCTTCGCGCCGCTGCCGCCGGCCCCGACCCGCCCACGCAGCCTTCGGGCGGCCGTCGCCGAGGCCTTCGAGCGCTACCGCGAGGAGGTCGTGCGGGCCTTCTACGAGGAGCATTTCCGCCGCTTCGACCGGCAGATCGTGCTGGTCGACCTGCTCACCGCGCTGAACCAGGGCCCGGCGCACCTGGCCGACACCCAGCGGGCGCTGGCGCTCGTCGCCGAGAGCTTCCGCTACGGCCGGACCGGGCTCCTCGGCCGGCTGTTCGCACCGCGCATCGACCGGCTCCTGTTCGCCGCGAGCAAGGCCGACCACGTGGCGCCCTCGCAGCACGCGGCGCTGCGCGCGCTCCTGGAGACGCTCGTGGCGCCGGTCGGCCGCGGCGCCCGCTTCGAGGGGCTCGAGCCGCAGTTCCTGGCGATCGCCGCACTGCGCTGCACCGAGGTCGTGCGCACCGAGCACCAGGGGCAGGTGCTGTCCTGCGTCAGGGGGCGGCTCAAGGACGAGCCGCGCGAGACGGTGCTGTTCCCGGGCGAGATCCCGGCCGGGCTGCCCGAGCCCGAGGATTGGGACAGCGGCCGTTTCCGCTTCCGCGAGTTCGCGCCGCGCCGACTGCGGCCCGGCGAGCGGGGCCAGCACATCCGCCTCGACCAGGCGCTCGACTTCCTGATCGGCGACAAGCTGCGATGAGCGAGCGTCCCGGCCCGCGTCCCTTCGAGCTCGACCCGGCGGCGGCCCGGCTGCTGCCGGAGCCGGCCGCGGCCGAGCCGCCGGCTGCGAGCGAGGTCGAGGTGCCGCCCGCCCGGCCCGGGCGACGTCGGGGCGGGCTCGTCCTCGGCTTCGGCCTTCTGGGCCTGCTCGTTCTGCAGGCGGTGATCCTGGTCCGCGATCTGGTCACGCAGAGCCCCTGGCTCGGCTGGCCGGTGGCGGCGCTGCTGGCACTCGTGGCGACCAGCGCCACACTCCTGGTCGGACGCGAGCTCCGCGATCTCGGGCGGCTGCGCCGGCGCGCCGTGCTGCGCGAGCGGGCGGCCCGGCTGGTCGGCTCCGACCTGCACGGCGAGGCGCCGGCCCTGGTCGCGGCGGTCGGCCGCGAGCTCGCACCATTGCCCGAGGCCGGACGCTCGCTCGCGCGGTTCCGGGCGGAGGCGAGCGACGCGCTCGCCGACGGCGAGCGGCTCGTGCTGTTCGAGCGCACCGTGCTCGCCCCGCTCGACCGGCAGGCCTACCGGCTCGTGCTGGCCTCGGCGCGCGACATCGGCCTGATGACCGCCTTGAGCCCTCTCGGCCTGCTCGACGGCCTGCTGGTACTCTGGCGGACCGCGCTGCTGTTGAAGGCGATCGCCCGGCTCTACGGCATGGCGCCCGGCCCGGCGGCGAGCTTGGCCCTGTTCCGTCTTTGCCTCCGGAACGCGGCGCTCGCCGGCCTCGCCGACGTCGTCACCCAGGCGACGCTCGAGCATGCCGGGGCCTCGCTCCTGGCGACGCTCTCGGCGCGGGCCGGCCAGGGCGCCGGCAACGCGCTCCTGGCCGCCAAGCTCGGGCTCGAGGCGATCCGCGAGACGCGGCCCTTGCCGTTCGTGGCCGAGGAGCCGCCGCGCCTTGCGCACATCCGCAAGGCCCTGCTCGACACCCCCGCCGAGCGCTGAGGCGGCTCAGGCACGCAGCCGGTCGGCCTCGGCACGGCGTACCGGCACGGCGAGCTTGTCCAGGATCTCCTTGGGCACGATCTGCCAGAAGCGGCCGAGCTCGAGCTCGAAGTCGTGCGCCAGCCGGCGTGCCAGCTCGGACCCGGTCTCGCGCGCATGCTCGTCGATCAGCGCCCGCAGCTCGTCCACGTAGTGGTCGACCTCGAGGCGCTGGAAGACGACCATGTCGGCGTTGATGCGCTGCGCCAGGATGTCGTCGGGGTCCCACACATAGGCCATGCCGCCGCTCATGCCGGCGGCGAAGTTGTCGCCGACCGGCCCGAGGATCACGGCGACCCCGCCGGTCATGTACTCGCAGCCATTGTCGCCGCAGCCCTCGACCACGGTCACGGCACCGCTGTTGCGCACCGCGAATCGCTCGCCGGCGCGGCCGGCGGCGAACAGCCGGCCGGCGGTGGCGCCGTAGAGGCAGGTGTTGCCGATGATCGTGTTGCGGCTGGCCACGAGCGGCGAGGAGACCAGCGGACGGACCACGATGGTGCCGCCGGACAGGCCCTTGCCCACATAGTCGTTGGCGTCGCCGAACACCTCGAGCTTGAGGCCCTGGACGGCCCAGGCGCCCAGCGACTGGCCGGCCGAGCCCCTGAGCCGCACCGTCAGATGGCCGGGCTGCAGCCGGTCCATGCCGTAGCGCCGGGTGATGTGCGCCGACATCCGGGTGCCGACGGCGCGGTGCACGTTCCGGACGTTGTACTGGAGCTGCATCTTCTCGCCGTCCTCGAGCATCGGCCGGGCGTCCCGGACCATCTGCGCGTCCAGGGTGTCCGGGACCTCGTTGCGGCCGACGAGCGTGCAGTGGCGTGGGTGCGGGCCGGCGTCGACGCGCACCAGGATCGGGTTGAGGTCGAGGTCGTCGAGATCGGCCGAGCCGCGGCTCACCTGCTTCAACAGATCGGTCCGCCCGATCGCCTCCTGGAGCGAGCGCAGGCCGAGGGAGGCCAGGATCTCGCGCACCTCCTCGGCGATGAACGACATCAGGTTGACGACCTTCTCGGGCGTGCCCTCGAACTTCGCCCGCAGATCGGGGCGCTGGGTGCACACGCCGACCGGGCAGGTGTTGGAGTGGCACTGGCGGACCATGATGCAGCCCATCGCCACGAGCGAGACCGTGCCGATGCCGTACTCCTCGGCGCCGAGGACTGCGGCGATCACCACGTCGCGGCCGGTCTTGATGCCACCGTCGGTCCGCAGCACCACGCGGTGGCGCAGGCGGTTCAACGTCAACAGCTGGTTGGCCTCGGAGAGGCCGAGCTCCCAGGGCGTGCCGGCGTACTTGATCGAGGTCTGCGGCGAGGCGCCGGTGCCGCCCACGTGCCCGCTCACGAGGATCACATCGGCCTTGGCCTTGGCGACGCCGGCCGCGATCGTGCCGATGCCCGACTCGGAGACGAGCTTCACGCAGACCCGGGCGTCGGGGTTGATCTGCTTGAGGTCGTAGATCAGCTGCGCCAGGTCCTCGATCGAGTAGATGTCGTGGTGCGGCGGCGGGCTGATCAGCGTCACGCCGGGCGTGGCATGGCGCAGCCGCGCGATCTCCACGGTCACCTTGAAGCCGGGCAACTGGCCACCCTCGCCGGGCTTGGCGCCCTGGGCGATCTTGATCTCCAGCTCCTTGGCGGCGTTCAGGTACTCGGCGGTGACCCCGAAGCGGCCGGAGGCGACCTGCTTGATCGGCGAGTTGGCGTTGTCGCCGTTGGGCCGCGGCAGGTAGCGCTCGCGGCCCTCGCCGCCCTCGCCCGAATCGGACTTGGCGCCGATCCGGTTCATGGCGATGGTCAAGGTCTCGTGCGCCTCGGGGGAGAGGGCGCCGAGCGACATGCCGGGGGTCACGAAGCGCTTGCGGATCTCGGTGATGCTCTCGACCTCCTCGACCGGCACCGGCGGCAGGACGCGGTTGAAGTCGAGCAGGTCGCGGATCGCGATCGGCTCCTGGCCGTAGACCATCTCGGCGTAGCGCCGGTAGGCTTGGTAGGAGTCGGTCGCGACGGCGTGCTGCAGCTGGTGGACGAGCCGGCCCTCGAGGGCGTGGGTCTCGCCGCTGCGGCGGTAGCGGTAGAAGCCGCCGATCGAGAGCGGCGGCTCGGCGGGACCCATGGCGCGGGCGTGCATCGCCAGCACCTTGTTGGTGATCCCGGTGAGCCCGATCCCGGAGATGCGGGTGATCAGGCCCGGGAAGTACTCGCGGCAGAGCGAGCGGGACAGGCCCACGGCCTCGAAGTTGCAGCCGCCCCGGTAGCTCGAGACGATCGAGATGCCCATCTTGGACATGATCTTGAGGAGGCCCTGATTGAGCGCCTCCTTGTAGCGGGCGAGACAGTCCTCGAGGGCGAGCCCCGGGAACAGGCCACGGGCGTGGCGGTCGGCGATGGCCGCCTCGGCCAGATAGGGGTTCACGGCCGTGGTGCCGACGCCGATCAGCACCGCCACGTAGTGCACATCCAGGCACTCGCCGGAGCGCACGGTGATCGAGCTGAACGAGCGCAGGCCCTGGCGGACGAGGTGGCTGTGGACCGCGCCGGCGGCCAGGATCATCGGCATCGGCGCACGCTCGGGGCCGACCGCCTCGTCGCTGAGCACGATGTCGCGGGCGCCGGCGCGGACCGCCTCCTCGGCCTCGCGACGGATCCGCGCGAGCGCGTCCTTGAGGCTCTCGCCACCGACCTGGAAGGTGCAGTCCAGCACCCGCACGTCCTGGCCGAAATAGGCCACCAGGGCGTCGTACTCGGCGGTCAAGAGGACCGGGCTCTCGAGCTCGAGGATGCGGGTCTGGCTCGGATCCTCGTCGGCGATGTTGCCGAGATTGCCGAAGCGCGTCTTGAGGCTCATGACCCGCCATTCGCGCAGGGGGTCGATCGGCGGGTTGGTGACCTGGCTGAACTGCTGGCGGAAGAAGTGGTGCAGGCCGCGGTAGCGCTTGGAGAGGACGGCCAGGGGCGTGTCGTCGCCCATCGAGCCGACCGCTTCCTTGGCGTCCAGCACCATGGGCGCCAGGATCAGCTCCATGTCCTCGACCGAGAGGTCGAAGAGCGCCTGACGGCGGCGCAGCTCGGCGCGCTCGAAGCTGGCGATGCGGCGCGGCCGCTCGGCCACGATCCGGTCGAGGCGGGTGATGTGCTCGACCCACTTCGAGTAGGGCTTGAGCCCGGCCAGGTGATCCTTGAGCTCGCCGTCGCGGTAGAAGCGGCCGGCCTCCAGGTCGACGCCGATCATCTCGCCGGGGCCGACCCGCCCCTTCTCGACGATGTCCTGCTCGGCGAGCGGCACCATGCCGGTCTCCGAGCCGACCACGAGGAGACCGTCGCGGGTGCGCGCGTAGCGCATCGGCCGCAGCCCGTTGCGGTCCATGCCGGCCACGACCCAGCGGCTGTCCGAGCCGACCAGCGCCGCCGGCCCGTCCCAGGGCTCCATGACGCAGTTGCAGTAGTTGAACAGGTCGCGGTGCGCCTTGGGCATGGCGATCCGGTTCGACCAGGCGGGCGGCACCAGGAGGGTCTTGACCAACGGCAGGAGCCGGCCGGCACGGACCAGCACCTCGATCACGTTGTCGAGGGCGGCGCTGTCGGAACCGCCGGGCAGTACGATCGGCTTGACGTCCTCGGTGTGCTCGCCCAGCACCGGCGACCAGAGCCGCGTCTCGTGGCTCCTCATCCAGTTGACGTTGCCCCTGAGCGTGTTGATCTCGCCATTGTGGGCGATCACGCGGAAGGGCTGGGCGAGCCGCCAGGCCGGCCAGGTGTTGGTCGAGTAGCGCTGGTGGAAGATCGCGAAGCTCGAGGTGAACCTCGGATCGTTCAGGTCCGGATAGAAGTTGTCGAGCTGCTCGGCCAGGAACAGACCCTTGTAGATGATCGACCGGCAGGACAGCGAACAGACGTAGAAATCGGTGATGTTGTCGGCGAGCGCCTGCTTCTCCACGCGGCGGCGGATGACGTAGAGGTCGCGCTCGAACTGGTCGGCGGGCACGGCGGCGGGATTGCCGACGATGATCTGCTCGATGTCGGGCTGGGTGGCCTGGGCCTTCTCGCCGATCACCCGCGTGTCGACCGGCACCTGCCGCCAGCCGAGCACGGCGTAGCCCAGGCGCAGGAGCTCGCTCTCGACCAGCGTGCGGCAGGCCTCGGCCTGGGCGAAGTTGTTGCGCGGCAGGAACACCATGCCGACGGCGAGGTCGCCCGAACCCGGCAGCCGACCCTTGACCTGCTCGGCGAAGAACTCCTGCGGGATGCGCACGTGGATGCCGGCGCCGTCGCCGGTCTTGCCGTCGGCATCCACCGCACCCCGGTGCCAGACGGCCTTGAGCGCCTGGATCGCCTTCTCGACCACCTCGCGGCGCGGCTGGCCGTCGATCGCCACGACGCAGCCGACCCCGCAGGAATCGCGGCCGAGCTCCAGGTCGTCGAGGCCGGCGGCGCGCAGCCGCTGGAGGCCGGCGGCGTAGGCGCGGACGAAGTCGTGGCCGCTTTCGATCGCCTCGGGCATCGGTGTCCTCCCCGGACGGCTCAGGACGCGAGCGCCAGGGCGGGCCGGGCCTCGCGGCCGGCGCCCGGGCGGGCGTCGAGGAAGCGGTGGATGGCGGCGGCGGCGTCGCGCCCGTCGCGGATCGCCCAGACCACGAGCGAGGCGCCGCGGACGATGTCCCCGGCGGCGAACACACCGGGCAGTGCGGTCTCCATGGTCGACCAGTCGACCTTGATCGTGCCCCAACGGCTGACCGGCAGGTCGGCGGCTCCCCAGAGCGTCGGCAGGTCCTCCGGGTCGAAGCCGAGCGCCTTGATCACGAGGTCGGCCGGCAGGCGGAAGCCCGAGCCCGGCACCGGCTCGGGCGACTGGCGACCGGTGGCATCGGGAGCGCCGAGCCGCATGCGGTGCGCCTGCACCGCCTCGACCCGCTCGGCGCCGACGAAGGCCTCGGGCGCGGTCAGCCAGACGAACTCGACACCCTCCTCCTCGGCGTGCTGCACCTCGCGCATCGAGCCCGGCATGTTGGCGCGGTCGCGACGATAGAGGCAGCGCACACTCCTGGCACCCTGGCGGACCGCGGTGCGGACGCAGTCCATCGCCGTGTCGCCGCCGCCGATGACCACGACGTGCTTGCCGGCGGCATCCAGCTCGCCCGACTCGAAGGCCGGCACGGGATCGCCCAGGCCCTTGCGGTTGCTGGCGGTGAGGTAGGCGAGCGCCGGGACGATCCCGGCGAGCCCGGAGCCCGGCAGCTCGACGTCGCGGGCCTTGTAGACGCCCGTGGCGAGGAGCAGTGCGGCGTGGCGGCGGCGCAGCTTGGCGAAGGCCAGGTCGCGGCCGATCTCGACCCCGAGGCGGAAGCGCACGCCGCTCGCTTCCAGATGGGCGATGCGCCGGGCCACGACGCCCTTCTCGAGCTTGAAGCCCGGGATGCCGTAGATCATGAGCCCACCGGCACGGTCGTAGCGGTCGTAGACCTCCACCTGGTAGCCGTGCCGGCGCAGCTGCTCGGCGGCGGCGAGCCCGGCCGGGCCGGCCCCGACGATGCCGACCGACTCGCGCCGCTCGCGGATCGGTCGCACCGGCTTGACCCAGCCCCGCTCGAACGCCGTGTCGGTGATGTAGCGCTCGACCGCGCCGATGGTCACCGCGTGGAAGCCGCGCTCGAGCACGCAGTTGCCCTCGCACAGCCGGTCCTGGGGGCAGATCCGGCCGCACACCTCGGGCATGTTGTTGGTCGAGGCCGCCAGCTCGTAGGCCTCCTCGAGCCGGCCGTCGGCGGTCAGCATCAGCCAGTCGGGGATGTTGTTGTGGAGGGGGCAGTGCACCTGGCAGAAGGGGATGCCGCACTGCTCGCAGCGCGCCGCCTGCTCGGCCGCCCGCTCCGGCGTGAAGCGCTCGTAGATCTCGCCGAAATCCCGGGTGCGCGCCGCCACCTCGCGCTTGTCCGGCATGCGCTGCTCGACCGATACGAACTGCATCATCTTGGCGGCCATCGTTCCCTCCCGGGGAGCGCTGGCGCGGACGGAGCCGGCCGCCGCGCGGGAGTTCGCGGTTAGCCATCGGCCACCGGCGTGTAAATGGCCGCGAGCCCGAGAGGTCCCTTTTCGGGACCTTTATCGGCACCAGGTCGTGCAGATCTGGTCTGCGGCACCGGGCCGAGCGGAGAGATCGCCCCGATCCGTCCCGGACCGGGACCGATTACAGGACGGGTACCATCGGCGTCGACCGCGCGAAGGCACGCAGATAGCTCGGCACGATCACCTCGACCGGGGTCGGGGTGATACCGAGCGCGGCGAGCCCGGCGGCGCCCGGCGCCACCACGTTGTCGCGCTCGAGCAGGCTCACCTGGTCGCGGGTCAGCGGTGGCGTGGGCAGGAGCTCGAGCAGCCGGGCCTGCAGCCGCGCCACGGCGAACGGCAGCGGCAGCAGGAGGCGGCGGCGCCCGGTGACCCGCAGGACGTAGGCCAGGAGTTCCGCGAAGGTGTAGACCCGCGGCCCGCCCAGCTCGAAGGTCCGCCCGGCGAGCTCCGGACGGTCGAGGCCGGCCAGGATCGCCTCCGCCACGTCACCCACATAGACCGGCTGGAAGCGCGTCCGGCCGCCGCCCACGAGCGGCAGGGCCGGGGCGATCCGGGCCATCTGCGCGAAGCGGTTGAAGAACCCGTCCTCGGGGCCGAACACGATGCTCGGCCGGAGCACGACCGCGGCCGGGAAGGCGGCCCGCAAGGCCGCCTCGCCGGCCGCCTTGCTGCGCGCATAGTGGGCCGGCGAGGCCGGGTCGGCGCCGATCGCCGAGAGGTGCACGAGCCGCGCCACGCCGGCCGCCCGTGCCGCCGCCCCGATCCGCCCGGGCAGCTCGCCGTGCACGCGGTCGAAGTCGCCGGCGCGCCGCTCGAACAGGATCCCCACGAGGTTGACGACCGCATCGGCGCCGGCGACGAGCCCGGCCAGACCGGCCTCGTCGCCGGCGAAGCGGGCGAGCACGATCTGGCCGACCTCGCCCATGGGCAGGAGGTGCCCGGCGGTCTCGGGCGAGCGGGTCGCGACCCTGACGGTCGCCCCGCGTGCCGCCAGTCGCCGCACGAGGTGCCGGCCGATGAAGCCGGCCCCGCCGAACACGGTCACCACCTGCTCGCGCACCGCCGCGCTCCCGTCCTGCCAGACGATCCACCGGGCAGCCGGGCTCGGGCTCCCCGGAACCGCCCCCGGGCCGGACCGTTGACGGTCGGCCGGCGTGCCCCTAAGGAGCCCCTCCGGAGCCCAGGTGGCGGAATTGGTAGACGCACTAGCTTCAGGTGCTAGCGCTCGCAAGGGCGTGGAGGTTCGAGTCCTCTCCTGGGCACCACGCCGGGCGCGCGCGCCCGCAGGGCCGTGGTCGTGGCGGCTCCGGCGATGAAGGTCGTCCTGCACGAAGGGGATCTCCCGGAGGACGTGGCGGTCGGCCGCGTGGTCGCGGTCGACACCGAGACCATGGGTCTCGAGCCGCAGCGTGACCGGCTCTGCCTCGTCCAGCTCACCGACGGCGGCGGCACGGTGCATCTCGTGCGGATCGAGCGCGGGCAGCGCGCCGCGCCGCGGCTGGCGGCACTCCTGGCCGATCCCGAGCATCTCAAGATCCTGCACTTCGCGCGCTTCGACCTGGCCATGCTGCGGCATCGGCTGGGGATCACCTGCCGCCCGGTCTGGTGCACCAAGATCGCGAGCAAGCTCGCCCGCACCTACACCGACCGGCACGGGCTCAAGGATCTCTGCCGCGAGCTCCTGGGCGTCGACCTCTCGAAGGGCGAGCAGAGCTCGGACTGGGGTGCGGACCGGCTGAGCGAGGCGCAGCTCCGCTACGCCGCCGGCGACGTCGTGCATCTGCACGCCCTCAAGGAGCGGCTCGAGGCGATGCTCGAACGCGAGCAGCGACGCCAGCTCGCCGAAGCCTGCATGGCGTTCCTGCCGGTCCGCGTCGAGCTCGACCTCGAGGGCTTCGCCGCCCTCGACCCCTTCGCCCATTGAGCGGAACGGGCGGCCGGACGCCGCGTTGACGATGCGGAGACCCTTTCCCATACTCCGCGAGCCCGAGGGGCGGGGCTCCGCGGCAGCGGCAGCGCTCGGAGGAAACGGCGCCTTGCGCGAGAGTGAGGCTCTGATGGCGCCGGCGGCGGCTCGCCGCGGCGACCGGTCGAGGGCGGAGGCGCGGGCGGACGAGCAGGCCGTGGCGACCGCCCGCAGGGTGATCCGCACCGAGGCCGAGGCGCTCGGCGCCCTGGAGCGTGCGATCGGTGCCGAGTTCGCCGCGGCGGTCGAGCTCTTCGCCGCGGTCGGCGGTCGCATCGTCGTCAGCGGCATGGGCAAGAGCGGCCACGTCGGGCGCAAGATCGCGGCCACCCTCGCCTCCACCGGGACCCCGGCGCTGTTCGTGCACCCGGCCGAGGCGAGCCACGGCGATCTCGGCATGATCACGCCCGCGGACGCCGTGCTCGCCCTCTCCAACTCCGGCGAGACCAGCGAACTCAAGGACCTGACGCTCTACACGCGGCGCTTCAAGATCCCGCTCGTGGCGCTCGTCGGACGCAGCCCGAGCACGCTCGCCGAGGCGGCCGATCTCTGCCTCGTGCTGCCGGCTGCGGCCGAGGCCTGCCCCATGGGCCTCGCACCCACCACCTCGACCACCTGCATGCTGGCACTGGGCGACGCCCTGGCGGTGGCGCTCCTCGAGCGCAAGGGATTCGGTGCGCGCGAGTTCGCCGTGCTGCACCCGGGCGGCAAGCTCGGCGCGCAGCTCCTCCGGGTCGAGCAGATCATGCGCCGCGGCGAGCAGCTGCCGCTGGTCGGGCTCGAGGCGAGCGCGCGGGAGACCGTGCTCGAGATGACCCGCGGCTGCCTCGGCTGCGTCGGCGTGGTCGATGCCGCCGGCAGGCTCGTCGGGATCGTCACCGACGGCGATCTGCGCCGGCATCTGAGCAGCGATCTGCTGGCGCAGCGGGCGTGTGACATCATGACCGCGGGGCCGCGCACGATCGACGCGCGGGCGCTCGCCGTCGAGGCGATGGCGCTCATGAACGATCCCGCGCGACCGATCACGGTGCTGTTCATCACCGAGGGCGGGCGGCCGATCGGTGCGCTGCACCTGCACGACTGCCTGAGGGCCGGCATTGCCTGAGCGGCACCCGCCGGAGCGGCTCGCCCGCGGGACGGCGCCGGCCGGAGCGCGGCCGGCGGGGCCGTGGAGCGCGCACCGCGCGGCGCGGGTCGCCCTCCTGGCGCTCGCGGGCGCGGCCTCGCTGCTCGCGACCCTCCCCGCCCGGGCGCAGGGGCTCGCCGCCGCCGACAGCAGGGCACCGATCGAGATCGTCGCCGACAGCCTCGTGGTGCGCCAGGACGAGCGGCTCGCGGTCTTCTCGGGCAACGTCGATGCGACCCAGGGCGAGCGGTCGCTGCGTGCCGACGAGCTCAAGGTGTTCTACGCCGAGGAGCGGTCCGGAGGCGGCCAGGGCATCCGGCGGATCGAGGCCACCGGCCGGGTGCTGGTCGCCGAGCCCGGGCAGACGGCGCAGGGCGACCGCGGGGTGTACGACCCGGTGGCCGGGCGGATCCAGCTCGATGGTAACGTGGTCTTAACCAGGGGCGACAATGTTGTCCGCGGAGGCCAGCTCGAGATGGACCTCGTCACCGGCACCGCGGTGGTGCGGGCGGCGCGGCCGGGCGGGCCACCGGGCGAGCGCGTGCGGGCCCTGTTCGTGCCCCAGGAGGGGCGCGGCGAGAGCCGTCCCGGCAGCGGCCGGGAGCGGCCCTCGAAGGACCCGCCGCCGCGCTGAGCGAGGAGCGGACGGGCGGTGGCGACGGTCGTCGCGGAGCTGACGGAGCGGGTGGCGGGCGGATCCGCGTGGCCGACGGCGGACGGTTCGCCGCGGCCACGGCCGGACGACGCGCTCGGCTGCGAGGGCGTGGTCAAGAGCTACAAGGGCCGGCGGGTGCTCGATTCGGTCACCCTGCACGTGGCCCCGGGCGAGGCGGTCGGGCTGCTCGGCCCGAACGGCGCCGGCAAGACCACCTCCTTCTACATCCTGACCGGACTGATCGCGCCGGACGCCGGGCGGGTGGTGCTCGACGGCCGCGACGTGACGAAGCTGCCGATGCATCGCCGCGCCCGCCTCGGGGTCGGCTACCTGCCGCAGGAGGCCTCGATCTTCCGCGGGCTCAGCGTCGAGGACAATCTCCTGGCGGTGCTCGAGCTGCACGAGCCGCAGCGATCGGCGCGGCTGGGCAAGCTCGAGCGGCTGCTCGAGGAGTTCGGCCTGACCCATCTGCGGCGCTCCTCGGCACTGGCACTCTCCGGCGGCGAGCGCCGGCGGGTCGAGATCGCCCGGGCGCTCGCCGCCGAGCCGCGCTACATGCTGCTCGACGAGCCGCTCGCCGGGATCGACCCGATCAATGTCGGCGAGATCCGCGCGCTGGTCGCGCACCTCAAGGAGCGTGCGATCGGGGTGCTCATCACCGACCACAATGTGCGCGACACGCTCGCCATCATCGACCGCGCCTACATCCTGCACGAGGGGCGGCTCCTGCGCGAGGGCACGCCGACCGAGATCGTCGCCGACCCGATGGTCCGGCGGGTCTATCTCGGGGACCGGTTCTCGCTCTGAGACGGGCCGGCGAGCATGGCCACGAGCTTGCGCCTCGAGGTCCGCCAGAGCCAGGGGCTCGTCCTCACCCCGCAGCTCCAGCAGGCGATCCGCCTCCTCCAGTTGAGCAACCTCGAGCTGTCGCAGGTCGTCGACCGCGAGCTCGCCGAGAACCCGTTCCTCACCCGGGCCGAGCCCGCCGGCACGCCCGCCCCGGCGCCGATCGAGCGCGAGCCCGAGCTGCTCGGCCGGCCGGGTCTGGCGGCGGGGGCGGATGCCGGCGAGGACGGCTGGACCCCTCCGCCCACCGCGCCGGCGAGCGATCGGCGGCTGCGCCTCGAGCGTGGGCGTGGGGCGGCGGCCGAGGAAGGCGAGGCCGCGCTCGAGGGCAGGCTGGCGCGGCCGCCGAGCCTGGCCGAGCATCTGCGCGGACAGCTCGCGCGCCAGAGGCTGCCGGCCGAGGTGGCGGCGCTCGCCGCACAGCTCGCCGACTGGCTCGGCGAGGACGGCTATCTGCGCGAGAGCGACCGCGAGCTGGCGGTGGCGCTCGGCGCGCCCGAGGTGCTGGGCGCCCAGGCGGTGATT
>JBBIIE010000064.1:0-17688 GCA_037446605.1 Geminicoccaceae bacterium | reverse complement strand
GCCAGGAGGCCGCCCGCCCGGGCCCGCTCAAGGCAGCCACGCAGCGGCACGCTCGGCGGCGCGACGCGCGTCGAGGCGGTAGAGATGGACGAGGATCTCGGCCACGGCGGCGAACGCCGCGGTCGGGATCGGGGCGCCGAGCTCGAGCCGCTCGAGGAGTGCCACCAGCGCCGGGTCCTCGCGCACCGGCACGCCGTGCGCGCGGGCGAGCGCGCGGATCCGTTCCGCGAGCTGGCCGCGGCCCTTGGCCGTGACCCGCGGGACCCCGCCCCGCTCCGGGTCGTAGCGCAACGCCAGCGCGATCTCCGAGCCGCCCATCTCCGACCTCCATCCGTCCGCCGCTTCCGAGACTAGCCGCGATGTGGTTAACGAACGGTTGACGGACCTGCGGACGGACACCTGCGATGGAGTTGAGCGAGGAGCAGATCCGCCGCTACGCGCGGCACATCGTGCTGCCCGAGATCGGCGGCACCGGCCAGGCCAGGCTCCTGGCCGCGCGCGTGCTCGTGGTGGGCGCCGGCGGGCTCGGCTCGCCGCTGCTGCTCTACCTCGCGGCGGCCGGGGTCGGCACGCTCGGGATCGTCGACTTCGACCGGGTCGACGCCTCGAACCTGCAGCGCCAGGTGCTGTTCTCGACCGCCGACCAGGGCAGCCACAAGGTCGACGCCGCGGCCGAGCGGCTGCGCGCGCTGAACCCGGGGCTGCGCCTCGAGCGGCACGGGCTCAGGCTCGGGCCGGACAACGCCCGGGATCTGGTCGAGGCCTACGATCTGGTGGCCGACGGCAGCGACAGCATGGCGACGCGGCTCGCCGTGCACGATGCCTGCCGGGCCGCCGGGCGGACGCTGGTGAGCGCCGCGGTGCAGGGCACCGACGGCCAGCTCACCACCTTCAAGTCGCATCTCGGGCCGCCGCACCCCTGCCTGCGCTGCCTGTTCCCCGAGCCGCCGCCGGCCGACGCCCTGCCGTCCTGCGCCCAGGCGGGCGTGCTCGGCCCGGCCGCCGGGGTCGTGGGCTGCCTGCAGGCGGTCGAGGTGGTCAAGGAGATCCTGGGCCCTCCGCTCGCCTCGGCGAGCGGCACGCTCCTGCTCTACGACGCGCTCGCGGCGAGGCTCGATCGGCTGAGCGTGCGCCGCGATCCGGCCTGCGCGCCGGCCTGCTGCCGGCCGGGCCCCGGGGCGGACCCCGCTCCGGGCGGAATTCGCGGCGCGGGTGAGTGACTTAGGGTGCGCTTTCCGGCACGCGGCCGGTTGCCGGAGCGGGCCGCCTTGCGCTAAGGAGCCGCCGCCCGGCGCATGTCGGGGGCGGCAGCGGCCCCCGGCCCGTTCCGGCAGGAGGGCGGATGGCGGACATCATCCCCGAAGGCTACCGGCCGTCCGAGGACGAGCCGTACATGAACCCACGCCAGGCGGAGTATTTCCGCCTGAAGCTCCTGCGCTGGCGCGACGACATCCTCTCCGGCTCCGGCACCACGCTGCGCCAGCTGCAGGAGGAGGAGAACCGGCTCGCCGACCAGAGCGACTGGGCGTCGGCCGAGGTGCAGCGCAGCTTCGAGCTGCGCACCCGCGACCGCGAGCGCAAGCTGTTGGCCAAGATCGAGGCGGCGCTGCGACGGATCGAGGACGGCTCGTACGGCTATTGCGAGGAGACCAACGAGCCGATCGGCATCAAGCGGCTGGAGGCCCGGCCGATCGCCACCCTGAGCATCGAGGCGCAGGAGCGGCACGAGCGGCGCGAGCGGGTCTACCGCGAGTGAGCCGGCCGCCCGCCCCGACCGCCGCGCCGGCTCAGGGCTCGAGCTCGACGTCCCAGTAGAGATAGTCCCGCCAGCTGCGGTGCAGGTAGTTGGGCGGGAACATCCGGCCGTTGCGCTGGAGCTGCTGCATGGTGGGCATCACCGGGCGGGTCGCCGGGTGCAGGCCGCACTCCTGCGGCAGCCGGTTGCCCTTGGCCAGGTTGCAGCGCGTACAGGCGGTGACGATGTTGAGCCAGTGCGTGCGCCCGCCGCGCGAGCGCGGCACCAGATGGTCGAAGGTCAGCTCGTGCGCCGGGAAGGCGCCCAGGCAGTACTGGCAGGTGAAGCGGTCGCGCAGGAACACGTTGAACCGGGTGAAGGGCGGCCGGCGGTTCTGCGGCACGTACTCCTTGAGGGCGACCACCGAGGGCAGGTCGTACTCGGCGCGGGCCGAGCGGATGGTCCGCTCGTAGTGCGAGACCACGTCGACCCGGCCGAGGAAGATGGCCTTGATGGTCTCCTGCCAGCTCCACAGCGACAGGGGGTAGTAGGAGAGCGGCTGGTAGTCGGCGTTGAGGACGAGCGCCGGGAAGCCGTTGAGCGGGATCATGGCCGCGCCCGATGCGCCGACGACCCGCCCCGCGCCCGGCGCGGTCCCTGCGGTCTAGCTGCGGCGCCGGCACCTGGTCCCATCGCTCGTGACGTTCCGCTCCTCCTTTCCCGACCGCGATCTAGCCTAGCCGGGTGACGGTCGCGAGGCAATCGCCGGGGGCCGCGGCGGACCCCCGGACTGGAACCATTCCAGCTCCAAAAGATCCTCCGGTGCCGCAGGATAGGGGCCGCGACCCTTCCGGTCCGGCGGCCCGGCCGCTAAACCGACGGCTCGGGGGACGGGGCGGGCCGGAAGCGTCCGCGGCCGCACCCGCCGATCCTTCGTGAGGGGAGTGGGCGCCCGGGGGATGGCCAGCGCCACCAGCACCGTCTCGGGCCCGGACGGCCTCGCCGGCCGCGGGCTCGCCGCCGGAACGCCGGCGCTGCCGCGTCGGGCCCTGCCCGCGGCGCTCCTGCTCGCCCTGGTGGCGGCGCCCGTCCTCGTGCTCGCCACCTTCGTCGGCCAGCCCGACCAGGGCCTCTGGGCGCACCTCGCCTCCACCGTCCTGCCCGGCCTCCTGCGCGACACCGCACTCCTCGCCGCGGGCGTGGCCGCCGGCAGCCTCGTGGTCGGCGCCGGCACCGCCTGGCTCGTCACCCTCTACCGCTTCCCCGGCCGGCGAGTGCTCAACTGGGCGCTGGTCCTGCCGCTCGCCATGCCGACCTACGTCCTGGCCTATGCCTGGACCGACCTGCTGCAGGTCACGGGACCGGTGCAGACGGCGCTGCGCGCGGCGACCGGACTCGGCGTGCAGCAGCTCTGGTTCCCGGAGATCCGCTCGCTGGGTGGGGCGATCTTCGTCCTCACCTTCGCCCTCTACCCCTATGTCTACCTGCTCTGCCGGGCGGCCTTCCTGGAGCAGTCGCAGTGCGCCCTCGAGGTCAGCCGCACGCTCGGGTGCGGCGCCGGCGAGGCGTTCCGCCGGGTGGGCCTGCCGCTCGCCCGGCCGGCGGTGGCGGCCGGTGTGGCCTTCGTGCTCATGGAGACCATGGCCGACTTCGGCGCCGTCAAGCATTTCGAGGTCGGCACGCTGACCACCGCCATCTACCGGGCCTGGTACGCCCAGGGCAGCCCGGTCGTGGCGGCCCAGCTCGCCCTCCTCCTGCTCGCCGCCGTGCTCACCGTGCTCGCGGTCGAGCGCTGGGCGCGCGGCCGCGCCCGCTTCGCCACCGGCACGGTGCACATCTTCCGCAAGCGCCGGGTGCCGCTCGGCCGCACCGCCGGGCTCGCCGCCGCCCTCGCCTGCGCGCTCCCGGTCCTGCTCGGCTTCCTCCTGCCGGTCGCGGGGCTCGTCACGATGGCCCTGGGCGAGCAGCACGAGCTCGGCGCCGCCCGGCTCCTGGAGCTCACCCGCAACACGCTGCACCTCGCGGCCCTGGCGAGCCTCCTGATCGTCTCCGTGGCGGTCGCCGGGCTCTACCTCGCCGGCCGCGAGCGGGGCACGCTCGCCGCCCGGCTGGTCCGCCTCGCCACCCTCGGCTACGCGGTGCCGGGCGCGGTCGTGGGCGTCGGCCTGCTGATCCTGCTCGGCTGGCTCGACCGCGCACTCGACGGCCTCCTCCAGCGCGCCCTCGGCACCGGCCTGCCCTGGGTGCTCACCGGCTCGCTCGGTGCCGTCCTCTACGGCTACCTCGTCCGCTTCTACGCGGTCGCCTACAACTCGCTCGATGCCGGCATGGCCAAGGTCTCGCCGGCACTCATGGACGTGGCCCGGGTACTCGGCGACCGGCCGGTCCGGGCGGTGCGCCGCGTTCACCTGCCGCTCCTGCGCCCGAGTCTGCTCACCGCCCTGCTGCTGGTCCTGGTCGACGCCATGAAGGAGCTGCCGGCGACCTTGATCCTCCGGCCGTTCGACTACGACACGCTGGCCATCGAGGCCTACCAGCTCGCCTCGACCGAACGGCTCTACGCCGCGGCGCTGCCCTCGCTCGTGATCGTGGCGGCCGGGCTCGCACCCGTGGTGCTGCTCTGCCGGATGCTCGACCGCCGCCGCCCGAACATGGGCCGGGCGGCGGCGGCGGCCCTCACTTCCAGCCGCACCGATCCGCGAGCTTGAGCGCCTCGGCGCTGCGCTGCGCGTAGACCGAGGCATTGAGCGTGTCCTGCTTGAACGGCCCCCAGGCGGCGGCGATCGGCCCGGGCGGCACGGCCGGGTTGGCCGGGAACTCGTGGTTGACGTCGGCCAGGTAGCGCTGCGCCTCCGGCGACACGAGGTACTCGATCAGCCTGACCGCATTGGCCCGGTTGGGGGCGTGCTTGACGAGCCCGACCCCGCTCACGTTGACGTGCGTGCCGCGGTCGCCCTGGTTGGGGAAGAAGACCGCGAGCTTCGCGACCGCGGCCCGATCCTCGGGCTTGGGCGAGGCGGTCAGCCGGCCGAAATAGTAGCTGTTGGAGATCGCCACGTCGCCGACACCGGCGGCCACCGCCAGGATCTGGTCGGTGTCGCCGCCCTGCGGCGGGCGGGCGAGGTTGGCCACCAACCCCTTGCACCAGGCGAGGGTCTTCTCGGCCCCGTTGGCCTCGATCAGCGAGCCGATCAGGCCCAGATTGTAGATGTTGGTGCTGGAGCGCACCAGGATCCGGCCCTTGAAGAGCGGCTCGGCCAGGGCCTCGTAGGTCGAGAGCTCGCCGGGCTTCACCCGGTCCTTGGCGTAGATCAGCACCCGGGCGCGGACCGACAGCCCGGTCCACAGATCGTCCTTGTCGCGCAGATGCGCGGGGATGGTCCTCTTCACGAGGTCCGAGCCGATCGGCTGCAGCACCCCCTTCTCGATCGCCACCGCCAGCCGGCCGGCATCGACGGTGATGAACAGATCGGCCGGGCTGCGCGCCCCCTCGCTCACCAGCCGCTGCAGCAGGGGATCGTGATCGCCCGAGACCACGTTGACCTCGATCCCGGTGGCCTTCCTGAAGCCGTCCCAGAGCTGCTGGTCGCTGCCATAGTGCCGGGCGTTGTAGATGTTGACCGCCTCGGCCGCCGTAGCCGACCCGGCCCAGCCCAGGGCCAGCCCGACAGCGGCCAGAAGATACGCGCTCCTCCTCACATCGACCTCCGATCTCGACTGTGACGCGGCGGTGCCGCTTCGATCGAGGTCGATAAGCCATCGACCAGGATCACGAAAGCGGCGGGAAGGTGGTGGAACGAACATTGGATTTGTTCTCGTTTCCATTGGCAGGTACCGGGCGCCGGGCGTGGGCTTGCCGCCCGCACCGCACCGCCCCATGATCCACCGAACGAGACGGGCTCCGGGGAGCAGGGCCATGCGCCGGCACCACGACATGGGCGGGCTTCCGGCCGGGCCGGTCGAGCGGACCGAGCACGAGCACGCACCCTGGGAGAAGCGGGTCGACGCCATCCTGCGCCTCCTCGTGGCCAGGCAGGTGATGACCCTGGACGAGCTCCGGCGCGGGATCGAGGAGCTCGGCCCGGGCGCCTACGACGAGCTCTCCTATTTCGAGCGCTGGATCCGCTCCATCTCGCACGTGCTCCTGGAGAAGGGGGTGGTCACGGTGCACGAGCTCGCCCTCGCGATCGAGGCGGCCAAGGCGCGGCGGGCCGCCGCCCTGGCCTGCCCGAAGACGGTGGCGCAGGCATGAGCGCGGCGCTCGGCCCAGGCCGCAAGGTGCGGGTCAGGGCGCTCGCACCACCGGGCCATTGCCGCACGCCCTGGTACACGCGCGGCCGGGTGGGCGTGATCGAGGCGCTGCTCGACCGGGAACCCGACCCCGAGGAGCGCGCCTATGGCCGCCCCGGCCTGCCGGCACTCCGCGTCTGGCGGGTGAGCTTCGCGCAGCGCGAGCTCTGGCCGGACTATGCGGGCCCGGCCCACGACCGGGTGGCGGTCGGCATCTTCGAGCCCTGGCTGGAGCCCCTGGAGGAGGCACCGTGAGCCACGACCACGACCACACGCACGATCGCGGGCACGGGCACGATCACGGCGACGGGGCGGGCCACGCGCATCCGCCCGGGCAGCGCCATCCGTTCCAGCCGGACCTCGAGGACGGCCCCTACACATGGCACATGGCGCTCACCGACGCGGTCGCGGCGCTCCTCCTGGAGAAGGGGGTGATCGGCGCCGACGAGCTGCGCCGCACGCTCGAGGACATCGATGCGAAGAGCCCGGCCGACGGTGCCCGGCTGGTGGCACGCGCCTGGGTGGACCCGGCCTTCCGGGCGCGCCTGCTCGAGGACGTGAACGCGGCCGCGGCCGAGCTCGGCATCGACGCCGGCGGCATCCCGATCCGCGCCGTGGAGTGCCGGCCGGGCGAGCACCACGTGATCGTCTGCACGCTCTGCTCCTGCTACCCGCGGCTGCTGCTCGGCGCCGCCCCGGACTGGTACAAGGCGCGCGCCTACCGCTCGCGGGTGGTGCGCGAGCCGAGGGCCGTGCTCGCCGAGTTCGGCCTGGAGCTGCCCGAGGCGATCCGCGTCGTGGTCCACGACAGCACCGCCGAGCTGCGCTTCATGGTGCTGCCCGAGCGGCCGGCCGGCACCGACGGCTGGGACGAGGAGCGCCTCGCCGCCCTCGTCACCCGCGACTGCCTGATCGGGGTGGCCCGGCCGGTGGTGCCTCCGGCGTGAGGCGGAGCGCCCGGGCGGCGGTCCGCCTCGGGCTCGTCCTCGGGCTCGGGCTCGGCGCCGGTCCGGGGGTGGCCCGGGCGGATCAGAAGGACCCGCGGCTGGGTCCCCTGTTCGCCGCGCTCGCGACCGCCGATGCGGTCGAGGCGCAGGCGATCGAGCAGCGGATCTGGGCGATCTGGAGCGAGACCCCGGACCCCGAGGCGCAGACCCTGCTCGAGGTCGGCTCGGTGGCCATGGCCAACCGCGACCACCGGACCGCGCGCGCCGCCTTCGACGCCCTCGTGGCCCTGGCACCCGACTTCGCCGAGGGCTGGAACAAGCGGGCGACGCTGTTCTGGCTCCTGGGCGAGGATGTCGCCTCGGTGCGCGACATCCAGCGCACCCTCGCGCTCGAGCCACGCCATTTCGGCGCGCTCTCGGGGCTCGGGCTGATCCTGAGGGGCCGCGGCGAGGACCGGCGCGCGCTCGAGGCCTTCGAGGCCGCGCTCGCCATCCACCCCACCCTGCCGGGCGCCCGCCGGCACGCGGAGCGGCTGCGCCGCGAGCGCGGCGGCACCCCGCTCTAGGAACTGCTCCTCGAGGCTCCAGCGCGGCCAGCGGGCGATCCGCTCGGCCTGCGGCAGGGCACCCACCAGCAGCGCGCAGGGCGCCGCTCCGGCAAGCCGCGACGGGACCCGCTCGGGACCGTCGTGCACGCACCGCAGCGAGGCCGCGGCCGCGGCGGCCGGGATCGGCTCGGGACCGTCGTGCACGCTCGCCTGCCGCACCGGGCGCGTGGGCGGTGGCTTGGCGGGCTCGGGACCGTCGTGCACGGCGTCGAGCGCGGCACGCGCCGCCGCACGCTCGGCCGCGACCCTGGCCCGGTAGCGGCAGAGGGTGGCGAGCGAGAGCTCGGGCCGTCGGCCCTCCAGCAGTGCGGCGAGCACGCGCTCCTCGAGCGCGTCGAGCCGGGCGGCGCGCCAGATCGCCTGGACGAAGGCGTCGAGCGTGGCGGCGCGCGCCGGGGTCTCGGCAGCGTCGTGCCGGAAGCGCCGCGCCCAGGCGGCGCGCAGCGCCTCGAAGGCGGCCGGATCCTCGCCCGGCAGCAGTCGAAAGGCGCCCCTGAGCCCGTGGCGGTGGGTGGCGGCGCGGCAGCGGGCGAGGCCCTCGGCGCTCACCGGCCCGCGCGAGCGGGCGCCGTTGGCGCGCGAGGCGGCGGACTGGGCGGGGCTCGGCTGCTTCGGCATGGTGGGATCCCGGCCGGGGCGGGCGCGCGGGCGCGCACCGTTCCTGGCAGGAGATCCTACGCTAGGTCCAAGCTCCGCGAAAGAGGCTCGAAGGCCTCAGCGCATCTGCGGCATGGAGAACTCCGCCCCGGCGCGGATGCCGGTCGGCCAGCGGCCGGTGACCGCCTTGAGCCGGGTGTAGAAGCGGATCCCCTCCAGGCCGTGGGTGTGGTGGTCGCCGAACAGCGAGCGCTTCCACCCGCCGAAGCTGTGGAAGGAGACCGGGACCGGGATCGGCACGTTGATGCCGACCATGCCGATGTCGACGGCATTGGCGAAGGCCCGCGCCGCGTCGCCGTCGCGGGTGAAGATCGCCACCCCGTTGCCGTACTCGTGCGCGTTGACCATGGCGACCGCCTCGTCGAACGATCTCGCGCGCACGGTGGACAGCACGGGCCCGAAGATCTCCTCCTTGTAGATGCGCATGTCGGTGCGCACCCGGTCGAACAGGCAGCCGCCCAGATAGAAGCCCTTCTCGTAGCCCTGCATCCTGAAGCCGCGGCCGTCGACGACGAGCTCGGCCCCCTCCTTCACGCCGAGGTCGACATAGCCGCGCACCTTGTCGAGATGCTCCCGGGTGACGAGCGGGCCCATCTCGACGCCGGGCTCGGTGCCCGGGCCGATCTTGAGCTGGCGCACGCGCGGGGCGAGCTTCTCGATCAGGGCGTCGGCCACCTTGTCGCCGACCGGGACGGCGACCGAGACCGCCATGCAGCGCTCGCCGGCCGAGCCGTAGGCGGCACCCATGAGCGCGTCGACCGCCATGTCGAGGTCGGCATCGGGGAGGACCACCATGTGGTTCTTGGCGCCGCCCAGCGCCTGCACGCGCTTTCCGTGCGCGGTGCCGGTCCGGTAGACGTGCTCGGCCGTGGCGGTGGCGCCCACGAAGCTCACCGCGGCGATGCCCGGATGCGCCAGGATGGCGTTGACCGTGTCCTTGCCGCCGTTGACCACGTTCATGATGCCGGGCGGCACGCCGGCCTCGAGGAACAGCTCGGCGAGCGCCATGCCGCAGGAGGGGTCCTTCTCCGACGGCTTGAGGATGAAGGCGTTGCCGCAGGCGATCGCCAGGGGCGCCATCCACAAGGGGATCATGGCCGGGAAGTTGAAGGGGGTGATGCCGGCGCACACGCCCAGGGGATGGCGCACCGAGACGATGTCGATGCCGGTGCCGACCTGGTGGCTGAACTCGCCCTTGAGGAGCTGCGGCAGGCCGCAGGCGAACTCGACCACCTCGAGGCCGCGCTGCACCGAGCCGCGCGCGTCCTCGAGCGTCTTGCCGTGCTCCTCGGTGACGAGTGCCGCGAGCCGGTCGAGGTTGCGCTCGATCAGCTCCTTGAGCCTGAACATGACGCGCATGCGGCGCAGCACGGTCTGCTCGGCCCAGGCCGGCTGGGCCGCGCGCGCCGCCGCCACCGCACGGTCGAGCTCGGCCGCCGTGGCGAAGGCGACCTCGCCGATCTGCTCGCCGGTGGCCGGGTTGAAGATCGGGCCGCGCTCGGGTCCCGTACCCGCCACCACGCGCCCGTCGATGAAATGGCCGACCTGCCGCACCGCACGCCTCCCCGAGGATCCGAGCGGGCTCCGGCATAGGCGCCCGTGGCGCACCCGTCCAGAGCCGCCGGGAATCGACCGCGGGCCGCGGCGCGCCCGGGATGGTGGTCTTCGCGAGCGAGGGCGCGTCCCGTGGCGACCCGTCCGACGCCGAACTGCAGAAGATCGCGCGGATGTTCGTCGAGGAGACGCGCGCCGCGCTCGGCACGCGCGATCCGGTCGTGCAGGAGCCCGGGCCCGACGTGGCGCGGCTGCGCGCGCGCCTCGCCGCGCTGCAGGCCGCGCGGGCGGGTCAATCCGCCCGCTTGCGCCCGGTGAGCATCGCCCGGACCAGGTTCTCGCCGTGGCGCAGCGAGGTCAGGGCGACGCCCGCCACGTGCAGGGCGATCAGCAGCAGGAGCGCGTCGGCCAGAAGGTCGTGCAGCTCCTCGACCCATGCGACGCCCCAGAAGGCGTCGGTGGTGGCGAGCCAGCCCGAGAGCCCGGTCGCGGCCACGGTGCCGAGGAGTGCCAGGATCATCCACCCGCCCAGCGGGTTGTGGCCGAGGAAGCGGGGCTCGCGGCCGGCCAGGAGTGCCCGGGCGTAGGCGAGCGTGGCGCGCGGCCCGCGCAGGAAGTCGGCGAAGCGCGCCCGGGCGGGGCCGACGAAGCCCCAGACCAGGCGCAGCGCCACGACCGCGAGGGCCAGATAGCCGGCCGTGTCGTGCAGGACGGCCGGGCCCTCGTGCGAGAGCCAGGCGACCGCGACGGCCGCCACCAGCGTCCAGTGGCCGATCCGCACGAGCGGGTCCCACACCCGCACCGTGCGGCCGGCCGGGGCGCGCGTCCCGGCCGTGCCGACGGCGGCGCTCACCGCGTGAAGCTCTGCAGATGGTCGAGGCTCACCGGGTGGAAGTAGGCCTCGACCCGGCGGCCCTGCGGGTCGACCGCGTAGACCTCGTAGCAGCCGCCGTCGATCTTGATGCGGCGGACGTCCCAGCCGCGCTCGCGGAGCTGCTGTTGGAGCGTCGCCTGCGGCTGCCAGCCGCTCTGCGGGCCGGAATCGCAGGTCATGAGGCCGGTGGCCGAGGCCGGCGCCGCGGCCGCGAGGCCGGCCAGGAGCGTGAGCGGAGCGAGGCTGCGGGACATCGAACGTCTCCCGGAAGGGTCCACGCGCCGCAGGAGAGCCGGCCCCTGCCGCGGCGCGATGTCGGCCGCCCGCGGAATTGTCGCGATCGGTCGCGGCGCGATGGGGCCGGGGACGAGCGGTTCAGGGGGCGCCAGCGGGTCAGGGGGCGCCAGCGGGTCAGGGGGCGCCAAGTGTCAGGGGGCGAGGGAGCGGGTGGCGATGTCGGCGCAGTCCTTGGACAGGCCGGGGGTGGCGGCCAGCCGCTCGAGTTCGGCGCGCATGAGGGCCTGGCGGGCGGCGTCGTAGCGGCGGAAGCGGCCGAACGCCGTCGCCAGCCGCGCCGCCACCTGCGGGTTGGCGCGGTCGAGCGCGATCACCTGGTCCATGACCAGCCGGTAGCCGGCACCGTCGGCGCGGTGGAAGCCCAGGAGATTGCCGGCGGCGAAGGAGCCGAGGAGCGCCCGCACGCGGTTCGGGTTGCTCGTCGTGAAGGCCGGGTGGCCGAGCAGGTCCGCGACCCGCTCCACGCCCCGCCCGTCCTCGATCGTGGCCTGCAGCGCGAACCACTTGTCGACCACGAGCGGCTCGTCCCGGAAGCGCGCATAGAAGTCGGCGAGCAGCTCCTCGCGGGCCGGCTGGGGCCGGTCGGCGAGCGCGCGCAGCGCCGCCATGCGGTCGGCCATGTTGCCGGCACCCCGGTACTGCGCCACGGCGAGCTCCTCGGCCCCCTCGTCGCCGGCCGCAACGAGGTAGCCGAGGGCGGTGTTGGCGAGCGCGCGGCGGCCGATCGTCGCGGTGTCGATCGCCGCCGGATCGAGGTCGCGGCGCTGCTCGTGGTAGAGCGTGCGCCAGAGCGGCGCGAGCTCGAGCCCGAGCGCCTCGCGCCAGCCCTGGTGGACGGCGAACAGCGGCTCGACCTCGATCACCGCGAGCGCCTGGGCGAGCCAGGAGCGGCCGGGGAGCTGCGCCAGCCGGGCGCGGAAGGCAGGGGTGAGCCCGGGATCGCCGAGCGCCCGCCGCCAGGCCTCGAGCAGCACCGGGGCGATCGCCACCACCGGCGTCTCGCGCCAGCCGCGGATCGCCTGCAGCATGAGGCGGGCGGCGAGCGCCTGGCCGGCCTCGAAGCGGGCGAAGGGGTCGGGGTCGGCGGCGATCAGCCGGGCGCGCTCCTCGTCGGCGAGCTCGAGCTCGAGCCGCACCGGCGCGGAGAAGCCGCGCAGCAGCGAGGGCACCGGCTCCTCCTCGAGGCCGACGAAGGTCCAGCGCGCGCTCGCGCCCTCGAGCTCGAGCACCCGCTCGGTGCCGCGCGGCGCGTTCTCGCCGGCGAGCTGCAGCGGCAGCGGCCGGCCCGAGCTGCGCCCGATCAGGCCGAGGCGGATCGGGATCGGCACGGGCTCCTTGTCGGGCTGGCCCGGGGTCGGCGGCAGGCTCTGGGCCAGCTCGAGCGTGAGGGTGCCGGCGGCCGGGTCGAAGTGGCGCTCGACCTTGACCGTGGGCGTGCCGGCCTGGCGGTACCAGGCGAGGTAGCGGGAGAGGTCCTGGCCGGCGCCGTCGCCGATCGCGCGGACGAAGTCCTCGCAGGTGACCGCCTGCCCGTCGTGGCGGGCGATGTAGGTGTCCATGCCGCGCCGCCAGCCCTCGGGGCCGACCACGGTGTGCAGCATGCGGATCACCTCGGCGCCCTTGTTGTACACGGTCGAGGTGTAGAAATTGTTGATCTCGGCATAGGAGCCGGGCCGGATCGGGTGCGCCAGCGGCCCGGCGTCCTCGGCGAACTGCACCTCGCGCAGATGCACGACGTCGCCGATCCGCTTGACGCCGGCATCGTGCAGGTCGGCCGCGAACTGCTGGTCGCGGAAGACGGTCAGCCCCTCCTTCAAGGTGAGCTGGAACCAGTCGCGGCAGGTGATCCGGTTGCCGGTCCAGTTGTGGAAATATTCGTGCGCGATGATCCGCTCCACGCTCTGGAAGTCGGCATCGGTCGCCAGGTCGCGCCGCGCCAGCGCCGCCGAGGCGTTGAAGATGTTGAGGCCCTTGTTCTCCATGGCGCCGAAGTTGAAATCGGCGACCACGACGATCTGGAAGAGGTCGAGATCGTATTCGAGACCGTAGACCTCCTCGTCCCAGCGCATCGCCTTCTTCAGGGACTCCAGGGCGTGGCGGCACTGGTCGACCTGCCCGGCATCGGCCCAGATGCGCAGCGTCACCGCGCGGCCCGAACGGGTGGTGAAGCGGTCCTCGAGGCAGGCCAGATCGCCCGCCACCAGCGCGAACAGGTAGGCGGGCTTGGGGAACGGATCGTCCCACACCGCGTAGTGGCGGCCGCCCGCGAGCTCGCCCGCCTCGACCGGGTTGCCGTTCGAGAGCAGGACCGGGAAGCGGGCGCGTTCGGCCTCCAGGCGGACGCGGAAGCGGGCCATCACGTCCGGGCGGTCCTGGTACCAGGTGATGCGCCGGAACCCCTCGGCCTCGCACTGGGTGCAGAGGATGCCGTTCGAGGCGTAGAGGCCCATGAGCTTGCTGTTGGCGGCCGGGTGGATGCGGGTGCGCACCTCGAGCGTGCAGGCCTCGGGCGGATCGGCGATGCGCAGGATCCAGCCGTCGATCCGGTAGCGATCGGGTGCGAGCGGCCGGCCGTCGAGGGCGAGGCCCTCGAGCTCGAGCTCGTCGCCGTGGAGGACGAGCTCGCGCTCGGCCGGGTCGGCCGCCGGGTTGCGGCGCAGATGCTGGCGGCAGGTGACGCGCGTCGTCCCGGGGTCGAGGTCGAGCTCGAGCTCGACCCGCTCGGTGAGGAAGGCGGGCGGCCGGTAGTCCTCGAGGTGGATGCGACGCGGGCCCTGGGGTTCGCTCATCGCCGGCTCCGGGCAGGACTGCGTGCGAGGTAGCGCGGCCGGCCCGGCGCCGCCAGCCCGTCGAACCTGCCGCCAGCCCGGCGAACCTGCCGCCGGCCCGCCGCCGAGCCCGCCGGCGCGCTTGTCGCTTCGCGGCCCCGCCACTAGCTTGCGGCGCCGCGGCAACCGGAGAGCGGGCGATGGCGAGGACGGCGTTCGTGGGTCTCGGGGTCATGGGCTACCCGATGGCCGGACACCTCGTGAAGCACGGCCACGAGGTGGCGGTGTTCAACCGCGGCGCCGCCAAGGCCGAGGCCTGGGCGGCCGAGCATGGCGGCCGGGCCTGCCGCACGCCGCGCGAGGCGGCGGAGGGTGCCGAGATCGTCTTCTGCATGGTCGGCGACGATCCGGACGTCCGCTCGGTGGTGCACGGCGCCGACGGGATCCTGGCCGGCCTCGGCAAGGGCTGCATCCTGGTCGACCACACCACGGCCTCGGCCGATCTGGCGCGCGAGCTCGCCGCCGCCTGCGCCGCCAGCGGCACGCACTTCATCGACGGCCCGGTCTCCGGCGGCCAGGCGGGTGCGGTGAACGGCGTGCTCACGATCATGTGCGGCGGCGAGGAGGCGGCCTTCGCCCGGGCCGAGCCGGTGATGCGCGCCTATGGCCGGCAGATCGCGCTGATCGGCCCGGCCGGCTCCGGCCAGCTCACCAAGATGGTCAACCAGATCTGCATCGCCGGCCTCGTCCAGGCGCTCTCCGAGGCGGTCAACTTCGCGATGCGCGCGGGCCTCGACACCGACAAGGTGCTCGCCACCATCTCCAAGGGTGCGGCGCAGTCCTGGCAGATGGAGAACCGCTGGAAGACCATGGTCGAGGACAAGTTCGACTTCGGCTTCGCGGTCGACTGGATGCGCAAGGACCTGCGCATCACGCTCGAGGAGGCGCGTCGCAACGGTGCCGCGCTGCCGATCACGGCGGCCGTGGACCAGCTCTATCGCCTCGTCCAGATGAAGGGCGGCGGGCGGTTCGACACCTCCAGCCTCATCAAGAACCTGCGAGAGGGTTGACCGCGGCCGGGCGGGTCCCTGGAATCGGCGCGCGCCAGGGACCAAATGGAGGGTCGCTGGCGGGTCGCACGGCGCGCTGCCCGGCGCCGCGGCCGCCCGCCGATCGCGAGGTCGTCGCCATGAGATCGAGGAGTGCGCATCGCACCGCCAAGTTCCAGATCGGTCAGGTCGTCAAGCACCGGCTGTTCCCCTTCCGTGGCGTGATCTTCGACGTCGATCCGGAGTTCGCGAACACGGAGGAGTGGTACAACTCGATCCCGGAGGAGGTCCGGCCGCGCAAGGACCAGCCGTTCTACCACCTGCTCGCGGAGAACGCCGAGGCCTACTACGTGGCCTACGTGTCCGAGCAGAACCTGGTGCCGGACCCGGCGGGTGGGCCGGTCGAGCATCCGAAGATCGCCGAGCTGTTCGGCGATCTCGAGGACGGCCGCTACCGGCCGCGTCGCTTCTACATGAACTGAACGGAAGGCGGACCGGGCCGGCGGCGGCCGGCGGGAGGTGCCATGCGGTTCTTCGTCGACACGGCCGAGGTGGCCGAGATCCGGGATCTGGCGGCCACCGGCCTGGTCGACGGGGTGACCACCAACCCCTCGCTCGTGGCCAGGACGGGCCGGCCGTTCCTGGACGTTTTGGCCGAGATCTGCGCGCTCGTGCCGGGCCCGGTCAGCGCCGAGGTCACCGCCACCGACACGCCGGGCATGCTGCGCGAGGCGGACCGCCTGCTCGAGGTGGCGCGCAACGTCTGCATCAAGGTGCCGCTCACCATGGACGGCCTCAAGGCCTGCCGGGCCTTGAGCGGGCGCGGGGTCGCGGTCAACGTCACGCTCTGCTTCACCCCCGCGCAGGCGCTGCTCGCCGGCAAGGCCGGGGCGGCCTTCGTCTCGCCCTTCGTCGGCCGGCTCGACGACATCGCCCACGACGGCATGGCGCTGCTCGCCGACATCGTGCGCATCTACCGCAACTATCCGGACACCATCCGGACCGAGGTGCTGGTCGCCTCGGTCCGCCACCCGGGCCACGTGGTCGAGGCGGCCCGGCTCGGCGCGCACGTCGCCACGCTGCCGCCCGCGGTCATCCGCCAGCTCGTGCGGCACCCGCTGACCGACAAGGGCCTGGAGGCGTTCCTCGCCGACTGGGCCAAGACCGGGCAGGTGATCGCATGAGGCGCGCAGCCGCGGCCGGCCCGCTCCTGGCGCTCCTCGCCGCCGCCCCGGCCGCGGCCCAGACATCGCCCCAGCCGGGGGCCGAGACGGGCGCCCCGGGCGTGGACGCGCTGGTGCGCGGGCTCGTGCCGGGGGCCGCGCCCACGGGTGCGGTCCGCATCGACGGGCGGATCGAGCGGGACGGCGAGCGTACCGAACTCGTCGTGACGCTGATCCCCGAGGGTGGCGCCCGGCTGGTCGCCGACCCGGGCGTGCAGGTGGTGCCGCTGCCGGGGCCGGAGGGGCCCTGGGCGGCCGGACCCGCGGTCGAGCTGGTGCGCCCGGAGGGCGGCTATTTCGACGGGCCGGTGGAGCTGCGCCTGCCGGTCGCGCCCACCGCCAGCGGCGCCGCCGCGGCCGAGGTCGCCTACGCCTGGTGCGTGGTCGAGCGGATCTGCCTGTTCGGCGACGCCACGGTCGAGGTGACGCTGCCCGCCGCGGGCGGCTGAGCGGCGCCTTGGCGCGGGTCGGCATCCTCGGCGCCGGGGCCTGGGGCACGGCGCTGGCGCTGGTCGCGGCGCGCGCCGGCAATGCCGTCACGCTCGTTCCGCGCGATGCGCCGACGGCGCGGGCGATCCGGGCGGCGCGCGCCAGCCCGCGCCTGCCGGATGTCGTGCTGCCCGAGGCGGTGGCGGTCGCGGACGATCCCGCGGCCCTCGAGGCGGCCGAGCTCGTGCTCCTCGTGGTGCCCACCCAGGCGCTCCGCCGGGTCGCGGCCCGGCTGCCGCCGCTCGGCTGCCCGCTCCTCCTCGGCGCCAAGGGGCTCGAGCTCGGCAGCGGGCTCCGCCCCTCGGAGGTGGTGGCCGAGGTCCGCCCCGGGCTCGAGGTGGGCACGCTTTCCGGCCCCTCCTTCGCGGCCGAGGTCGCGCGCGGGCTGCCGACCGCGGTCAGCCTCGCCTTCGCGCGCCTCGAGACGGCGCGCCGCGTGGCCGGGCTCCTCGCCTCGCCCGCCTTCCGCCCCTATCCGAGCGACGATCTCTTGGGCGTCGAGCTCGGCGGCGCGCTCAAGAACGTGATCGCGATCGCAGCCGGGATCGTCACGGGCCGCGGCCTCGGCGAGAACGCGCGCGCGGCGCTGCTCACCCGCGGGCTCGCCGAGATGGCCCGGCTGGCCGAGGCGGAGGGCGCCCGGCGCGCCACGCTCATGGGGCTCTCCGGGCTCGGCGATCTGGTGCTCACCGCGACGAGCCTCGCCTCGCGCAACACGAGCCTGGGCTCGGCACTCGGCCGGGGTCGCGCACCGGGCGAGCTGCTCGGCGCCGGCGCGGCGCTCGCCGAGGGTGCGTTCACCGCCGAGGCCGCCTGCACGCTCGCCGCCCGGCACGGGATCGAGCTGCCGATCGGCGACGCGGTGCGGCGGGTGGTGGCCGGGACGATCCCGGTCGAGACGGCGATCCTGGAGCTGCTCGCCCGGCCGCTGCCGGAGCAGGAGTGAGCCTCAGCCGCGGGCGCGCAGGAACGCCTTCGCCTGCTCGATCCAGCGCTCGCGCTCGATGCGGCCGGGGAAGTCGATCGCCTCGTCGATCTGCCTGACCCGCTCGGGGGTGAGTGCCGCCAGGTCGGCGAAGCTGCGGACGCCGAGCTCGTGCAGCCGGCGCTCCAGCACCGGGCCGATGCCCTTGATGAGCTTGAGGTCGTCCGCGGCGGCCGGGGCGCGCGCCGCGGGCGGCTCCGGCTGGGGGACCG
>JBBIIE010000063.1:0-18052 GCA_037446605.1 Geminicoccaceae bacterium | reverse complement strand
TCCCCACGGGCGCGAGGTCGACCACGGGTGCGGCCAGGGCGACGGGGCGGGTGGCGGGCTCGATCGACGGCACGCGCGGGGGCGAGGGGCCGATCACGGTCCGGCCTGCGGTCCCGGGCCGGGCGACGGGACGGTCCATGCGTCCGACGAGGGCGATGGCCGGCTGCGGGGGCAGGGCCTCGACGACGGTCGCAGGCACGGGAGGCAGGTGGGCGCGGGGCACGGCCCCGATCACCGGACGGACAGTGGCGCCGACCACGGGAGCGGCGTCGGTCGACGGCACGGGCAGGGCCAAGGGCTCGACCAGGCCCGGGCCGCCGGGGACGGGCCGGCAGCGACGCATGCCCACGGCCACCGCGCGAGCGCCGGCCTCGATCATCCGGCCGGCACCGATCGACGGCAGGTATCGGGCCACGGCCGCGTTCACGGGAACGAGGCGGGCGACGGGCACCGGGACGGCGACCCTCGCGCACGGCCGCCGGGGGCGAGGCCGGGTGGGGGTGGACCGGCCGAGGAGCCCGGCCACGACCACGGTCCCGGGCCGGGCGATGGTCGGGCGGGCGGGCAGCCGGGTGGCGGTACCGCCGCCGCCGGGGATGCGGCACGGGTCGGATCGCGCGAAGGCGGCCCGCCGGAGCGGCCGGGCGACGGCCGGATGCAGGGCCCGCGCGAAGCGCGCCCGATCGGAGCGGCGGCCGGCCCGGGCGAAGCGGCGCGATCCCTGCCGGCCCGGCACGCGAGCGGCATCCGGACCTTCTGCGTGCGGCGCGCGGAGCCGATCTCGGCCGCCGCGGCGAGCCTGTTCCTGACCCTCCTCGGCGCGCAGCGCGGGCCCGACCTCCTGCGCGTCAAGGGCATCCTCGCCATCCGCGAGGATCCCGACCGGCCGCTCGTGGTGCACGCCGTCCAGCACGTGGTGCACGAGCCGGTCGAACTCGACCACTGGCCCTCGGCCGACCGCTCGAGCCGGCTCGTCATGGTCACCCGCGACCTCGCGCCCGAGGCGGTCGAGGCGCTCTGGGATGCGATCGTGGACTACGAGGCGACCGCGGGGCACGAGCCCGACCGGGCTTCCGCCTGATCACCCGCCGCGCCCGGCGATCGCGGCGGCGAGCGCCAGCAGCCGCTCGGCCTCGCGCACGTGCAGGGCCTCGACCAGCCGCCCGTCGAGCACCGCCACGCCGGCGCCGGCGGCGCGCGCCTGCGCATAGGCGTCGACGATCCGGCGGGCCTGCTCGAGCTCCGCCGGCCCGGGCCCGAACGCCGCGTTGGCGGCCTCGATCTGGCTCGGATGGATCAGCGTCTTGCCGTCGAAGCCGAGCGCGCGGCCCTGCCGGCAGGCGGCCCGGAGACCGGCCGCGTCGGCGAGGTCGAGATGGACCCCGTCGAGAACCGCGATCCCGGCCGCCCGCGCGGCGAGCACCCCCGTCTGCAGCGCCAGGAGCATCGGCAGGCGGTCGGCGGTCGCGAGCGCGTGCAGGTCCTTGGTCAGGTCCGAGGTGCCCATCACGAGGCAGGTCACGCCGTCGGCCGCGGCGATCTCGGCGGCGCGGAGCACGCCGCGCGGGGTCTCGATCATGCACCAGATCGCCAGCTCGGCGGGTGCGCCGGCGGCGGCGAGGCTCGCCCGCGCGCGCGCCACCGCCCCGGCCCCCTCGACCTTCGGCAGGAGCACCGCATCGGCACCCGCGGTCGCGACCGCGCGGAGATCGTCCTCGCCCCAGGGCGTGTCCTGGCCGTTGACCCGCACCACGAGCTCGCGCGGGGCGTAGGCGGCGCGCTCGGCCAGCGCGGCCGCGACGGTGGCACGGGCGGTGGCCTTGGCGTCGGGTGCCACGGCGTCCTCGAGGTCGAGGATCAGCACGTCCGCCGCCAGGGTGCGGCCCTTCTCCAGGGCGCGGGCGTTGGCGCCCGGCATGTAGAGGGCGCTGCGGCGCGGTCGCACGATGGGGCTCACGGCTGGGCTCCGGTGCTTGCTGCGGTGCATCGGCTAGCCCGCCGCCCGGGCATCGCCAACGCGACCGACCGGCGCGGTGACGCACGCCCGGCCGAGCGAACCGGCGACAGCCGGGCCGGGGCACGGGGCTCGAAACGACGTGATCGGCCCGGCGCGCCAGGCCGGTGGATCGCGCTCGATCGCGGGCATTTCGGGGCTGACGAGCCTCCCGCCTCGATTCGATCGGGTGACGAGCGGCCGAGCCGACCTCGGCGCCCTCGACCTGCCGGGGGACGGCGAGGCATCGGGCGCCACGGAGCGCGGGCGGCCGGCGGTGCGTTCCGATCGCCCGGACGCCCGCCCGCTGCGACGGTGACTGCCGCCGGTGCGCATCGCGTCGCCTCCGGCGGCCACGCCGCCATCAGCGCACGGACCGATCCGATGCAGCAGGTTGGCCGCTCCCGATGCGTTGATCGGAAGAGCCGTGCTTCGCCACTCGATGCCCAGCCAACCGGTGTTCGGCGGAGCCGACACGGAACTGCCGAGGATCACCTCGACCTCGGCGACTGCGGGCGGCGTTCGCGTCCGATCGAGGTGGCGGAGCCGGGTGTGGCCGGCGGTGATCCGATCGCGCCGGTCGTCGTCGAGACGAATCGGGGCCACCGCCGCGGCCGGTGCCGGGTTCGGGTCGCCGCCGACCGTAGCCCGGGGCGCGGCGGCCGGCGGTGGCGAGCCGAAGGCCAGCGTCGGCGTCAGGAGCGCCGACCCGGCCATGCCGGAGCTGCGCAGCATCGTGCACCGCCCCACCGGCCCGCGCGCCGTGCCGCGGCGGACGATCGGACAGGGTACGCCGGTTCGGCGCCGGGGGAAGGCCGGCGGTGCGGCTCGGAGCCGGTCGATCGGCACCTCGAGGTAGGAGACGCCGTTGTCCTCCGGCGGCGGCAGCTCGCCGGCTCGGATGTCGACCGGGATGGAGGGGATCAGCAGCGCCGGCATGGCGAGCGTGCGGTCGCGCGCGGTACGCAGCGCCACGAACTCGGCCTCGCTCCGCCCGCCGCCGACGTGGATGTTGCGCGCGCGCTGCTCGGCCACGGTGGCGACGAAGCGAGGCTCGCGGCCGCCCGGCTGGTAGTCGTGGCAGACGAGGAGGCGGGTCTCGGGCGGCAGGGCCAGGATGCGCGCGATGGCGCGGTAGAGCCGGGCGGCGTCGCCGCCCGGGAAGTCGGCGCGGGCGGTCCCGCCGTCGGGCATGAAGAGCGTGTCGCCGACGAAGGCGCAGTCGCCCACGAGGTAGGTGCAGCAGGCCGGCGTGTGGCCCGGCGTGTGCAGCACGATCGCCTCCTGGCGACCGATCGCGAAACGCTCGCCATCCTCGAACAGCCGGTCGAACCGACGGCCGTCGGTGGCGAAGCCCGCCTCGAGGTCGAAGATCTCCTCGAAGGTACGCTGCACCTCGGTGATCCGCGCGCCGATCCCGATCCGCCCGCCGAGCCGCCGCTGCAGGCGGGTGGCGGCGGAGAGATGGTCGGCGTGCGCGTGGGTCCCGAGGATCCAGGCGACCTCGAGGCCGCGCTCGAGGACGGCCCCCACGATCCGCTCGGCCGACCCGGTCCGCGTCCGGCCCGAGGCCGCATCGTAGTCGAGCACGGGATCGACGATCGCGCAGCAGCGACCGTTCGGCTCGATGACGAGATGGCTCGCGGTGCCGGTCGCCGGATCGAAGAAGGTTTCGACGCTCGCGCCCGTGGCGACCCTCCCGACACGGCGTGGCCGCCACGCGGCAGCATGCCGCGCGCCGAGACGCGAGGCGAGTGCCGCGGGACTTGCCGTGGGCCGGCCCGGGTGTAATATGAGAGATCTCTAATGGATTGGCGCCCGATCGCCGGGCCGGAGGATCACGGATGGACAGCAACGGGAGCGTCGAGGTCGGGGCGGGCGTGGCCTGCGCGCGCAGTTCGGGACTGTCGGTGCTGCGTCAGGCGCAGCTCGTGGCGGGCGCGCTGGCGATCGCCGGCTTCGTCCTGGGCACGCTGGTTTCGCCCTGGTGGCACGCGCTGAGCGGCGTGGTGGGTCTCGGGCTGGTCCATGCCGGGCTCAGCGGAAGCTGCGGCATGGCCCTGCTGCTCGCCCGCCTGCCCTGGAACCGGTCCGCCGCCACGGCCTGAGCGGGTGACCGGGCGCGTGATGGGGTGCCGCGCCCGGTCGCGGACGACCCTGCGCCCGACGGGTTGCGCCCGCGTTAACGAGGCGTACCCGAGGGCATCTGTCCGTCGATGGCCAGCCGGTACAGCCGCTCCAGGGCGGCGGCGTCGACCGGGCGCGGGTTGCTCGCGGCCGTCGGGTCGCGCTCGGCCATGCGGGCGAGCTCGGCCAGCCGGTCGCTGCGCAGCCCGACCTCGGCGAGCGTGTGCGGGATACCGGTCGTGCGGCGCAGCTCGAGCAGCGCCGCCAGGAAGGCATCGAAGCTCGGCGCGAGGCCGAGCCAGGCCGCGAGGCGGACGATCCGGCCCTCGATCGCCGCGCGATTGAAGGCCAGCACGTAGGGCAGGAGGATCCCGTTCAACAGGCCGTGGTGCAGGTCGTAGACGGCACCCAGCGGGTGCGAGAGGCTGTGCACCGCGCCGAGCCCCTTCTGGAAGGCGGTCGCACCCATCGCCGAGGCGGCCAGCATCGAGCCGCGCGCCTCGAGATCGGCGCCGTCGCGCACGGCTCGCGGCAGGGCGGAGAAGACGAGGCGCGCACCCTCGACCGCGATGCCCTCGGCCATCGGGTGGAAGCCCGGCGCGCAGTACGCCTCGAGGCAGTGGGCGAGCGCGTCCATGCCGGTGGCGGCGGTGAGCTGCGGCGGCAGGCCGCGGGTCATCGCGGGATCGAGGATCGCCGTGCGCGGCATCATCGCCGGGTGGAAGATGATCTTCTTGGTGTGGGTGGCCTCGTCGGTGACGACGCCGGCCCGGCCGACCTCCGAGCCGGTCCCGGCCGTGGTCGGGATCGCCACCACCGGCAGGATCCCGGACGGATCGGCCCGGGTCCACCAGTCGCCGATGTCCTCGAAATCCCAGATCGGCCGGCTCTGCCCGGCCATGAACGCGACGAGCTTGCCGACATCCAGGGCGCTGCCGCCGCCGACCGCCACGACCCCGTCGTGGCCGTCGCGGCGCAGCACCTCGACGCCGAGCTCGACATTGGCCGCGGTCGGGTTCGGGCGCACCCCGTCGAACACCGCCGGGCGCAGGCCGGCCCCCTCGAGCGGGGCCAGCACCTCGTCGAGCAGCGGCAGCCGGGCGAGCCCGGGGTCGGTGACCACGAGCGGGCGGGTGAGGCCGGCCGCCCGGCAGGCCTCGCCGACCTCGCGCACCGCGCCGACACCGAAGCGGACGCGGGTCGGGTAGTTCCAGGTGACGAGACGCGTGCCGGGATCCGACATGGCGAGGCTCCCCTCCTCGTTCGCTCCCATGGGTACCCCTACCCTCCCGCCGACGGAAGGGCGCCGCACGCGGTCCAGAGCGCGATCGCCGCGGCGGTCGCGAGGTTCAGGCTCGAGACCCCGGCCCGCATGGGGATCGACAGGAGCGCGTCGGCGCGGTCGCGCAGGGCGGGGTCGAGCCCGTGCCGCTCGCTGCCGAAGGCGAGCACGGCGCCGGCCGCCAGATCGCCCGGGCGGAGCGGCCGGCCCTCCGGGTGCAGGGCCAGGAGCGGCCGGCCGAGCCGGGCCGGCAGGTCGGCGAGACGCACCACCGGCAGGGCGAAGTGCAGGCCGGAGGAGCCGCGCAGCGCGCTCGGCGACCAGGGGTCGGGGCCACCCCGGCAGACCACGCCGGCCGCCCCGAGGGCGGCTGCGACGCGCACCACGGCACCGAGATTGCCGGTGTGCACGGGGCGGTCGAGGAGCACGAGCGGCGCCGGCCCGGCCACCTCGAGGAGGGCCGCGGCGTCCGCCGCAGGACGGCGGGCGATCGCGAGTACCGGGCTCGGCGGTGGCGCCGCCAGGGCCGCGAACAGGCTGGCCGGCACCGGCTGCAGCAACGCCCCGAGGCCGGCGAGCAGGTCGGGGCAGAGCTCGCGGGCGAGGGCCAGCAGGGCCGCCGGCTCGGGGCTCACCGCGAGCTCGACGGTGGCGCCGAAGCGGAGCGCGTGCTTGAGCGGGTGCAGGCCCTCGAGCAGGACCCGGCCCGGGTCGTGGGCGAGCGCGCCGAAGCGCGCGGCGATCGAGCGGCTGGAGCCCAGGGCCGGTACCCCGTCCGTGGGTCGAGCGGCGAGGATGGCGGGACCGGGGCGGCCTGTCGAGCGCGCGCGGCTCGCTTGTGGGCGTCCCGCAAACGTGCCTTTATCCGGCCGCCCGCGCCCCTCGGCGCCTTTGCGGACGGAGACGGTCGATGCGGTGGATCCCGGCGCTCGCGGCGCTCCTCTTGGCCGGCGCGGTGCCGGCCGCAGCCGCCTCGGACGACCCCGTCGTGGCGGTGGTCGACGGCGAGAAGGTGCTGCGCTCGGAACTGCTGGCGGCCCAGGCCGGGCTGCCGGAGCAGTACCGGCAGCTGCCGCTCGAGACGATCTACGATCCGCTGCTCGCCCGGGTCATCGACCGGCGGCTGCTCGCCCGCGAGGCCGAGCGGCGGAAGCTCGAGAGCCGGCCCGAGGTGCAGGAGGCGCTCGCCCGCGCCCGGCGCGAGATCCTGGGCGACCAGCTCCTCGAGACGACGATCGAGGGCGCGCTCACCGCCGAGCGGCTGCAGCAGGCCTACATGGTGGCGCGGGCCCAGCCCGGTTTCGCCGTCGAGGAGGTGCGCGCCCGCCACATCCTGGTCAGGACCGAGGCCGAGGCCCGCGACGTGCTCGCCAAGCTCGCCGCCGGCGCCGACTTCGGCGGGCTCGCCCGGTCGGTCTCGATCGATCCCTCGGCGCAGCAGACCGACGGCGATCTGGGCTTCTTCCGGCGCGACACGATGGTCGAGCCGTTCGCCGAGGCGGCCTTCGCCATGGCTCCGGGCGAGACCAGCAAGGACCCCGTCGAGACCCGCTTCGGCTGGCACGTGATCCGGGTCGAGGAGCGGCGCGCCGCGGCACCCTCCTTCGAGGAGAAGGAGCCCGAGCTCAAGGAGCAGGTGGCGCGCGAGACGGTCAACGCGCTGGTGGCCGAGCTCCGGGCCAAGGCCAAGGTCGAGCGGTTCGCCCCGGACGGCACGCCGCGGCCCAACTGACGGCCGGCCCGAGGAGCAGGGATGGCCAGGATCACCCACGTCTCGCCGCTCGCCCCGGAGCGGTTCCCGGAGATCCCGCCGGTGGCGGGCTTCCGCATGGCGGCCGTCGAGGCCGGCATCCGCTACCACGGCCGGCCCGACCTGCTCTTGATCGAGGCGGTTCCCGGCACCACGGTGGCGGGCGTGTTCACCCGCTCGGCGATCCCCGGCCACCCGGTCGCCTGGTGCCGCCGGCAGCTGCCGCGCGGGCTGGCGCGGGCGGTGATCGTCAACGCCGGCAACGCCAATGTCTGCCGCGGGGCGGAGGGCGACCGGGCGGTCGAGGCCGAGGCACGGGCGGTGGCGGCGGCGCTGCACTGCCCGCCCGAGGAGGTCTACGTCGCCTCCACGGGCGTGATCGGCGAAAAGCTGCCGGTCGAGCGGATCACCGCCAGGGTCCCGGACCTCGTGGCGGGGTTGCGGGCGGATGCCATGGCCGCCGCGGCGCGCGCCATCATGACCACCGACACCTTCCCCAAGGGTGCGGTCGCGCACGCGGCGATCGACGGCGTGCCGGTGACGGTCGCCGGGATCGCCAAGGGCTCGGGCATGATCGCGCCCGACATGGCGACCCTGCTCGCCTTCCTGCTGACCGATGCGCGGCTGCCGGCGCCGCTCCTGCAGGAGCTGCTCGAGGAGGCGGTCGCCGAGAGCTTCAACTGCACCACGGTCGACGGCGACACCTCGACCTCGGACACGCTCCTCCTCCTGGCGAGCGGTCGGGCGCACCACCACCCGCTGGCCGCGGCGACCGACAGCCGGCTCGCCGACTTCCGCGATGCGCTGCGGGCGGTCGCCCGCGACCTCGCGGTCCAGGTGGTGCGCGACGGCGAGGGGGCGCGGAAGCTCGTCACGATCGAGCTCACGGGCGCCGTCTCCGACGCCTCGGCGCGGCGGATCGCGCTCACCATCGCCAACAGCCCGCTGGTCAAGACGGCGATCGCCGGCGGCGACGCGAACTGGGGCCGCGTGGTGATGGCGGTCGGCCGGGCGGGCGAGCCGATCGAGCCCGAGTGCCTCGCGGTGTCGTTCGGCGGCCGGGCCGTGGCGCGCGACGGCGGGGCCGTCCCCGACCTCGACGAGGCGCCGGTGGCGGCGCACCTGGCCGGCCGCGAGATCGAGATCGCGGTCACCGTCGGGCGCGGGCCGGGCCGGGCGCGTGTCTGGACCTGCGATCTGACGCACGGCTACATCGACATCAATGCAGACTACCGCTCGTGAGGCGCCGGTGGCCGGCCGCGCGGCGGGCGAGGCGCGGCCGCTCCTGGTGGTGGCGGCCTGCGCGCTGGTCGACGCCGACGGCCGGGTGCTGGTCCAGCGCCGGCCCGAGAGGCGGGCGATGGCCGGCCTCTGGGAGCTGCCCGGCGGCAAGCTCGAGGCGGGCGAGGGTGTCGTGGCCTGCCTCGTGCGCGAGCTCGAGGAGGAGCTGGGCATCCTGGTCGAGCCGGCCTGCCTCGCGCCGTTGACCTTCGCGAGCCACGTCTACGAGGCGTTCGAGCTGTTGATGCCGCTCTGGGTCTGCCGCCGCTGGCGCGGCGAGCCCGTTCCGCGCGAGGGTCAGACGCTGCGCTGGGTGCGGCCGCGGGCGCTGCGCGATCTCCCGATGCCCGAGGCCGACCGCCCGCTGATCCCGTTCCTCGAGGAGCTCTTGGGCCCCTGAGGCCGCGGGCGCCCCGCGACGTCAACGGTTCGTCAACCTTTCCGCGGCATCATCCGGCCGACCGCAACCGATCCGCCCGGTGATGTCCGATGCCCGGTCCACCCACTGCCTGCACGTCCGCGCGGAGGCACGAGCATGCCCGCTCGCGGGCCGGTCCGGGCGACGACCCCGGGCCCCGCTCAGCCCACCCGCTCGCGGAACGGATCGGCGGGGTAGACGCCCAGGATCTCGACCTGGTGCGAGAAGAAGCGCAGCTCCTCCAGCGCGAGGCGGACCCGGTCGTCCTCGGGGTGGCCCATGATGTCGGCGTAGAACTGCGCCTGGGCGAACGCGCCGTCGATGTAGCTCTCGAGCTTGACCATGTTGACGCCGTTGGTGGCGAAGCCGCCGAGCGCCTTGTAGAGCGCGGCCGGGCGGTTGCGCACCCGGAAGGTGAAGGTGGTCACGAGTGGTCCCGTGCCCGGGGCCGGCCAGCGCGGCTCGCGGGCGAGGACCAGGAAGCGGGTGGTGTTGTGCTCGGCGTCCTCGATGTCGGAGCGGAGGATCACGAGGCCGTAGATCTCGGCCGCGAGCTTCGAGGCGATCGCGGCGCGCGCCGGATCCCGGGCCAGGGCCACCTCGGCGGCCCCCCCCGCGGTGTCGGCCACGACCTTGGCGCGGTAGCCGTGCGCGCGCAGGAAGGCGCGGCACTGGCCGATCGCGTGCACGTGGCTCTCGACCACGCGGATCGTCCCGAGGCTGGCGCCGGGGACCGCCAGGAGCTGGTGGTTCACCCGCTGGAAGTGCTCCGCCACGATGTAGAGTCCGCCGCGCGGCAGGAGATGGTGGACGTCGGCGACCCGCCCGGCGACCGAGTTGTCGACCGGGATCATGGCGAGCTCGGCCTCGCCCTCGCGCACCGCGGCGAAGGCGTCCTCGAAGGAGTGGCAGGGCAGCGGCTCGAGCTCGGGATGGTGCTCGCGGCAGGCCATGTGCGAATAGGCGCCCGGCTGACCCTGGAAGGCGATCCGGCGTGCGGGCGGGTCGGCCCTTGCGGGCTCGGCGGCGCGATCGACGGTCGGCACGGCGCGGCTCCTCAACTCAGGGGCGAACGGCTCAGGATGCGGCGCGCCCGCTCGAGGTCGTCCGGCGTGTCGACGCCGAAGGGGGCGGACGCCACGAGCTTGACGCCGATCGTCATGCCGGCCTCGAGCGCGCGGAGCTGCTCGAGCTTCTCGCGCCGCTCGAGCGGGCTCGCCGGCAGCGCGCAGAACCGCTCCAGCGCCGGCCGGGTGAAGGCGTAGATGCCGATGTGATGCCACACCGGACCGGGCCCGGTCGGAGCCGGCGCGCGGGTGAAGTAGAGCGCCCGCCCGAGGCTCGGATCGCCGGGCAGGAAGCTGACCACCGCCTTGACGAAGTTGGGCCGCTCGCGCTCCTCGGGGTCCTCGGTGGCCACGGCGATCGTGGCGATGTCGCAGGCGAGCCGGTCGAGCGGCTCGACCACCCGGGCGAGGTCGGCCGGATCCAGGGTCGGAAGGTCGCCCTGCAGGTTGACGATCCGGCCGTAGCGGCGCTCCGGATCGAGCCGGCCGAGCGCCAGGAAGATCCGATCGGTGCCCGACGGCACGTCGTCGGGCACGAGCACCGCCTCGCCGCCGGCCCGCTCGACCGCCTCGACGATCGCGGGCTCGCCGGCCGCCACGACCACCCGCCCGAGCCCGCCCTCGACCGCCCGCCGCCGGACGTGCACGATCATCGGCTCGCCCGCGATCGGGGCGAGCGGCTTGCCGGGCAGGCGGGTCGCGGCGAGGCGCGCCGGGATCAGGACGATGGTTTGCGACCTCGTGTCGCGGCTGGCAGGCTCCGGCGTCATCCCCCATACTCCGCGCGCCGCCGGGGGCGGCAGCGACCTCCGACGCCCGCGGCCGCCCCGGCGCGGGCGGCCGGTCTCCTTCGCAGCAACGAGCGGGAACGCGCGAGCTATGGCATCCTCTCTCGAAGGCAACAAGCTGGCCGCGGCGATCCTGACCGCCGGCATCATCGGCGTCGGCTCGGCGGTGCTGGCCGACCTGCTCTACCGCCCCCATGTGCCGAAGGAGCGCGCGTTCCAGGTGGCCGCGGTCGCGGCACCGGCCAGGGAGGAGGCCGCCGCCGCGCCGGCCGCGCCGATCGCCGAGCGGCTCGCCGCCGCCGATCCCGAGGCCGGCAAGGCGGCCGCCAAGAAATGCGCCTCCTGCCACAGCTTCGAGAAGGGCGGCAAGAACGGCGTCGGCCCCAACCTCTGGGGCGTGGTCGCGGCCAAGAAGGGCCATGTCGAGGGCTTTGGCTACTCGGCGGCGCTGCTCGGCACCGGCGGCACGTGGACCTACGAGTCGCTCGACGCCTTCCTCGCCAACCCCAAGGCCTACGCGCCCGGCACCAAGATGAGCTTCGCCGGCCTCGCCAAGCCGGACGAGCGCGCCAACGTGATCGCCTACCTGCGCTCGCTCGCCGACGCGCCCGCACCCCTGACCGGCGGTTGAGCCCGGCCTTGGCGGCGGCGGTCCATCCGGAGTTCGTGACGCTCGCCCATCGTCTGGCGGACGCGGCCGGCGAGATCCAGCGGCGCTGGTTCCGCACGCCCGTGGCGGTCGACACCAAGGCCGACCGGAGCCCGGTCACGATCGCCGACCGCGAGGCCGAGGCGGTCATGCGCGAGCTGATCGAGGCGAGCTTCCCCGAGCACGGGATCCTGGGCGAGGAGCACGGCCGGGCGCGCACCGAGGCGGAGCACGTCTGGGTGCTCGACCCGATCGACGGCACCAAGTCGTTCGTCTCGGGCCGGCCGCTGTTCGGCACGCTGATCGGCCTCGTGCGGGAGGGCCGGCCGGTCCTGGGGGTGATCGACCAGGCGATCCTGGGCGAGCGCTGGCTCGGCGTCGCCGGCACCCCCACCCTCTGCAACGGGCGGGTGTGCCGGACGCGCTCCTGCGGCGAGCCGGGACGCGCGCTCCTCGCCTGCACCAGCCCGCAGATGTTCCACACGCCGGCCGAGCGGGCCGCCCTGGACCGCGTGCTGGCCTCGGTCCGCCAGGCGATCTGGGGCGGCGACTGCTACGGCGCCGGGCTCCTGGCGCTCGGCTTCGTGGATCTGGTGATCGAGGCGGATCTCGAGCCCTACGACGTGCTGCCACTGGTCCCGGTCGTCGAGGGTGCCGGTGGACGTCTCACGGATTGGGCGGGACGGCCGCCCGGGCTCGCCTCCGACCAGCGCATGGTCGCAGCCGGCGACGCCCGGCTGCACGCCCGCATCCTCGAGCTGCTCCAGGGGACCTGAGGCGGAGCGGCTTTCCCCGGAACGGCCGCACCTCTAGGCTCCTCGCACGATCGAGGGGAGCGCGGGGATGGCGTTCATGAAACCTTCGGTGCGCGGCGCGATGCTGCTCGCGGCCCTCCTGGCCGGCCCGGGTTCACCTTCCGGGGCCGAGACCGTGCGGCCGGTGCACGGCATCGCCATGCACGGCGAGCCGGCCCTGCCGCCCGACTTCACGCATCTGCCCTACGCCGACCCGAACGCGCCCCGCGGCGGCCGGCTGACGCTGGCCGCGATCGGCACCTTCGACAACCTCCACCCCTACATCCTCAAGGGCACGGATGCCGCGGGATCCGGGCTGCCGTTCGAATCGCTCACCATCCAGAACCTCGACGAGGCGTTCAGCGAGTACGGGCTCCTGGCCGAGACCATCGAGATGCCCGCCGACCGCTCCTGGGTCGCCTTCACGCTGCGCCCCGAGGCGCGCTGGCACGACGGACGGCCGGTCCTCGTCGAGGACGTGATCTTCACCCTCGATGCGCTCAAGACCAAGGGCGAGCCCTTCTACCGCGCCTACTACGCCAACGTGGTGAAGGCGGTCGCCGAGGGCGAGCGGCGCGTGCGCTTCGTCTTCGACGGCACGACGAACCGCGAGCTGCCCCTGATCGTCGGCCAGATGCCGGTCCTGCCCAGGCACTACTGGGAGGGGCGCGACTTCGAGCGGACCACCCTCGAACCGCCGCTGGGCTCCGGCGCCTACCGGGTGAAGACGGTCGATCCCGGGCGCTCGATCACGCTCGAGCGGGTCGAGGACTACTGGGGCGAGAACGTGCCGGTGCAGCGCGGCCGGCACAATTTCGACGAGCTGCGCTACATCTACTTCCGCGACCCGAACGTGGCGCTGGAGGCCCTCAAGGCCGGCGAGTTCGATCTGCGGATCGAGAACAGCTCGCGCTTCTGGGCCACCGGCTACACCGGCCGCGCCGTCGAGGCGGGGCTCCTGCGCCGCGAGGCGATCCCGCGTGAGGGCGGCAGCGGCATGCAGGGCTTCGTCTACAATCTGCGCCGGCCGGTGTTCCGCAACCGTGGCCTGCGCGAGGCGCTGGCCTATGCCTTCGACTTCGAGTGGACCCGGAAGAATCTCTTCTACGACAATTATTTCCGGACCGAGAGCTACTTCCCGAACAGCGAATTGGGTGCGCGCGAGCCGATCGGCCCGGCGGAGCGGGCGCTGCTCGAGCCGTTCGCGGCCGATCTGCCGCGCGAGGTGTTCGAGCGGGTCTACGAGGCACCGCGCACCGACGGCTCGGGCAACATCCGCGACAATCTCCGCAAGGCGGTCGAGCTCTTGCGCGCGTCGGGCTACGAGGTCCGGGGCGGCAAGCTCGTCGAGACGGCGAGTGGCCAACCCGTCGCCTTCGAGATCCTGCTCGACCAGGGCGGACTGTTCGAGCGGATCGTCGGCCCCTTCGTGAAGAACCTCGAGCGGCTCGGCGTCGAGGCCCGGATCCGGGCGGTCGACGACGCCCAGTACGAGCGCCGGCTCGAGGAGTTCGACTTCGACATGGTGGTCGGCCTGTTCCCGCAGAGCCTCTCCCCGGGCAACGAGCAGCGCAGCTTCTGGGGCTCGAAGGCGGCCCGCGAGCCGGGCTCGCGCAACCTGATCGGCCTCGAGCTGCCGGTCGTCGACCGGCTCGTCGATGCGATCATCCAGGCGCCCGACCGGGCGGCGCTCGTGGCCGCCACCCGGGCGCTCGACCGGGTGCTGATCTGGGGTCACTACGTGATCCCGCACTGGCACAACCGCGAGACCTGGATCGCCGCCTGGGACAAGCTCGGCCGCGCGCCGAGACAGCCGCGCTACGGGATCGACATCTTCGCCTGGTGGATCGACCCGGCCAAGGAGCGCGCCCTCGAGGAGGGACGCCGGGCGCTCGGCCTGGTGGCGCGCTGAGGCCCCTTGCTCGCCTACATCCTCCGCCGCCTGCTCCTGGTCGTCCCGACGTTGCTGGGCATCCTGCTCGTCAACTTCGTGGTCATCCAGGCGGCCCCGGGCGGCCCGGTCCAGAAGATCATCTCCGAGCTCTCCGGCCGCGGCGCCGGCGCCACCGCCCGGCTCACCGGCGGCGGCGGCGCGGGCGAGACCGGCCCCGCCTTCGAGGCGCGCCAGCAGCAGCAGGGTGGCGGCCCGCAGGGTGTCTATCGCGGCGCCCAGGGCCTGCCGCCCGAGCTCATCGCCCAGCTGGAGCGGCAGTTCGGCTTCGACCGGCCGATGCACGAGCGCTTCTTGAAGATGCTCGGTGACTATCTCCGCTTCGACTTCGGCACGAGCTACTTCCGCGACCGCACGGTGATCGAGCTCGTGCTCGAGAAGATGCCGGTGTCGATCTCGCTCGGCGTGTGGACCACGCTCTTGACCTACCTCGTGGCGATCCCGCTCGGGATCCGCAAGGCGGTCCGCGACGGGAGCGCCTTCGACGTCTGGACGAGCGGCGTCATCGTCGTCGGCTACGCCATCCCCTCGTTCCTGCTGGCACTCCTCCTGATCGTGCTGTTCGCCGGCGGCAGCTACTGGCAGATCTTCCCGCTGCGCGGCCTCGTCTCCGACGACTGGGCGAGGCTGTCCTGGCCGGCTCGGATCCTGGATTATCTCTGGCACATGGTGCTGCCGGTCGGCGCCATGCTGGTCGGCTCGTTCGCCACGCTCACCATGCTCACCAAGAACAGCTTCCTCGAGGAGATCAACAAGCAGTACGTCGTCACCGCGCGCGCCAAGGGTCTCGCCCCGCGCCGCGTTCTCTACGGCCACGTCTTCCGCAACGCCATGCTGATCGTGATCGCGGGCTTCCCCGGCGCCTTCGTCGGCATGCTGTTCACCGGTGCGCTCCTGGTCGAGATCATCTTCTCGCTCGATGGTCTGGGCCTGCTCGGCTACGAGGCCGCCCTCAACCGTGACTATCCGTTGATGTTCGGGACGCTGTACATCTTCACGCTCCTGGGTCTCGTCATGAAGATCGTGTCCGACCTGACCTACGTCCTGGTCGATCCGCGGATCGACTTCGAGGCGCGGGCGGCCTGAGGCGATGGGGGGCGCGGTCGTCCGCCGCGAACGCGTACGCTTCCTCGGCGCCCCGCTGCGCCTGACCCCGATCGGCCGCCGCCGGCTCGCCAACTTCGAGCGGAACCGGCGTGGCGCCTGGAGCCTGCGGATCTTCCTGGGCCTCTTCCTCGTGAGCCTCGCGGCCGAGCTCGTCGCCAACGACCGTCCGCTCCTGGTGCGCTACGACGGGGCGTTCCACGTGCCCTTCCTCGTGGCCTATCCGGAGACGACCTTCGGCGGCTTCTTCGACACCGAGGCCGACTATCACGACCCGGAGGTCCGTGCGCTGATCGAGGAGAAGGGCTGGATCCTCTGGCCGCCGGTGCCCTACCGCTACGACACGGTGGTCAAGGACATCCCGGGACCCGCTCCCTCGCCGCCCGACGCCCGCCACTGGCTCGGCACCGACGACCAGGCGCGCGACGTGCTGGCGCGGGTGATCTACGGCTTCCGCATCTCGGTGCTGTTCGGCCTGGCGCTCACCCTCGCCGCCTCGCTGATCGGCATCGCCATGGGCGCCGTCCAGGGCTGGTTCGGCGGCTGGGTCGATCTCGGCCTGCAGCGCTTCCTCGAGATCTGGGGCGGGCTGCCGGTCCTCTACCTCCTGATCATCATCGCCTCGTTCCTCGCCCCGGGCTTCTGGACGCTCCTGGGCGTCATGCTCCTGTTCTCCTGGATGGCGCTCGTCGACGTGGTGCGCGCCGAGTTCCTGCGCGCCCGCAACCTCGACTTCGTGCGCGCGGCCCGCGCGCTCGGCGCCTCGAACGCGGTCCTGATGGTCCGCCACGTGCTGCCGAACGCCATGGTCTCGGCCCTGACCTTCCTGCCCTTCGTCCTCAACGGCTCGATCACCACCCTGACCTCGCTCGACTTCCTGGGCTTCGGCCTGCCGCCCGGCTCGCCCTCGCTGGGTGAGCTCCTGGCCCAGGGCAAGAACAACCTCCAGGCCCCCTGGCTCGGGCTCACCGGCTTCGCCGTGGTGGCGCTCATGCTCTCGCTCCTGGTGTTCGTCGGCGAGGCGGTCCGCGACGCCTTCGACCCGAGGAAGACCTTCCGGTGAGCCCCGATCCCCGGCGGCCGGGCCCGCCGCTTCTCGAGGTCGAGGACCTGGCGGTCCGCTTCCACATGGAGGGACGGATCGTCGAGGCGGTGAAGGGCGTCTCCTTCACCCTGGAGCGCGGCCGGACGCTGGCGCTCGTGGGCGAGTCGGGCTCCGGCAAGTCGGTCACCGCGCTCTCGATCCTGCAGCTCCTCCCCTACCCCAGGGCCGAGCACCCGAAGGGCTCGATCCGCTTCCGCGGCGAGGAGCTGGTCGGCCGCCCCGAGGCCTTCCTCCGGCAGATCCGCGGCGACCGCATCGCCATGATCTTCCAGGAGCCGATGACCTCGCTGAACCCGCTGCACAGCGTCGGCCGGCAGATCGGCGAGGCGCTGGCGCTGCACCGGCGGCTCGGCCGCGGCGAGCTCGAGGCGCGGGTGATCGAGCTCCTCGGCCTCGTCGGCATCCCGGAGCCGGCCGAGCGTCGCCACGCCTACCCGCACCAGCTCTCGGGCGGCCAACGCCAGCGCGTGATGATCGCGATGGCGCTCGCCAACGACCCCGACCTCCTGATCGCCGACGAGCCCACGACCGCGGTCGACGTCACCATCCAGGCGCAGATCCTGCGCCTCCTGGCCGAGCTGCAGGCCCGCCTCGGCATGGCGATCCTCCTGATCACCCACGACCTCACGATCGTCCGCCACTTCGCCCAGGAGGTGGCGGTCATGACCGCGGGCGAGCTCGTCGAGCGCGGGCCGGTCGAGCGGGTCTTCGCGGCCCCGTCGCATCCCTACACGCAGCGCCTCCTGGCGGCCGAGCCGCGCGGTCGGCCGCAGCCGGTGGCGGCCACGGCCCCGGTGGTGGCCGAGGCGCGCGGGCTCCGCGTGCACTTCCCCATCCAGCGCGGGCTCCTGCGCCGGACCCGGGGCTGGATCCGCGCGGTCGACGGGGTCGATCTGCAGGTGCGCGCCGGCGAGACCCTGGGCGTGGTCGGCGAATCGGGCTCGGGCAAGACCACCCTCGGCCTGGCGCTCCTCCGCCTCCTGCCCTCGCAGGGCGGCATCCGCATCGCCGGTGCCGAGGTGCAGGGCTGGTCCTGGCGTCAGCTCCGGCCCCTGCGCCGGCAGATGCAGATCGTCTTCCAGGACCCCTTCGGCTCGCTCTCGCCGCGGATGTCGATCGGCCAGATCGTCGAGGAAGGGCTCGTCATCCACCGCCTGGGCGGCCCCGCCGAACGCGCCGCGGCCGTGGCCCGGGCGCTCGAGGAGGTCGGCCTCGACCCCTCGTTCCAGCACCGCTACCCGCACGAGCTCTCGGGCGGCCAGCGGCAGCGGGTGGCGATCGCCCGGGCGCTCGTGCTCGGCCCCGGTCTCGTGGTGCTCGACGAGCCGACGAGCGCCCTCGACATGTCGGTGCAGGCGCAGCTCGTCGAGCTCCTGCGCGACCTGCAGGCCCGGCGCGGGCTCGCCTACCTGTTCATCAGCCACGATCTCAGGGTGATCCGGGCGATGAGCCACCGGGTGATGGTGATGCGGGGCGGCGTGGTGGTCGAGGAGGGCCCGGTCGAGCGAATCTTCGAGGCCCCCGAGCATCCCTACACGCGGGCCCTGCTCGCCGCCGCACTCCGGATCGAGGCGGCGGAGGAAGGCGTGGTGCGGGCCTGAGGGCGCGCCCGTCGAGCCGACCGCCGGCCGGCCGTCGGGCGGCTCAGCCCGGGATCGGCGGACGCGCGTCGAGCCAGGTGCCGCCGGCCGCGGCGCTCCGGGCGACCGCGTGGATGGCGGCCATCGAGCGCAGGCCGTCGAC
>JBBIIE010000062.1:0-18113 GCA_037446605.1 Geminicoccaceae bacterium | reverse complement strand
TGCCCGCCGCGCTCGAGGATCGCCTTGATCACCTTCTGGTTCGTGCGGTTGTCCTCGGCGACGAGCACCCGGGCGGAGCGCGCGGCGCTGCGCGCCACCGGCGCCGGCGTGGCGATGCCGCCGTCGGCCGGGCTCAAGGCGGCGCGCAGGCAGGCCGCCAGGGTGGCCGCATCCACCTCGGCCGGCAGATCGGCCAGGGTGAGGCCCGGATGGTCGCCGGCAATGCCGCCGACCGCCACGAGGTCGACCCGCTCGCCGAGGCCGGCCAGGGTCCGGGCGAGCGCCGCCGGATCGACCCGGCCGGGGTCGGCGAGCACGACCCGGCCGGGCGTGCGGGCGCGGAGCGCCACGAGGGCCTCCTCGACCGTCGCCACCTCGACCGGCTCCAGGCCGAGCGCGCGCACGCGGCTCGCGAGCCCGGGCGGGGTGCCGAGGAGGACGACCGTCCCGGCCGGCAGCGGCTCCTCGGCGGGGGCCGCCGGGTCGCGCTCGAGCGGCACCTCGACCCAGAAGCTGGAGCCGCGCCCGGGCGTGCTCACGACGCCGAGCTCGCCGCGCATCAGGCTCACGAGCTCGCGGGCGATGGCCAGCCCCAGGCCGGTGCCGCCGTAGAGCCGGTGGGTGGCCGATTCGGCCTGGGTGAAGCGCTCGAAGATCGCCTTCTGGCGGTCGGGCGGGATGCCGATCCCGGTGTCCTGCACCTCGAAGCGCAGCCGCACCGCGCCGTCGGGCGCGGGCAGGGGACGGACGTCGATCAGGACCCCGCCCGAATGGGTGAACTTGACGGCATTGGCGGCGAGGTTGAGCAGCACCTGGTGCAGCGCCTGGACCGGGCCCAACAGCCGGAAGGGCGTGCGCGGGTCGAGGCGCAGGCGCAGGTAGAGGCCCTTCTCGGCGGCCGCCTGCTGCAGCAGGCCGCGCACCAGGGCGAGCCGCGCGTGCAGGTCGAAGGGCACCCGGTCGAGCGCGTAGCGGCGCTCCTCGAGGCGCGCCAGGTCGAGGATCTCGTTGACCAGGGCCAGAAGGGTGCGCGCGGCGCTGCGCACCGTCCCGGTCATGGCGGCCTGCTCGGCGTCGAGGCGGGTCCCGGCCAACAGGTCGCTCATGCCGATGATGGCGTTGAGCGGCGTCCTGAGCTCGTGGCTCATCATGGCGAGGAAGCGGCTCTTGACCCGGCTCGCCTCCTCGGCGCGTTCGATCGCGTGGTTGAGCTTGCCGAGCAGCACCGAGAAGTAGGCCGGCAGGATGACCAGTGCCAGGAGCAGCGCGATGTCGAGCGCCGGGACCGTGCGCCATTCCTGGTTGGTCGTGATGACGATCGCGAACAGGACCAGCGAGGTGCCGGCGGCGGCGAACAGGTAGGGCTTCCCGAAGCGGAAGCCGTGGCCGAGGATCACCCAGAGGAGGATCGGGTAGAACAGCGCGGTGGCGAAGCCGCCGACCAGCATCACCGCGTTGAGGCCGACCGTGTCGATCAGCATGCCGACCAGGCGGCGCGCCGGCACCGCCTCGGGGCGCAGCACGATGTGGCCGAGCAGGAGCACGGCACCCACGAGGCTCGCCCCGCTGATGGCGAGGCCGGCCGCCACGATCGTCGCGCGGTGGGGGAGATCGGCCGGCAGGAGCAGCACGTAGCCGGCGATGAACAGCGCGAAGGCGATGCGGATCACCGCCTGCTCGTGCTCGCTGTCGGGGCGGCCCTCGAGCCGCCGCCGGCACCAGCGCAGGAGTGCCGCCGGGCCGCCCGTCCGCGGCTCGCCGCGGGCCGGCTCGGGTGTGCTCGGGAGCGAGCTTCCGGCGGTCGCCATCGGCCCCCTCCGCTCAGCCCCAGGCGCCCTCGAGCATTCGCCGGGCGAAGTCGGCGGCGCTCAGGGGCGGGCTGATGAGATCGCCCTGGACCTCGTTGCAGCCGAGCGCCTCCAGCCGCTGGAGCTGGCCGCGGGTCTCCACACCCTCGGCGATCACGGTCAGGCCCAGGCTGTGGCCGAGATTGATGATCGCGCGCACGATCACCTCGTCGTTGGCGCTCTGCTCCAGGTTCTGCACGAACGACTGGTCGATCTTCAGCCGCCGCACCGGCAGCCGCTTGACGTAGGAGAGCGAGGAATAGCCGGTGCCGAAATCGTCGAGCGAGAGGGAGACGCCCAGTTGATGCAGGTAGCGCAGGCTCGCCGAGGCGGTCTGGCTGTTCTCGATGACGGCGTTCTCGGTGAGCTCGACGTCGAGCTGGCCGGGGGGCAGGCCGCTGTCCTTGAGGACCCGCTCGATCAACAGCTCGACGCCGCGCTCGCGGAACTGCACGGGCGACAGGTTGACCGAGAGCTGGAGGGGGCCCAGGCCCTCGTCGCGCCAGCGCCGGTGCTGCGCGCAGGCGGTCTGCAGGACCCAGGCGGTCAATGGCGCGATCAGCCCGATCTCCTCGGCCAGGCGGATGAACTCGCCCGGGCGCAGCACGCCGCGGTGCGGGTGGTTCCAGCGCACCAGCGCCTCGATGCCGACCACCCGCCGGGTGCGCAGGTCGAGCTGCGGCTGGTAGTGGACGAGGAACTGCTCGGCGGCGAGCGCCTGGCGCAGCTCGCGCTCGAGGGTCACGGCGCGGCGCGCCGCCACGTTCATCTCGCGGGCGAAGAAGCGGTAGGCGTCGCGGCCCGAGGCCTTGGCCCGGTACATCGCCAGATCGGCGTTCTTGAGGAGGGTCTCGGCCGAGCGGCCGTCGGCCGGGTAGAGGGTGACGCCCAGGCTCGCCGAGAGGTGGATCTCCTGGCCGTCGGCCACGAACGGCTCGGCGAACGCCTCGTTCAGCCGGCGGCAGAGCTCGGCCGCGTCCTCGGGCCGCTGCAGCTCGCTCTGCAGGATGACGAACTCGTCGCTGCGCAGCCGGCCGATGCGGTCGCTCTCGCGCAGCCGGCCGGCCAGCCGCTGGGCCACGGCGCGCAGGAGCTTGTCGCCGACCGCCTCGCCGAACGCCTCGTTGACGCCCTTGAAGCGGTCGAGGTCGAGATGGAGGAGGGCCAACAGCTCGCCCTGGCGGCGGGCGCGGGCGATCGCCTGCTCCAGGCGCTCGCGGAACCAGGGGAGTGTCTCCAGGCCGGTGAGCGGATCGTGGCGGGCGGCCTCGCTGCCGGCGGCCTCGGCCACCTTGAGCTCGGAGATGTCGAGCGCCAAGGTCACCACCCGCTCGTGGCCGCCCGGGGCGGTGGCGAGCGGCGCCTTGGTGACGGCGAGCCAGCGCAGGCCCGCGGGCCCGAGCATGGTGTCGTAGCGCGGCACGAGGAGCGGCTGGCCGCTCTCGCGCACCTTGTCGTCGAGCACGCCGTGGCGGGTGGCGAACTCCTCGCCGTGGATCTCGACCAGGGTGCGGCCGACCACCGCCGCGCGCTCGACCCCGAACAGGGTCTCGTAGGCGCGGTTGACGAAGGCCAGCCGGCCCTGCTCGTCGGTGGCGCTGATCGCCACCGGCAAGCGGTCGAGCAGTTCGGCCGAGAGCGCCTCCTCGCTCGGCCGCCAGGTGGCGCCGCGCTCGGCGAGCGCCTGTTCGAGGGCGGCGGCGCGCTGCGCCAGGAGCCGGCGCTGGCGGCGCAGCGCCAACAGGTTGCGGGCGCGGGCGCGGAACTCCAGATGGTCGACCGGGCTCAAAAGGAAGTCGGTGGCACCCGCCTCGAGCGCGCGGTAGCAGTAGTCGCGGTCCTCGTAGACCGTGACCACGACGACCGGCACGTCGGCGAGCGCCTCGGTCGCGCGGATCCTCTCGATCAGCGCGGCACCGTCCATCTCCGGCATGTTGTAGTCGGTGATGACGAGGTCCGGGGGCAGGTCGGTGGTCATCCGGTCGAGGGCCTCGCGGGGGTTCGCGAAGGCGTGCACCTGGAGCCCCTCCTCGACCGAGCGGGCGAGACGGGTCAGGATGTTGCGGCCGGTCACGCGGTCGTCGATGACGACTATCCTGGCCATGCGGTGGTCGCCCGCCCCGTGCTGTCCCGAACGCCTTGCCGGCCCGACCTCTCGACCGCCACGGTAGAGAGGCGCCCGGCCGATATCAAGGATGAGGTGAAAATTTGGCTAAAATTCTAGAGATTCCGCCCGCCGACCGCCAGCCTCCACCACGCGGGACGGGCCGGCGTGCCGGCGCGCACGAACGGAGAGAGGGCTGCCCGGCTGGGCAGCCCTCTCCCGGGGTCCGTCTTGACATCGAGCCGTCCCGGGCGCCGCGGCTCGGTCCGCCTGCGCCCCGGACGTCCCGGAGACTAACGCAAAGGTGGAAATGGTGCAAGGGGCGCACACCGTGCCCGGCCCGGTCCGACATCGGGAGCCGGCCGTGAGCCGCGACTATCCGAGCCGCCCGGTGGTCGGGGTGGGGGCGGTGGTGTGGCGCGACGGGCGGGTGCTGCTGATCCGCCGCGGCAAGCCGCCGCGCGCCGGCCAGTGGTCGCTGCCGGGCGGCGCCCAGGAGCTCGGCGAGACGGTGCTCGAGGCGGCGCGGCGCGAGGTGCGCGAGGAGACCGGGCTCGAGCTCGCGTGGGTCGAGCCGTTGACGGTGGTCGATTCGATCACCCGCGACGCGCACGGCGCGGTGCGCTGGCACTACACGCTCGTCGACGTCGTCGCCGAGGCGGCCGCGGGTGAGCCGCGGCCGGGCAGCGACGCCGCCGAGGTCGGCTGGTTCGCGCTCGACGAGCTCGACGGGCTGGGGCTCTGGGCCGAGACGGCGCGGATCATCCGCCTCGCCGCCGGACGCCGGGGCACCGGCGCGTGAGCCGCGGCGGCGGGCGTCTCACTCCTCCCGGTCGCCGGTGGCGAGCACGCGCGCGAGGTTGCAGAGCGCGTCCTGGTGCTTGCGGTTGGGGATGTTGGCGAAGTTGCGGGCGAGCTCGAGCAGCATGCGCTGCTGCGGCATGAGCTCGGCCGGGCGCGGCTTGGCCTTGTGCTCGGGATCGGCGTCCTCGAAGAAGTAGCCGATGTCGACGCCGAGCGCGTGCGCGATCTGGTAGAGCCGGCCGGCCGAGATGCGGTTGATGCCGGTCTCGTACTTGTGCGCCTGCTGGTAGGTGACGCCGATCAGCTCGGCCATCTGCTGCTGGGTCAGGCCGAGCATGATGCGGCGCTGGCGGATCCTCAGGCTCACATAGTGGTCGACGTCGAGGGCACGGCTGCGGCCACCGGCGCCGCGACCGACGACCTTGCTGGCGAGCTGGTTCATGAGGCGTGGTCTCCGGAGGGCTGAGGGCACGTCGTTGGAGCCCGGCTCGGTGCGGATCGGATTTGGTTAAAATACCGCGGGCTTTTTAAACTTCCAGAGAAAAGAGAATTTCTCATCAACCTGAATGGCTTCGCCCATCATTCCCCTCCGCTCGCCGCGAACGCCTCCCCGGCGACCGCCCCGACCACCCGGCGGGCCGAAGCGACGCTCGCCCCGGTGAGCGTCGGGCCGTTCCAGGCGGCGAGGTCGAACACCTCCGGGCGAGCCGCCGGCAGGAGCCGCCGCAGCAGCCGCCGACCGTCCGCCAGATCGGCCAGCACGTCGCGGCCGAGCAGCTCCTCGAGCCGGCCCTCGGCCGCCGCCACGACCAGCGCCACCTGGCCCGGCCGGTAGGCCGGCAGCATCGTCTCGTCGCTCACCCGCCAGCCCACGAGCTGGTCGTCGCGGAGCGCCAGCGTGCCGAGCTCGGCCGCCTCGGCGAGCCCGCCCGGGCCGATCCGGCCGACGAGCCGGATGGCGCTGCGCCGCGGATGCCGGCCGAACAGCAGGTACTCGGCGGAGGTGTCGAGCGCCCGGGCGAGCCGCTCGACGATGTCCGGGGCCGGCGCGTACTCGTCGCGCTCGTAGGGCCCGATGGCCGTCTGGTGGCGGCCGACCAGCCGCGCCAGCTCGGCCTGCTTCAACCCCTTGGCGAGTCGGAGCGAACGCAACCTGCGGCCGAACGAAGAGCCCTGCGGGATCACCCGATCTCTCCCCGGAGTGGCTAGCCTCTTGTTGAGCTCTTACTCCGGACGAGCATTTCCCGTCGAGTCCGCCGGCGGCCGCAGACGCTGCCGCGACACCGCGGTGGCCTCGGCGCGGCTCGGGTCGAGGCGCAGCTCGGCACCTGCGGCCCAGAGCTCGGTGAGGTCGCGATAGTGCCGCGAGAGCGGGTGGCCGACCTGGCCCGTGGCGGTGATCGCGAGCAGCCCGGGTGCGGCCAGGTCGACGACGAGGCGCAGCCCGGCCGCGTGGTGCGCCGGGAACGGGCCGCCCGGGCCGAGCGCCCGCCAGGCGGCGGCCGCGAGCGTGCTGGCGTCCCCGCCCACGGGCGGAGCCGGCGAGAGGAGCCGCCCGAGCACCGGCAGCTCGCCGAGCGGCCGGTGCGGCATCACCGCCCGGTGCTGCTCGCCCCAGCGCCAGGTCGAGCGATCCGGCCCGAGCCGCGCCTCGAGCGCGGCCGCCGCCGCCACCAGTGCCGAGGCCACAAGCCCGGGGCAGGTCTCGACGGCGGCCGTCCCACGATCGTCGCACCAGCCCGGCCGGTCGCGCAGGATCCGCTGCAGCACCTCGGGCCGGGGCAGGCCGTAGTCGGCGGCGAGCGGGCCGAGCTCGTCGCCCCACAGCCGCGGCCCGAGCGCCACGAGCCAAGCGGCCAGGAAGAGCGGCTCCTGGCGGTCGGCGGCGGCGGTCCCGTCCCACTCGGCGAGCTCGTCGAGCAGTGCGGCGGTGGGCGTCCCGGCCGGGACCGCGGCGCGGGCCAGCCCGACCAGGAGCGGAACGAGGCTGCGCGCAGCACCGGAGCGCAGGTCCTGCTGGACGGCGCGCGCCGCCGCCGCGTCGAGGCCGCCGCGCCCGCCGAGCAGCTCGTGCAGGCGCAGCGCCCGAAGCGGCCCGTCCCACTCGGCGGTGATCAGGTGGGGATGGTCCGGGCCGACGAGCCGGTTGTTGGCGTTGAGGAGGAGGCCCGAGGGCGGATCGAACCGCCGCGGCAGCTCCGCGAGCGGCACGAGGCCGCGCCAGTCGGCGGCACCCGTCCAGCCGGGCAGCGGCAGGCGGCCGTCCCCGCTGGCGCGGACCGGGATGCGGCCGGCCACCGAGAGGCCGATCCTCCCCTGCCGATCGGCCATCGCCACGTTCTGCACCGGGCTCGCGAAGTCGCGCAGTGCCAGGACGAGCTCGTCCAGGTTGCGCGCCCGGGCCATGGCGAGGCCGGCTGCCAGCGTCCGATCGTCGGGGGAAAGCGCGGTCCACTGGAGCGCCAGCGCCTCGCCCTCCGCACCCGCCTCGCCGGCCGCCGCCAGGATGTCGGAGATCAGCGGGCCGAAGCGGGTGCGGCGCACGCGCAGGGTCTGCGGCGCGCCGCCGCGCACGGCGATGGTCTCCAGCCGGGTCTCGAAGGGCAGGCTGCCGCCGGGTACCAGATAGCGACCCGGATCGGCCGGATCGCTCCGGATCCGCACCAGATCCTCGGTGTCCGCCCCGGTCGTGGTCAGCCCCCAGGCGACCTCGCGGTTGCGGCCGATCACCACGACCGGCAGGCCCGGGATCGTGCCGCCCACGACATCCAGCCCCGGTGCCTGCAGCGCGGCCAGGTACCAGATGCCCGGCGCGCGCAGCGGCAGGTGCGGGTCGCTGGCCAGCAGCGGCGCGCCCGAGGCGGTGCGCGGGCCGGCGAGCACGAAGACGTTGGAGCCGAGCCCCTGGCCGGCGGCGGGCTCGGGAAGGGCCGCGGCCAGCCGGTCGAGCAGCCCGGTGGGCGGCAGGTCGAGGGTGGCGAGGCTCACCGGATCGGCCGGATCGGCGGGCGGCAGGAGGTCGTCGAGCCGGCCAGGATCGAGCCGGCCGGCGAGGCGGGCGCGCAGGAGCTCGCGCCGCCAGGCCCCGCTCACCTCGAGCGCCATCAGCCGGTGCACGAGCAGGCTGTCGGCCGGCCGCCACGGCTCGGGCGTGTGGCGGAGAAGCTGGAACTCGGGCGGCAGCGGCCGGGCCGCCGCCATGGCCGCGCTGATGCCGGCGGCGTAGGCCTCGAGCATGGCCCGCTCGTCCGGCCGGTAGGCTGCGAGGCCGGCCTCGGCGACATCGGCGAGGCCGAGCGTGCGCATCAGCCGGTCGACCGGCAGCCCGGCCTCGCCCACGAGCTCGGCCAGGCGCCCGCGGCCGATCCGCCGGGTGAGCTCGAGCTGCCAGAGGCGGTCCCGGCCGTGCACGAAGCCGAGCGCCCGGTAGGCGTCGGCCTCGCTGGTGGCGCGGATGGTGGGGACTGCGTGCGCGTCGCGCAGCACGAGGACCGGCCCCTCCAGGCCCTCCACGACCTCCTCGCCCGCATGCTCGGGGAGCGAGGCGAACAGCAGCCAGGCGAGGCCGGCCAGAGCCGTGGCGAGCAGGAGGCCGACGCCCGCCGCGAGCCGGAGGAGGACGCGGCGCAGGCGCGCGGGTCGGGTGCCGGCGGCCGTCAGGCGAGCAGCCCGCGCGCCGCGAGGTCCCCGGCCAGGAGCTCGGGGGTGCGGAAGCGGTGGGTGGCGAAGCCGAGCCGGCTCGCGACCTCGATGTTGGCGGCGCTGTCGTCGATCAGGAGGCAGCGCTCGGCCGGCCGGCCGGTCACGGCCAGGAGATGCTCGAAGATCCCGGGCTCGGGCTTGATCATGCCCAGATCACCCGACAGGAAGATGGACTCGAAGCGGCCGAGGAAGGCGTAGCGCGGATCGTCGCGCACGAGCGGGAAGGTCTCGGCCGACCAGTTGGACAGCGCCACGAGCGGGGTCCCGCCTCCGGCCAGCCGCTCGAGGAGCGCCACCGTGCCCGCGATCGGCCCGCCGATCATCTCGATCCAGCGCTCGCGCCAGGCGCGGATGGCCGGCGCCTGCTCCGGGTGGCGGGCGACGAGTTCCGCGATCGCCGGGGCGAACGGCCGGCCGCGGTCGAGCTCGGCGTTCCAGGCAGGGGTGCAGACCTCGGCCAGGAAGCGTTCCATCGCCGCCTCCTCGGCGAACAGCTTGCGGTAGAGCCGGCGCGGCTCCCAGTCGATCAGCACGCCGCCCAGATCGAACACGACCAGCGTCCCGTCCAACGTCCTCTCCCTCCACCACGGCTTCCCGCCGATCGCCGGCCGCCGCAGGATGGGGCCCCGAGCCACCGGAGCCGCACCCCTTGGCCGAGCCCTTGCCCTGCCAGCGCCACCTCTTCGACCTGCCGCGCGAGATCGCCTATTTCAATGCGGCCTACATGACACCGCTCCTGCGCGCCTCGCTCGAGGCGGGCAGGGCCGGGCTCGCGCGCAAGGCCCGGCCGTGGACGATCCGCCCGGCCGACTTCTTCAGCGAGCCCGAGCGCGCCCGCGAGCTGGCCGCGCAGCTGGTCGGCGTCGACGCCGAGGGTGTGGCGATCGTGCCGGCGGCGAGCTACGGCATCGCGGTGGCCGCGGCCAACCTGCGGGTCGGCCCCGGGCGCCGGGTGCTGGTCCTGGCCGACCAGTTCCCCTCCAACCTCTACCCCTGGCGCCGGCTGGTGGCCGAGCAGGGGGGCGAGGTCGTGGCGGTCGAGGCGGGCCCGGACGGGGCGCTCGGCCCGGCCCTGCTCGCGGCCCTCGACGAGCGGGTGGCGGTGGTGGCGCTGCCGCACTGCCGCTGGACCGACGGGCGGATCGTCGACCTCGAGGCGGTCGGAGAGCGCTGCCGGGCGGTCGGTGCCGCGCTCGTCCTCGACCTCACCCAGTCGGCCGGGGCGCTGCCGCTCGATCTGGCCGCCGTGGCGCCCGACTTCGTCGTGACCGCGACCTACAAGTGGCTGCTCGGCCCCTACGGCCTGGGCTTCCTCTGGGTGGCGCCACGGCACCGGTCCGGCCGGCCGCTCGAGGAGGGCTGGATCACCCGCGCCGGGGCCGAGGACTTCGCCCGGCTGGTCGACTACACGGACGCCTACGCGCCCGGCGCGCGGCGCTTCGACGTGGGCGAGCGGTCCAGTTTCGCGCTCCTGCCGGCGGCGATCGCGGCACTCGAGCAGCTCCTCGCCTGGGGCGTGCCGCGCATCGCCGCCACGCTCGCCCGGACCAACCGCGCGCTCGCGGCACGGCTCGCGGGGCTCGGGCTGGAGGCGCTCGCCGAGGAGCTGCGCGGGCCGCACTTCCTCGGGCTGCGCCTGCCGGAGGGTGCACCGGCCGACCTCGTCGAGCGGCTGGCCGAAGCGGGCGTGTTCGTCTCGCGGCGCGGCGGCCATCTGCGCATCACCCCGCACCTCTACACCGACCCCGAGGACTGCGACCGGCTGGTCGCGGCGCTGGCGCGGGCGCTCGCCCGCTGAGGTGCCCGCCGCTCAGAACAGGATGGTGCGATCCAGCTCGCGCAGGACCGCATCCAGGGCGACCCCGATCAGGACCACCTCCTGGATCGCGGCATCCGTGCCGTCGAGATCGATGCGTACGGCCGCCCCGAGCTCCTCGTAGCGCACACCCGCCGGATCGCCGCCGAAGCCGCGGAAGTCGAGGACGTCCCGGCCGAGCTCGAGGTCGAGGATCGTATCGAGGCCGCTGTTCGGGCCGAAGCGGAACAGGTCGCGCCCGCCCACGACGGCACCCGTGTCCCGATCGATGGCGTCGCCGTAGAGCTGGTCGTCGCCCGGCCCGCCGTCCAGGAGGTCGGCGCCGAAGCGGACCCCGCTCTCCGCCGAGGCGAAGTCGCCGACCAGGAGGTCGTCGTCGGCGCCGCCGAGCAGCCGGTCGCGGCCGCCGGCGACGTCGCCGCTCCCACCCAGCGCGTCGCCCACGAGGAAATCCTGCCCGGCACCCCCGAGGAGCCGGTCGTCGCCGCCGCGGGCCCGATCGCTCATGCTCTGGGCGTCGCCGTAGAGCTCGTCGCCGTCGCCCATGCCGGCCAGCAGGTCGTCGCCACCGCGCGCCGTGCCCTCGATCGCCTCGCCGTCGCCGACCAGGAGGTCGAAGAGCGCCCCGCCGGTGATCGCGTCGTCGCCGCCGCGGCTGGCCTCGAGCAGGAAGCGCGCGTCGCCGTAGAGGAAGTCGAAGCCGAGCCCGCCGTCGAGCCGGTCGTCGCCGCCGCGCGCCGTGCCCTCGAGCGTCTGCGCGTCCCCGGCGGCCAGGTCGTCGCCCTCGCCGAGGCCGATCCGGTCGTCGCCGCCGCGGCCCTCGCCACGGATCCGGTGCGCGTCGCCGAAGACGACGTCGGGCCCGGGACCGGCGAGGATCGCGTCGCCCGCGCCCCGGCCCGTACCCTGGACGATCCAGGCGTCGCCCAGGACCAGATCGGAGCCCTCGAGGGCCAGGATCGTGTCGCGCCCGCCACGGCCCGCGTCGAGCGTGCGACCATTGTCGGGGAAGGCGGCGCGGTTCTCGCTGCTGAACGGATCGCCCAGGATCTCGTCGTCCTCGGCGCTGCCGAGGAGCCGTTCGGCGGCGCCGCCACCCGGCGGGCGCCCACGACCGTTGCCGATGATGACCGCCATGGCGCCCGTATCGGTCCCGTCGATATCCGGCCGACGATGGACCAAGGTCTCGCAGAGCGGAAGTATTCACAGCCTGCGGTAACGCGACGCACTCGTTTCTGCGACCAAAAGTTGATCAGGTCGCCTTCCCGGCGAGCGCCGGCTCCCCGATCCCCCCGGAACCGGCCGCCCGCGGCGCCTCAGCGGATCTCGAGATCGGCGCGCCGGTCCTGGTAGCGGCAATAGCCCTCGAAGCCGCGGCCGCGGCGGCGCAGGTCCAGGGTCATGCGGACCGAATCGCCGACCCGGCGCACATCGCTCGTGCCGCGCACCTCGTAGCCGCGGTCGACCGCCTCCTCGCGGCAGGCCTCGCGTGCCCGCGCCACCCGATCGCCGTCGACCTCCTCGCCCCGGCTCATGCTGAGCCGCACCCGGCGGCTGCTGCGATCGTAGCTGCAGGTGCCGCTGTAGGCCTGGCCGTCGCGGCGCGCCCGCATGCCGACGAGGACGGTATCGCCCACGCCGGTCGAGGAGGCGTCGGCCTCGATCTCGCGGAAGCCCTCGGCGCGCGCCTCGGCACGGCACTCGTCCTCGGCGCGGTTGGCGGCACCGGGCGGCACGGTGGTGCACGCGGCGAGACCCAGTCCGGCGAGGCCGAGGACGAACAGAGCCGGTGCGCGCATCGCACTTCCTCCCTTGCGCCGAAGCATGTCGGCCGCGGGTAGCGGAGCCGCCCTCCGTGGGCAAGCGCCGGTTTCGTCGCCGCCCCGGCGGCGGACGGGCGTGACGGGCGGCGTTTTTCGCTTTATGGTTGAAACATGCCCCGTGGACCCTTCCACCGCGCGGTCCCGCGTCCCATCTCTCGCTCGAACGGGAGGACGGCCATCGGCACGACCCGTCACCTCGGAGGCTCCAGGTGCGCCGTGCCGCGGTGGCCCATCCGCCGGCGCGGGGGAGTGCCACCGTGATCCCGGCAGCGCCCGCGGTCCGGCTCGCCGAGGCGGCTTCGCTCGCGCAAAGGTTGAAGTCCGTCGACCTGCTCACCGGCCTCGACGAGCGCGGCCTGGCCGCACTCCTGCCCTCCGTGCGGGTGCGCCACTACGAGGCCGGACGCGCGATCGTGGGCCGTCTCGACCCCGGCCGCGAGGTCTATTTCGTGCTCTCGGGCATGGTCCGCGTCACCATGTTCGCCGAGAGCGGCCGCGAGGTGGCGTTCCGTGACCTGCCCGCGGGCTCGAGCTTCGGCGAGATCGCGGCGATCGACGGCGAGCCGCGCTCGGCGGATGTCGTGGCGCTCGAGGAGTCGCTCGTCGGCACCATGACCGCGGCCGACTTCCTGGCGCTCCTGCGCCGCGAGCCCGCGGTCACCGAGGCGACCTTGAAGAAGCTCGCGCGGCTCGTGCGCGCCTTGAGCCAGCGGGTGTACGAGTTCGCGAGCCCGGTGCCGGCCAGGATCTGCGCCGAGCTCCTGCGCCTGGCCGGGCCCGAGGGCAGGGGACCCGCGCGCATCGCCCCGCCGCCCAAGCACGCCGACGTGGCCGCCAAGGTCTCCACCCACCGCGAGGCGGTGAGCCGGGTGATGAGCGAACTCGCCCGCCGCGGCGTGCTCGCCAAGGGCCGCGGCGAGATCCTTATCAAGGACCGTGCCGCCCTCGAGCGCTACGCCCAGGGTGTCGAACGCCTTCTGGATTGAGCTCCGCGCGGGGCCGAGCCCTCAGCGGGTCGCCGGGTAGCAGCCCGCGACCCGCGCCTCGAGCGTGACGAGGGCGTGCACCGTGGCGGTCGTGGGGGTCGCGACCTCGACCAGCTTCGCGAGCTCGAGCACGGCCGTGACGAGCGCGTCGATCTCCATCGGCCGGCCGCGCTCGAGGTCCTGCAGCATCGAGGTCCTGTGCGCGCCGACCGCGGCCGCGCCCTCGATCCGCTTGTCGACGTCGATCGCGAAGCGCACGCCGAGCTTCTCGGCCACCGTCTGCGCCTCGACCATCATGGCGCGTGCCACCGCCCGCGTCCCGGGGTCGGCGCAGATCACGTCGAGCGTGGCGCGGGTGAGGGCGCTCAGCGGATTGAAGGCGAGGTTGCCCCAGAGCTTGACCCAGATCTCGTCGCGGATCCTGGGCCGCACGGGGGCCTTGAGCCCGGCCGAAACGAGCGCCCTGGCGAGCCGCTCGACGCGCTCGCTCCGGCTGCCGTCCGGCTCACCCAGCGAGAACCGGTCGCCCTCGATCAGGGTCACGACCCCGGGCTCGTGGACCTCGGCCGCCGGGTAGACGACGCAGCCGATCGCCCGCTTCGGGTCGAGCCGGTCCCAGATCCGCCCACCCGGATCGACGCTCGCGAGGCGGCGGTCGCGCCAGGGGCCGTCGAGCCCGTGGAAGTACCACCAGGGCACGCCGTTGACCGCCCAGACGATCGCCGTCTCGGGGCCGAGGAGTGCTTCGATCGCCGGCACGGCCGCGGGGATCTGGTGCGCCTTCAAGGTCACGACGACGTAGTCCTGCGGGCCGAGCTCGCGCGAATCGGCGCTCGCCCGCGGCCGGGTCGAGGTCCGCTTCTCGCCCTCGACGAGGACGAGCCCCGTGCTGCGGATCGCCTCGAGGTGCGGCCCGCGCGCGACGAGCGCGACCTCGTTCTCCTCCCGAGCCGCGAGCTTGGCCGCCAGATAGCCGCCGATCGCCCCGGCGCCGAACACACAGATCCGCATCAGGCCAACCCCAGCCGCTGGGCGAGGCCGATGCGCTGCAGTTTGCCCGTGGCACCCTTCGGGATCTCGGGCAGGATCACGACCTTGCGCGGCACCTTGAAGTCGGCGAGCCGCCCGGCCGCGAAGGCGCGGATCTCCTGCTCGGTCGCGGTCATCCCTTCGCGCAGGACGACCGCCGCGCCCACCTCCTCGCCGAGCTTCCCGTGCGGGATCGCGAAGGTCACGCACTGGGCCACGGCCGGATGGTCCATCAACACCTCGTCGACCTCGAGCGGGCTCACCTTCTCGCCGCCGCGGTTGATGATCTCCTTGAGCCGGCCGGTGAGCCGGAGATAGCCCTCCTCGTCGAAGACACCCTCGTCGCCGGTCCGGAACCAGCGCCGCCCCTCGGCCTCGAAGAAGGCCTTGGCGTTGGCCTCGGGGTTGGCCTCGTAGCCCCTGGTGACGTCGGGGCCGGAGATCACCACCTCGCCGGTCTCGCCGGGTCCGCGCAGGACGGGTGCCAAGGGATCGGCGATCCGCACGAGCGGGCCCGCCGGCAGACCCACCGAGCCCGGCTTGCGCGCGGCCGGCGGCAGCGGGTTGCTGGTCATCTGGTGCGCCGCCTCGGTCATCCCGTAGCTCTCGATCACCGGGCAGCCGAAGGTGGTCTCCAGCGCCCGCATGACCTGCGGCGGCAGGGAGGCCGAGCTCGAGCGGATCAGCCGGAGCCCGGCGCGCGCCACCGCCTCGGGGTTGCGCTCGGCACGCGCCAGGATCGCCTGGTGCATGGTCGGCACGGCCGTGTACCAGCTCGGCCGCGCCTCCTCGAGCCAGGCGAAGAAGCGCAGCGCGTTGAAGCCCGGCGTGCAGAACACCGAGCCACCGGCCGCGAGCGAGGCGAGCACGGCTGCGACGAGCCCGTGGATGTGGAAGAGCGGCATGATGTTGAGGCAGCGATCGGCCGGCGAGAGGGCGAGGGTCCGACCGATGTGCCGCGCCGAGGCCACGAGGTTGGCGTGGCTCAAGGGCACGAGCTTGGGCCGGCTGGTCGTGCCCGAGGTGTGCAGGAAGAGCGCGGTCGCTTCCGGGTCGGGGCTCGGCGCGACGGGCGGGCCGCCCGCGAGGCGGAGCAGCCCGGCCGGGCCGTCCTCGGCCGCGCCGAGCCGTAGGATCTCCATGCCGCGCCGCCCGGCCACGCGGACCACCGGCCCGTCCTCCTCCGGACCGACGAGGACGGCCGCGGCCTTCAGGTCGTCGAGGTAGAAGTCGAGCTCCTCCTCGCGGTAGGCGGGGTTCAAGGGCGCGGTCGCGGCGGCGCAGGCGAGGGCCAAGAACGCGGTCGCCGCCTCCGGGCCGTTCGGCAGCACGATCGCCACCCGGTCACGGGGCCCGATCCCGCGCGCCCGGAGCGCGCCCGTGACCTCGGGCAGCATCGCCCGCAAGGCCGCGTAGTCGAGCGCGGGGCGGCCCGGTGCCAGGATCGCGGGCGCGCCCGCCTCACCCCGGCCCAACAGTTCGACGATCGTTGCGGGCTCGATCGCGGTCATCCCCGTTCCCCTTCGCGTGCGGCGGGATCAAGCCCGTTTGCGCCGGCGCCGGCAAGCCTATCTCACCTCGAGGCGCCCGCTCCACGGGAGGAACCGGATGCCCCGCTCCGCGCTCCTGGCCCTGCCGCTCCTGGCCGGCTTCGTGAGCTTCTCGACCTCCTGCAACGGCCTGCAGGTCGGCGCCTCGACCGTGGCCCAGGCCGCCGAGACGGCGCGGATCGTCGAGGCGGACGGCCTCCGGCTGCGCCTGGAGCCGGTGGCCGGGCCGCTCGCCAACCCCTGGGGCCTGGCCTTCCTGCCCGGCGGCGGCATGCTCGTGACCGAGCGGCCGGGTCGGCTGCGGCTGATCGACGAGGCGGGCCGCCTCGACCCGAAGCCGATCGCGGGCGTGCCAAGCGTCTGGGCCCGGGGCCAGGGCGGGCTGCTCGACGTGGCACTCGCACCCGATTTCGCCACGAGCCGGCTCGTCTATCTCTCCTACGCCGCCCCCGTGGGCCGCGGTGCGGCGACCAGGGTCGCGCGCGGTCGGCTGGAGAACGGCCGCCTCGAGGGGGTGGAGGTGGTCGTCACCGCCGATCCGCCCGGAACGGGCGGCCGCCATTTCGGCTCGCGTCTCGTCTTCGGCCGCGACGGCAAGCTCTACGTCTCGACCGGCGACCGCGGCGAGATGGACCGCGCCCAGAAGCTCGACGATCTGGCCGGCACGATCCTCCGGCTCGAACCCGACGGCCGGGTCCCCGCCGACAATCCGTTCGTCGGCCGGCCGGGCGTGCGGCCGGAGATCTGGGCCTACGGCGTCCGCAACGCCCAGGGCCTGGCGCTCAACCCTTGGACCGGCGAGCTCTGGGAGCACGAGCACGGCGCACGCGGTGGGGACGAGATCAACGTGATCGGGAAGGGTGCCAATTACGGCTGGCCGCTCGTCACCCACGGCGTCGATTACAGCGGCCTGCCGATCGGCCGCGGCAAGACCATGCCCGGGGTGAACGATCCGCTGCACGTCTGGGTGCCCTCGATCGCGCCCTCCGGCATGGCCTTCTACGACGCCGACCGGATCCCGGGCTGGAAGGGCAGCCTGCTCGTGGGCGCGCTCGCCGCCCGGATGCTCGTGCGCCTCGAGCTCGACGGGCGCCGGGTGGTGCGCGAGCATCGCCTGCTCGAGGACGAGATCGGCCGGATCCGCGACGTGCGGGTCGGCCCGGACGGTGCCGTCTATCTCCTGACCGACGCCGCCGACGGGGCGCTCTGGCGGCTCGCGCCGGCCGGCTGAGCTGGTCTGCGCGCGGCGCCCTTGCCGGCCGCGCGGCGCCGTAGTCCTTGCCCGGCGTCGATCCGAGGGGAGGCCCACATGCGCCGTCGCATCCTGATCGCCGCCGCCGCCACGGCGGCGCTGCCCGCACTGCCGGCTCTGGCCGCCTATCCCGAGCGGCCGATCCAGGTCATCGTGCCGTGGGACGCGGGTGGCGGGACCGACATCTCCGCGCGCATCTTCGCCGCCGGCCTCGAGAAGGAGCTCAAGGTCCCGGTCAACGTCGTCAACCGCTCGGGCGGCAGCGGCGTGGTCGGGCACGCGGCGATCGCCCAGGCCGAGCCGGACGGCTACACGCTCGGCGTCGGCTCGCCCGAGCTCGCCTTCCTGAAGACGGTCGGCCTCGCCGACATCACGCCCGCGAGCTTCACCCTGATCTCGCGGATCACCATCATCCCGGCCGGCGTCACGGTGAAGGCCGACGCACCCTGGAAGACGCTCGCCGAGCTCCTGGACGCGGTCCGCAAGGAGCCGCCCGGGACGTTCACCGCCTCGGGCTCCGGGCAGGGCGGCTCCTGGCACATGGCGATCGCGGGCCTGCTCGCGAGCCAGGGCATGGAGACCGACCGGATCAAGTGGATCCCCTCGCGCGGCGGCGCGCCCGCGCTCAAGGACCTGACGGCCGGTGGCATCACCATGTTCACGGGCTCGCCGGTCGAGGGCAAGGCGCTGATCGAAGCGGGTCAGGTGCGGCCGCTCGCGGTCATGGGCCCGGCCCGCTCGCCGGTCTTCCCCGACGTGCCGACCGTCAAGGAGGCGGTCGGCTCGGATTGGACCTACGAGAACTGGTTCGCCTTCATCGGTCCCAAGGGCCTGCCGCCCGAGATCGTGAAGCGGCTGGCCGAGGCCGGTGCCAAAGCGCACGCCTCGGCCGAGGTGCAGGATGCCATGAAGGCCCGGGGCGTGCAGCCGCTCTGGGACGGGCCCGAGGCCTTCCCGGCCTTCGCCCGCGAGTTCGAGGGCAAGGCCGGGGACGTGCTGCGCCGGCTCGGCCTCGCCAAGGGCTGAGCGGCGCGGCCCTCAGCCGGCGGGTGACTGGCGCTCCGCCCAGCGCTCGATCAGCTCCAGGAGCTCCCGCTCCCGGGGCAGCTCGATCAGCACGCGGACCAGCTGGTCGCCCTGCTCGCCGGTGCGCGCGTCGCGCACGCCCTTGCCCTTGAGGCGGAGCGTGCGGCCCGAGCT
>JBBIIE010000061.1:0-18267 GCA_037446605.1 Geminicoccaceae bacterium | reverse complement strand
CCATTCACCGAGACCATCAAGATGCACCAAAACTCGCTCGGCATCGGGCGAGCGGCTGCGCCGCTTCGAGCGGCTGCGGGCGCGCGCCGCCGACCATCCGGAGACGCGCCTGGCGCTCGCCGAGCTGGCGCTGCTCGCCGGCCGCCTGGATGCCGCCCGCGAGCATCTCGAGGTGGTGCTCGCCAAGGGCGGCACGGCGCGCGCCTGCCGGCTGATGGCCGAGCTCGAGCGGGCGGCGGGTGCGGCACCCTCGACCGTCCAGGGCTGGCTCGCCCGGGCCGGCGAGGTCGACCCCGACCCGGCCTGGGTGTGCACCGACACGGGCGAGGCCCTGCCGGCATGGGCGCCCTTCTCGACCACCGGTCGGTTCGGCGCGGTGGCGTGGGGCACGCCGCCCCGGGTGAGCGCGCTCGCGGCCCCGCCGCGGCCACCCTTCCTCCTGGTCGACAGCCGGCCGGAGGAGCCGGCGACGGCGGCGCCGACCGCCGACGCGGCCTGAACGGCGCGCCGCTCAGGCGACCCGGAGCGGCGCCAGCGCGGCGAGCTCGAAGGTCAGCCCGTGGCCCGGGCGGTCCGGCGCCACCGCCTTGCCGTCGCGCAGCTCGAACGGCTCCAGGATGTAGCGCTCGAGGCCGAAGCCGTGGCACTCGAGGAAGCTCGCATTGGGCACGGCCGCGAGCAGGTGCACGGTGAGGTCGTGGGCGCCGTGCGAGGTGACCGGCAGGTTGAAGCTCTCGGCCAGGTGGCAGATCTTCAGGAACACGGTGATCCCGCCGCAGTTGGTGACGTCGGGCTCCGGGAAGCTCACCCCGCCGGCCGCGATCAGGTTGGCGAATTCGTGCAGCGTGTGCAGGTTCTCGCCGGTCGCCACGGGCAGGCCGCCGTCGCGCAGGATGCGCACGTGGCCGGCGATGTCGTCCGGGATCGTCGGCTCCTCGAGCCAGAGCGGCTCGAACGGCGCCAGGGCGCGCGCCGCGCGGATCGCCTGATCGGCGGTCCAGCGCATGTTGGCGTCGACCATGAGCGGGAAATCCGCGCCCAGATGCTCGCGCATCGCGCGCACGCGCTCGACGTCCTCGGAGAGCCGCGGCCGGCCGACCTTCATCTTGATGGCGCGGAAGCCCCGCGCGAGGTTGGCCTCGGTCTGGCGCAGCAGCTCGTCGAGCGGGAAGTCGAGGTCGATGCCGCCGGCATAGGCGTCGACCCGCGGATCGTGGCCGCCGAGCAGCCGCCAGAGCGGCCGGTCGCGGCGGCGCGCCTCGAGATCCCAGAGTGCTATGTCGAGCGCCGAGACGGCGAGGCTCACGGTGCCGCCGCGCCCGCCATAGTGCAGCGCCCACCACATGCGCTGCCAGCAGCGCTCGATCCGGCTGCCGTCCTCGCCGCGCAGCACGGGTGCGAGGTAGCGGCCGATCAGCTCGACGACCGCCGCCCCGGCGGTGCCTACCGTGTAGGTGTAGCCGGTGCCGACCGCGCCGTCGCGGTCGCGCACGCGGGCGGTCACGAGCTCGAAGGCGGTGATCGCGCCGTGCGTGCTGTCCGACAGCACGACCGGCAGCGGGATGCGGTAGCACTCGGCCTCGACCGCCTCGATCTGCGCCACGGTTCGACCCTCCTCCGGCCCGCGCCGCCCGCGCGCGGCGGCGCCGAGGCGAGCGCCGGAGGGCCGCGGCGTCAACCGTTCTTTAAGAACACCGGCTCACAGTGGCGGGCGTGCCACGGGAGCCGCAGCCCTTGCCACGAGCCCCTGCCGAGCGAACGGCGATCGCCCTGCTCGAGGCGTGCCTCGATCCGGCGCTCGCGCTCGACCGGCGCGGGCGGGTGCTGGCCGCCAACGAAGCCGCCCTGGGGCTCCTGGGTGCCGCCCGCTTCGGCCCGCTCGGCCGTCTCCTGGTGGACGATCGCGCCGCCCGCGCGCTCGCCCGCGCGCGCCGCACCGGGCGGCCGTTCGCGGGTCGGCTGAAGCTGCGCGCGGCGGGTCCCGTCCGGGCCCGCTTCGCGCCCACGGACGGCGGGGGGCTGCTCGTGCTGCGCGCCGAGCAGCCGGACGCGGCGCCCGCCCCGGACCCGCTCGCCCGCTACGGCCCGCTGCTCGAGCGGCTGCCGTTCGCCTGGGCGCTGATCGACCGCGAGCGGCGCGCGCTCGCCTGCGATGCGGGCATGGCGCGGATCGCCGGGATCGCGCCGGCGGCCGCGCGCGGCCGGCCGCTGCTCGACGAGCTGCCGGGCCTGCCCGTGGACGAGCTCGCGACTTTCGACCGCCGCGCGCTCGCCGGCGAGCCGGTCGGCTGCGTCGACCACGTCCAGGACCTCGGCGGCGGCCGCAAGCGCATCCTGCGGCTGCACCGGATCCCGCTCGGCACGCCGCCCGAGGCGCTGCTGCTCGTCGCCGACGACATCACCGAGCGGCTGCGCACCGCCGACGGGATCGCCGTCGACGGCGCGCTCGTGCAGACCATCCTCGACTACATGCCGGGCTTCATCTCGCTCAAGGACGTGGCGACCCGGCGCTTCCTGTTCGCCACCGGCACCGACCGGGTGGTCCTCGACCGGCCGGCCCACTACCTGATCGGCCGCTCGGCGGCCGACCTCTACGAGGCCGAGCTCGCGGCCCGGATCGACGAGGCCGAGACGCGGCTGCTCGAGACCCCGGGTGCGACCGTCGACCGGCGCCTGCCGCGCCAGCTCGGCAACGAGACGCGCTGGTTCTTCTCGCGCAAGCTGGTCGTGCCGGACCGCGCGGGGCGGCCGCGCTACATCCTCACCTTCAACCTCGACGTCAGCCACGAGGTGGCGATCGAGCAGGCGCTGGCCCGCGCCAACCGCTTCCTGGACGCGCTGTTCGACACCATGCCGGCGATGCTCGCGGTGCGCGAGCTGGCGGGCGGCCGGCTGGTGCGCGTCAACCCCTCCTTCTGCCGCTTCCTGGAGCTGCCGCCGGAGGCGATCCTCGGCCGCCCGATCGACGGGCTCGGCCTCGGCGACGGCGCCGCCCGGCGCGCCGACGAGGCGGACCTCGTGGCCGGCAGGCGGGCGGTCGCCGACCGCACCGAGCCGATCGACGGCGCCGCCGGCCGGCGCTGGCTGCGCACGATGGAGGTCCTGGTGCCGGGCGAGGACGGCGCCCCGGGGCACGTGCTGGCCCTCCACTACGACGTGACCGCGCGGATGGTGGCCGAGCAGCGGCTCGCCCAGAGCCGCGCCTTCCTCGACACAATCGTCCAGCACCTGCCCTGGCCGCTCGCGGTGACCGACGCGCGCGACGGGACCGTGCTGCTCACCAACCCGCCCGGCCGCAGCGGCATCCTGGCCGCCACCGGCGGCGCCGCGGCCGCGGCGTTGCGGGCGCTCGACGAGCGGGTCCGCGCCGCGCCGGAGCGGACGGTCGACGAGGAGGTGGCGATCGAGGCACAAGGCGGGCGGCGCTGGCACCGGGTGCGCAAGGTGGCGGTGCCCGACGGCGAGCGCGCCCTCGGCTACCTGCTGACCCTCGCCGAGGACGTCACCGAGCGGCACCGCATGGTCACCCGGCTGGAGCGCAGCGAGGCCAGCCTCAAGCGCTCCCAGGCGATCGCCCGGCTGGGCTCGTGGCGCTGGGTGCCGGGCGCGCCACGCCTCGAGGGCTCGGAGGAGATGTTCCGGCTGCTCGGCCGGCCGGCCCGCGCCGGGCCGTTGACGCTGCGCGCGGTGCTGCGCGCGGTGCTCGCCGAGGACCGGCCGCGGCTGCGCCCGCTCGCCCGGCTCGTCGCCGACCGGCACGGGCGGGCGAGCCTCGTGCTGCGCGTCCGCCGCCTCGACGGGGCGATCCGGCATCTGAGCCTCGAGGCCGAGGTGGAGCGGGCCGAGGAGGGCGGCCGGGTCGCCGTGCTCGGCACCGTACAGGACGTCACCGAGCGGATCGAGGCCGAGGGCCGCATGCGCCATCTGGCGCTGCACGACTACCTGACCGGCCTGCCCAACCGGCTGCTGTTCGACGAGCGGCTCGCCGCTGCCGTGAGCGCCGCCGCGGCGCGCGGCCGCACGGTGGCGCTGCACTGCCTGGACCTCAACGATTTCAAGGGCCTGAACGACACGCTCGGGCACGAGGCCGGCGACGAGCTGCTGCGCCAGGCCTCGGCCCGGCTGTCGGGGCTCGTGCAGGGCGCCGACCTGGTGGCGCGGCTGGGCGGCGACGAGTTCGCCCTGCTGCAGCACGAGGTCGACGGCCCCGAGCAGGCCGCGGCCCTGGCCGGCCGCGTGCTCGCGACGCTCGCCCTGCCGTTCCGGATCGGCGGCAAGGAGGTGTTCTCCTCGGCCTCGCTCGGCATCGCCCTGTCGGCCGGCGCCGAACTGGGGCCGGGCGACCTGCTGCGCCAGGCCGACATCGCCCTCTACGCCGCCAAGTCGGCGGGGCGCGGCGCGTTCCGCTTCTTCTCCCCGGAGCTCAACGCGCGGCTGCGCGAGCGCAAGCTGATCGAGGCGCGGCTGCGCGTGGCGCTCGAGAGCCGCGCGCTCGAGCTCGCCTACCAGCCGCAGCTGGCCTTGCGCAGCGGCCGCCTCGTGGGCGTCGAGGCACTGGTGCGCTGGCGCGACCCCGAGCTCGGCCAGGTCCCCCCGGACCGCTTCATCGCGGTCGCCGAGGACACCGCGCAGATCCTGGAGCTGGGCGAGTTCGTGCTGGAGGAGGCCTGCACCCGGGCGGCCCGCTGGCGCGCCGCCGGCCTGCCGCTCGGCCGGGTCGCGGTCAATCTGTCGCCGGCCCAGTTCGCCTATCAGGACCTCGTCGAATCGGTCGCCCGGGTGCTGCGCGCCACCGGCCTGCCGGCCGAGGCGCTGGAGCTCGAGATCACCGAGGGCACGCTGATGCGCGACCGGCACGGCGCCACCGCCACCCTCGAGGCCCTGCACGCGCTCGGCATCGGGCTGGCGCTCGACGATTTCGGCACCGGCTACTCCTCGCTCAGCTACCTGAAGCGCTTCCCGCTCGACAAGATCAAGATCGACCGCTCGTTCGTGAGCGGTCTGCCCGAGGATCCGGACGACGCGGCGATCGCCCGGACCATCATCAGCCTGGGCAAGACGCTCGGCCTCAAGGTGCTGGCCGAGGGGGTGGAGACCCCGGCGCAGCGCGACTTCCTCCTGCGCGAGGGCTGCGACGAGGCGCAGGGCTACCTGTTCGCGAGACCGCTGACAGCCGAGCAGCTCGAGGCCATGCTCGCGGCCGACCGGATGGCGCTCGGTGCCTGAGCCCCGGGCCTCCCTCCGGCGGCTGCTGCGCGGAGGCTCAGCCATGGTCGGCTTGCTGCTCGCCCAGCTCCTGCTCGCGGGATCGCTGCTCGCCGCAGCCCCGGAAGAGCCGCCCGACGCGGCGGCGGCGCGCGCGCGGATGGTCGAGCGGATCGAGGCCGAGGCGGCGGCGAGTGCCGCACTGACCGCGGTGCCGGTGCTCGACCCGCGCGTGCTCGAGGCGATGCGGGCGGTGCCGCGCGAGCGCTTCGTGCCGGCGGCACAGCGCGAGCGCGCCTACGGGCCGGATCCGCTGCCGGTGCACCCCGAGCAGAACCTCGCCGCCCCCTTCCTCACCGCGCTGATGCTGCATCTCGCGGCGGTGCAGCCGGGCGACGCGGTGTTCGAGACCGGCACCGATACCGGCTACCAGGCGGCCCTGCTCGCCCGGCTCGGCGCCAGGGTGGCGAGCGTCGAGGTCCTGCCCGAGCTCGTGGCCGTGGCGCGCCGGCTGCTCGACGAGCTCGCGCCGGGCGCGGTCGCGCTGCGCGAGGGCGACGGCTACGACGGCTGGCCCGAGCGCGCGCCGTTCGCGGCCATCCTGGTCAAGGAGGCGGTCGACCATCTGCCGCCGCCGCTGTTGGCCCAGCTCGCACCCGGCGGTCGCCTGGTGCTGCCCTTGGGGCCGGCCGACGGCGTGCAGCACCTCACCCTGGTGGTGCGCGGGCCGGGTGACACCCTCACCGTCCGCCGCGTGCTGCCGGTGCGCTTCGCGCCGTTCCAGCGCGGCAGCCGGACCTGAGCGGGCCGGCGCGCGCCGGCCGGTGATCCGGCGGTGCCGCGCGGTCGTAGGAGCGGGCGTCGTGACGGCTGTCGGCCGACCGGCACCGCGCCCGCCGGCTCGTTCTCCCCCGGAGTCGGCGGGCGCACCCGGCGGTGCGGGAGGGCTCGTGCGCATCGCGATCGTCGGCTCCGGCATCGGCGGCCTCGCCACCGCCTGGCTCCTGCACCGCCGCCACGAGGTCACGCTGTTCGAGGCCGAGCCCCGCCCGGGCGGCCACAGCCACACCGTCGACGTGCAGGTGGACGGCCGCAGCATCCCGGTCGACACCGGCTTCATCGTCTACAACGAGGCAACATACCCCAACCTGACGCGGCTGTTCGCCTCCCTCGGCGTGCCGACGCAGTGGAGCGACATGTCGTTCGCGGCGAGCCTCGAGGACGGCGGGTTCGAATATGCCGGGCACTCGCTCGGCGGCCTGCTCGGCCAGCCCGCCAACCTGCTCCGCCCGCGCTTCCTCGGCCTGCTGCGCGACATCCCGCGCTTCAACCGTGCCGCGCGCCGCTTCCTCGCCTGCACCCCCGAGGACGGCTGCTCGATGGCCACCTTCCTCGCCCGCGCCCGGCTCGGAAGGGAGCTGGTCCGGGGCTATCTCGTGCCCATGGCGGCGGCGATCTGGTCGGCGCCGCCGGCGAGCATCCTCGAGGTGCCCGCCCGCAGCCTGCTGCGCTTCTGCGCCAACCACCAGCTCCTGGGCGTGCGCGGGCACCATCGCTGGCGCACCGTGAGCGGCGGCTCGCGCCGCTACGTGGCGGCGATGACCGCATCCCTGCGCGGCCGGCTGCGGCTCGCCGCCGCCGTGCAGGGCGTGCGCCGCGATCCGCGCGGCGTCACGCTGCACGTGGCAGGCCACGGCGCGGAGCGCTTCGACCGCGTCGTGCTCGCCTGCCACGCCGATCGGGCGCTCGCCCTGCTCCAGGATGCGGATGCCCAGGAGCGCTCGATCCTGGGCTCGTTCCGCTTCCAGCCCAACCGCGCCGTGCTGCACCGCGACCCCGCGCTGATGCCGCGCCGCCGCCGTTGCTGGGCCTCCTGGAACTACGTGGCACCGGCCGATCGCCCGGACGACGCGCCGGCGAGCGTGACCTACTGGATGAACCGGCTGCAGGGGCTCGACCCGGCGGTGCCGCTGTTCGTCTCGCTCAACCCGGCCCGCGAGCCGCGCCCGGAGCTCGTGCACGGCAGCTTCGACTACGCCCATCCGATCCTGGACGCGGCCGCACTCGACGCGCAGGCGCGGATGCCGCGGATCCGCGGCCGCGGCGGGGTCGACTATGCCGGCGCATGGCTCGGGTGGGGCTTCCACGAGGACGGGCTGCGCTCGGCGATCGAGGCGGCCGCGGCGCTCGGCGTGCGCCCGCCCTGGGAGCGGGCCGCACCCCGGCTCGCCCGCGCACCCGAGGCGCGGGTCGCGTGAGCGCGCTGCGCTCCTGCCTCTATCGCGGGCGGATCATGCACCACCGCCGGCTGCCCTTCGCGCACCGCTTCGTCTACCGCGTGTTCTCGCTCTACCTCGACCTCGACGAGCTCCCCCGGCTCGACCGGCGGCTGCGCCTGCTCGCCGTCGAGCGGCCGGGGCTGCTCTCCTTCCGGGCCCGCGACCACGGCCCGCGCGACGGCTCGCCGCTCCTCCCCTGGGTGCTCGCCCGGCTCGCCGAGCGCGGCATCGTGCCGGCCCGGCCGCGCATCATGCTGCTCTGCTTCCCGCGGATCCTGGGCTACGTGTTCAACCCGTTGAGCATCTATTTCTGCCACGACGACGAGCGCCTCGTGGCGGTGGTCTACGAGGTCAAGAACACCTTCGGCGAGCAGTGCTGCTACGTGCTGCCCGCCGACCCGCGTACGGCCGCCGACCCGGCCCTGCCGATCTCCCAGGCCTGCGCCAAGGGCTTCTACGTCTCGCCCTTCATCGGCATGCGCGCCCGCTACGCCTTCCGCTTCAAGCAACCCGGCGAGCGGCTCGTCTTCGCGATCCGCGAGACGGTCCCGGAGGGCCTGCTGCTGGTCGCGAGCCACACCGGCGAGCGGCGGCCGCTCGACGACCGCCAGCTCCTCGCCTGCCTGCTCGCCGACCCGCTGATGACGTTCAAGGTGATCCTGGGCATTCATTGGGAGGCGGCGCGGCTGTGGCTCAAGGGAGCCCGCTATTTTCCACGCGGGGTGGAGCCCGAGAGCGAGCGGCGCGCCTCCTGATCGACAGGCCCGGGATTTGGACACCGATGGACCGACTCTCGCTCAGCTCTCCCCGCGACCCGCTCACCGCCGCCCCCGCCGCCGGCCGCGGCAGCTGGCTCCTGCGCCGGCTCGCCGGGCGCATGCACGGCCTGCGCCGGGGCAGCCTGCGCCTCGTGCTCCCGGACGGCAGTGTGCGCCTGCTGCGCGGCGAGGAGCCCGGGCAGGAGGCCGAGCTGCACGTGGCGAGTCCGCGGCTGGCGCTGCGCACGCTGCTCGGCGGCAGCGTCGGCTTCGCCGAGAGCTACCTCGCGGGCGAGTGGGACAGCCCCGACCTCGTGGCACTGCTCGAGCTCCTCGACCGCAACGCCGAGGCGTTCGGCCGCGGCTACTACGGCAGCGGCGCGCTGGCGCTGCTGCGCCGCCTGCGCCACGCGCTGCGCAGCAACAGCCGGCCCGGTGCGCGGCGCAACATCAAGGCCCACTACGACCTCGGCAACGAGTTCTTCGCGGCCTGGCTCGACCCGACCATGCTCTACTCGGCGGCACTGTTCGAGGCCGGCGAGGAGGATCTGGAGCGCGCCCAGCTCGCCAAGTGCCGCCACCTCGCCCGGATGATCGAGCTCGGCCCCGGGCACCGGCTGCTCGAGATCGGCGGCGGCTGGGGCGGCTTCGCGATCCTGGTGGCGCGCGAGCTCGGCTGCCGGGTGACCAGCCTCACCATCTCGCCGGCGCAGGCCGAGCTGGCGCGTCGCCGGGTGCACGAGGCGGGCCTCGCCGAGCGGGTCGAGATCCGCCTCGAGGACTATCGCGACACCCGCGGCCGCTTCGACCGGATCGCCTCGATCGAGATGTTCGAGGCGGTGGGCGAGGCCTACTGGCCGGTGTTCTTCGACCGGCTGCGCGAGCGGCTGGCGCCGGGCGGCATCGCCGGCCTGCAGGTGATCACCATCGCCGAGCCCTGGTTCGAGCGCTACCGTGCCAACCCCGACTTCATCCAGACGCACGTCTTCCCGGGCGGCATGCTGCCGAGCCCGGGCGCGCTCGACGCGCAGTACCGCCGGGCCGGCCTGCGCCAGACCGCGGTGCGCTGCTTCGGGGTCGACTATGCGCGCACGCTCCGGCTGTGGCGCGAGCGCTTCGAGGCGGCCTGGGCTGAACTCCGCGGGCAGGGCCTCGACGAGCGCTTCCGCCGTCTCTGGCGCTACTACCTGGCCTACTGCGAGACCGGCTTCCGCACCGGGTCGATCGACGTCCGTCAGGTCCGCCTGCAGCATGGCTGAGGCGGATCGCGGGGCGCGCCCGCGCCCGCCCGGGCGGTGCGATCGGATCGGCCGGGCGCTGCGTATCTCGCTCCTGCTGACGCTGCTCGTCGCCGGAGGATGCTCGCCGATGACGCCCGAGGAGTTCGCGGGAACCGAGCCGCGCTTCCTGCCCGAGGAGTTCTTCCTCGGGCACACCCGCGGCCACGGCTTCTTCCAGGACCGCTTCGGCCGCATCCGCCGCGAGTTCCGGGTCGACATCGAGGGCCGCCTCGAGGGCGACACGCTGCTGCTCGAGGAGGAGTTCCACTACCAGGACGGCGAGCGCGAGCAGCGCCGCTGGACGATCCGCCGCTTGGCGCCGGGACGCTACGAGGGAGTGGCCGCCGACCTGGTCGGCACGGCCTCGGGCGTGGCGGTCGGCCGCGCCGCCAACTGGCGCTACACCTTCACGCTACCGGTCGGCGGCTCGCGCTGGTCGTTCGCGGTCGACGACTGGATGCTGCTGCAGGACCGGGAGACGATGCTCAACCGCTCGACCTTCAGCAAGCTCGGCTTCAAGGTCGGCGAGGTGGTGATCCTGTTCACGAAGAGCGCGGCGCGGACGAGCCGGGCGAGCGCTGCCGCGGAGGGCGCGCTCCTGGCGGCGGCGGAGTGAGCGCCGCGGGCGGCCCCGCCTCGATCCCGATCGCGGCGCGGAAGGCCGCGGCATCGGCGCGGCTGCGCGCCACCCGCTCGGCCGGCATCCGGTCGAGGGTGCGCCAGATTTGGGCCAGCCGCGGGTTGCGGGCGAGCCGCGGCCGCTGGCCGATCAGGAAGTCCCAGTAGAGATAGTTGAACGGGCAGGCCTCGGGACCGGTCTTCGCCCGCACGTCGTAGCGGCACCCCCGGCAGAGATCGCTCATCCGGTCGATGTAGGCGCCCGAGGCGGCGTAGGGCTTGGAGCCCATCACGCCGCCGTCGGCGTGCAGCGCCATGCCGAGCGTGTTGGGCAGCTCGACCCACTCGAAGGCATCGGCGTAGACCGCGAGGTACCAGCGGCAGAGCTCCTCCGGCCGCACGCCCAGGAGCAGCGCCAGGTTGCCGGTCACCATGAGGCGCTGGATGTGGTGCGAGAGCGCCTCGCGGCGGGTCTGCTCGACCGCCTGGCGCACGCAGGCCATTTCGGTCTCCGCGGTCCAGTAGAAGTCCGGCAGCGGCCGGTCGGCAGCGAGCGCGTTGCGCCGCGCGTAGTCCGGCATCGAGAGCCAGTAGACGCCGCGGACATATTCCCGCCAGCCGAGGATCTGGCGGATGAAGCCCTCGGCGCTGTTGAGCGGCGCCCGGCCGGCACGCCACTCGGCCTCGACCCGGCGGCAGACCTCGCCGGGCAGCAGCAGGCCGGCGTTCAGGTAGGGCGAGAGGGCGCTGTGGAACAGCCAGGCCTCGCCCGCGCGCATGGCGTCCTGGTAGTCGCCGAAGCGCGGCAGGGCGACGTCGAGGAAGTGGTCCAGCGCCTGCCTCGCCTGGGCCGCCGTGACCGCGAAGCGGAAGGGCAGGAGCTCGCCGAAATGGCCGGAGAAGCGGGCGCGCACGAGGTCCAGCACCTCGGCCGTGATGCGGTCGGGCTCGAACCCGGCGGGCCGCGGGAAGGCGAGCCCGGCGGGCGCCCGCTTACGGTTCTCGGCATCGAAGTTCCACCGCCCGCCGGCGGGCTCGCCGTCCGCCTCCATCAACAGCCCGGTCCGCTGCCGCATCCAGCGGTAGAACGGCTCCATGCGCAGCTGGCGGCGGCCGGCCGCCCAGGCGGCGAACGCCTCGCGCGGGCACAGGAAGCGGTCGTCTGCGCGGATCTCGACCGGGATGCCGAGCGCCCGCTGCCAGCCGCGCACCTCCTCCTGCACGCGCCACTCGCCGGGCTCCGCGACCACGATCCGCGCCGGCCGGTGGCGCGCCACCGCGCGCCGGACCTCGCCCGCGAAGCTCTGGCTGTTCTCCGGGTCGTCGAGCCGCACATGGTCGACGCGCACGCCCCGCGCGGCGAGCTCGGCCGAGAAGTGGCGCATCGCCGAGAGCAGGAAGGCGATCTTCTTCGGATGGTGCGGCACGTGGCTGCACTCGGCCGCGACCTCGGTCAGCAGCACCACGTCGCGCGCCGGGTCGAGATCGCGCAGGGAGGCGATCCCGTGGCTCAGATGGTCGGCGAAGAGGTAGCGGAGCGTGCTCACCCGGCGCGGGCGAGCGTGGGTGCGGGCTCGCTCAGGAGCCGGTAGGAGAGCGCCGAGCCGTCCGGCAGCGCGGCGCCGAGCCCGACCCAGCGGCCGGCGTGGTACCAGAGATCGAGCGCCAGCTCGCCCTCGAGCCGCACGCGCTCGGCCGCGACCTCGCCGGCCCCGGCCGGTATGCGCTCGCTGCCGACCGGCACCACCCGCGCGCGGCGCAGCCGGCCGAACTGGGTGTCGACCCAGACGCTGCGGTCGAGGAATCCGGGGTACCAGTAGGTGGTGGGCCAGGCCTCGGCCGGGGCGGTGAAGGCGCCCTCCACACCCTCGACGGCGATGCCATCGGCGGCGCGCTCGGCCCGTGCGGCGAGCCGCGTGCCGTTGTCGTCGGTGACGCTCGAAAAGCTCACGAACCGGCCGGCCCGCCAGCGCTCCAGGTTCTCGTGGCGGTAGCGGTAGAAGGTCAGCGGCCCGAAGCCGACGCGCAGCTCGACGTCGATCGCGCACAGCAGGTCCTGGCCGTCCTGCCGCAGGGCGAGGCGATGCCGGCCGATGTCCCGGCCGTTGCGCAGCACCTGGAACTCGATCGGCGGTGCCGGTCGGGCACCTGCGATCGGTGCCACGAGGCAGGCCGCCGCGCCACCGAGGAGCGCTCGCCGCATCATCCCCACGATCCCCCTGTCGTCGCGCCCTGCTTACGCGCGGCGCGGCGCGGCGGATCAAGCCCCTGCCGGGTCGCCCCCTGGCGGGTCGGGGAGCGGGACCGGCGGGCCGAGCTCGCAAAGGCGCGCCTCGAGCGCGGCCGCGCTCGGCTGCCCCTTGCGCGCGCCCAGATGCTCGCAGACCATGGCGGCCGCCACGCTCGCCCGGGCGAGCGCCTCGGGCAGCGGCCGGCCGAGGTCGAGCGCGGCCGCGAGCGCCCCAACGAAGGCGTCGCCGGCACCGGTCGTATCCAGCGGGCGGACCGGCAGCGCCGGGACCCGGAGCGCGATCCCGGGGCCGATGGCGAGGGCACCCTCAGAACCCAGCGTCAGCACGCAGCAGCGCCCGGGGCCGGCCAGCGCCGCCGCCGCCGCGCGCGGATCGCCCATGCCACCGGTGAGCGTCGCCGCCTCGTGCCGGTTGACGATCAGGAGGTCGACCGGATCCAGCGCCCGGGCCGGCAGGGCCGCCGCCGGGGCGAGGTTCAGGATCGTCCGCGCGCCCGCGGCGCGCGCCCGGGCGAGGGCTTCGAGCGTCACCCCGAGCGGGATCTCGTTCTGGCAGAGGAGCGTCGTGCCGGGGCCGAGGCCGGCGCCGTCGAGCTGGTCCTGCGAGACGTCGAGATTGGCGCCGCTCGCGACCAGGATCTGGTTCTCACCCGCCGGGTCGACGGCGATCACCGCGGTGCCGGACGGCCGCGGCGAGGCGGCCAGGAGGTCGACCTCCACCCCCGCCTCCACGAGCCCCTGGCGCAGCACCGGTCCCCAGGGATCCGGGCCGATCCGGCCGACGAAGCGGACCCGGGCACCGAGCCGGGCCGCGGCGGCCGCCTGGTTGGCGCCCTTGCCGCCGTGCGCGAGGCGCCAGCCCGGGCACAGCACCGTCTCGCCCGGCCGCGGCAGCCGCGCCACCTCGAGCACCAGATCGGCGTTGATCGAGCCCAGCACCACGAGCACGCGGCACCTCCTCGGGCGCGCCGCCCGTCCGCGGCCCGGGCCGACGGCTCAGCGCTTGGAGAACTGGAAGCTGCGCCGCGCCTTGCGCTTGCCGTACTTCTTGCGCTCCACCACGCGGTCGTCGCGGGTGAGGAAGCCGCCCGCCTTGAGCACCGGCCGGAGCGTCGGGTCGAAGCCGACCAGGGCGCGGCTGATGCCGTGCCGCACCGCACCCGCCTGGCCGGACAGGCCGCCACCCTTGACCGTGCAGAGCACGTCGTACTGGGTGCGGCGGTCGAGCACGTCGAACGCCTGGTTGATGATCATCTGCAAGGTCGGGCGCGCGAAGTAGCGCGGCATCTCGCGGCCGTTGACGGTGAACCGGCCGCTGCCGGGCTTGAGCCAGACGCGGGCGACGGCGTTCTTGCGCCGCCCGGTGGCGTAGGCGCGGCCGAGCGCGTCGAGCTTGGGCTCCTGGCGCTCGACCTCGGCCGCCTCGGGCTGGGCCGGCCGCAGCCGCGCCAGGTCGGCGAAGGAGCGGGCGGTCTCAGCCATGCGCGCTCTCCCGGGTGGCGCCGGTGCGGATGCTGTTCTTGCGGTTGAGCGCGGCGACGTCGAGCGGGACCGGCTTCTGCGCCGCGTGCGGGTGCTCGGGGCCCTTGTAGACGTGCAGCTTGCGCATCACCGCGCGCTGCAGCGGACCACGGCTCATCATCCGGCCGACCGCCATCTCGATCGCCCGCTCGGGGAAGCGGCCATCCAGCAGCTTGCCGGCGGTCACCTCCTTGATGCCCCCGGGATGGCCGGTGTGGCGGTAGTAGACCTTCTGCGCACGCTTGCGCCCGGTGAGCGCCACCTTCTCGGCGTTGATCACCACGACGTGGTCGCCGCAGTCCATGTGCGGGGTCCACATCGGCTTGTGCTTGCCGCGCAGCCGGGTCGCCACCAGCGCCGCCAGCCGGCCGAGCACCAGCCCGTCGGCGTCGATCAGGCACCAGCCGCGCTCGATGTCCACGGGCCGTGCCGAGTAGGTTGCCATCCGTCCCCGCCCTGCCTGCGCGCCGCGGCGGCGCCCAGCGCCCCACGGCAATGAACCACCTTCGCGGAGCCCGCCCGGATCCGCGCACGGCCCGTGTGCCTAGCCGGCGCCTCCGCCCCTGTCAACGGCGCCCCTGTCGACGGCGCCCCTGTCGACGGCGCCCCTGTCGACGGCGCCCCTGTCGACGGCCCCCTGTCGACGGTGGGCCGGTGCGGCCGCACCCCTCACGCCCCCGCCCGGCCGCCGGGCGGCTCGCCGCGCGCCTCCGGGATGGCGTAGGTGCCGACCGCGTGCGCCACCGGATCCGGGCCGGCGGCGCTGCGGATGGTCACCTCGCCGACCGCGAGCCGGGTGCCGAGGCGCAGGATCCGGCCCTCGCCCAGGAGCGCGCCCGGCCGCGGCCGGCTGAGGAAGTGCATGGCGAGGTCGGTCGTGACGGCGAGCTCGACGCGGCCCACGAGCGACAGCACCACGCCCCAGAGCGCGATGTCGGCGAGTGCGAACATGGCCGGGCCGCAGACCGTGCCGCCCGGGCGCAGCAGCAGGGGCTGCCAGGGCAGCTCGACCTCGACCCGGCCGGGCTCGAAGCGGTGCACGCGGCAGCCGAGCTGGCCCACATAGGGCACGCCCTCGCGCGCCAGCGTCTCGAACTCGGCCGCCGTCATCCCGGACCGCGTCATCCGTCCCTCCGCCGCCGCGCCCCGCCCGCAAGGTGAAGGGACGCTCACCACCGCGCATCAACGAACCCTTAACGCGGCCGCGGCAGACTGGCGCCATCGGCCACCCCGGGCGCGGCCCGGCAACCCCGCGCCCACGGAGCGCAACCCATGCAAATCGTCGCGATCTGCTCGCAGAAGGGCGGCTCCGGCAAGACGACCCTCTCGGGTCACCTGGCGGTCCAGGCGCATCTCGCCGGCGACGGCCCGGTGGTCCTGGTCGACTGCGACCCGCAGGGCTCGCTCGCCGCCTGGTGGAACGCGCGCGAGCTGCCGGGTCCGGACTTCGCGCGCACCACGCTCGCCTCCCTCGAGGACGACATCGCCCGGCTGCGCGAACGCAGCTTCCGCTACCTGTTCGTCGACACGCCGCCAGCGGCCAGCTCGGCGATCGCCCGGGTCATGCACTTCGCCGACCTCGTACTCGTCCCGACCCGGCCGAGCCCGCACGATCTGCGCGCGGTGCGCGCCACCCTCGATCTGGCCGAGCGCGCCGGCCGGCCGGTCGTGTTCGTGGTCAACGGCGCCAACGCCCGCTCGAGGCTCACGAGCGACGCCGCGGTGGCGCTGTCGCAGCACGGCACCGTGGCGCCCGTCCTGGTCGCCCAGAAGGTGATCATGGCGAGCTCGATGATCGATGGACGCACGGTGATGGAGACCCATCCCGACAGCCAGTCGGCGCAGGAGATCGTGACCTTGTGGAGCTACGTGCGCGAACGGCTCGTCAAGATGGCCAACCGCGACGCCTTCCTGCGCCGCCGGCCGGTGGCTTCCGGCTTCGGCCGGCGGATGATCGCGGGCGAGGAAGCGGAGCCCACGGTCGAGCTCGGGGAGGTCGCATGAGGACCGCGCGGCTGACCGCCGACCTCCTCGCGCGCAAGGGCGAGGCGCGGGCACTCGCCGACACCTACGGCACGCCCCTGCTCGACCCCATCCTGCGGCCGCCGGCGCTCCCCCGGGCGCCGCGCCGGCCGGCCGAGGCGGCGAGCCGGGCGAGCTGCCGGCTGAGCGCCGAGGACCATCGCCGGCTGCGCATCGTCGCCGCCCAGCTGCAGCGCTCGCTGAGCGAGGTGGTGCGCGACGCCGTGCAGCGCTTCCTCGACGAGCACCGCGACGATTGCGCCTGCGTGGCGGCGCTGGCGCGTCCGGACGGGCCGCTCGGCGAGCCCGCCGGCTGCTGCCGCGGGACGGGGTGAGGCGGCGGCGGAGGGGCCGGCACGGGCTGGCCCGGAGCACCGCCGGCGCGCTATAGCGGTCGCCGCCCACGGGAGGGACGGCGATGGCGCAGGACGGCGATGGCGCGATGCTCGGGCGCGAGGACCGGGGAGGCGTCACCTGGCTGACGCTCGACCGGCCGCGCGCCCGCAACGCCCTCTCGATCGCGCTCATGGAGGCGCTCCTCGGCGCCCTCGAGGCGGTCCGCGCCGATCCCGCGGTGCGCTGCGTGGTGCTCGCCGGCTCCGGTCCCGCCTTCTGCGCCGGCCACGACCTCAGGGAGCTGCGCGGCCACCCCGAGCGCGACTTCTACGAGCGCACCTTCGCCACCTGCGCGCGGCTCATGCAGGCGATCCTGAAGCTGCCGCAGCCGGTGATCGCGCGGGTGCACGGCGTCGCGACCGCGGCGGGGTGCCAGCTCGTCGCCACCTGCGATCTGGCGGTCGCCGCGGACAGCGCCCGGTTCGCCACGCCGGGCGTCAACATCGGGCTGTTCTGCTCGACGCCGATGGTGGCACTCGCCCGCAACCTCGGCCGCAAGGCGGCGATGGAGATGCTGCTGCTGGGCGAGCTCGTGGACGCCACCACCGCCAGGAGCCTCGGCCTCGTCAACCGGGTCGTGCCGGACGACCGGCTCGATGCCGAGGTGGACGCGATGGCCCGGACGATCGCCTCCAAATCGCCCTTGACCCTCAAGATCGGCAAGGAGGCCTTCTACCGTCAGCTCGAGCTGCCGGTCGCCGAGGCCTACGCCTACACCGCCCGGGTGATGACCGAGAACATGCTAGCCCGCGACGCGGCGGAGGGGATCGACGCGTTCCTGGAGAAGCGCAGCCCGGTCTGGTGCGGCGCCTGAGCCGCGCCGCCACTTCCCCGCCGATGCGCCCGACGCCTCCAGGTTGACCCTCGGTCGCGGCAGGCGTCTATTCGAGGTTCCTGACCACGGGCCGGGGCGCGGCGGGTGGCACAGCAGGGGCTCGAGGAGGCCGGCGCGGGCTTCCGCCCGGCCGCGGTCGGGTCGAGCGCGGTCGAGCCGCGGCCCGGGCCGGCGCGGCGGCTGGCGGCCGCCCTGGCGCGACTGCCCGGCTGGCTCGAAGCGCTGCGCGGACTGCTCCTGTCGGCGGCGGTGATCCTGGCGCTCGGCCTCGTGGTGGCGGCCGTCCTGCGCGAGGTCGAGCACCAGGGGATCGTGGTCGAGCGGCTCGAGGTGCCGCGCCGCCTCGAGGAGCGCGGCCCCAAGGGCGAGGTGCTGGCGAGCCAGCTCGTCGATGCGATCGTGCGCGCGACCCGGGCCGCGCATTTCCGCGCCGAGCGGCCGAGCCTGGCGATGGGCTGGCGCACGGGCGACTTCCAGGTGCCGACCCTGGGGCTCTCGATGACCACGATCGTGCGCATGGTCGAGGAGCTGGTCGGCCGGGTCGACACCCGGCTCGCGGGCGAGATCGTCGAGGTCGAGGGCGGCTATCGGCTGCGCCTGCGCCTCGTCCCGCCGCGCCCGACCGGCGGCCCGGTCGAGGTCCCCCTCCCGGCCGCCGAGCCGCCGGAGCGGCTCGCGCTGGCGCTCGACGACGCCGTGCGCCGCATCCTGCCGGCGGTCGACCCGCTGCCGCTCGCCATCGACCTCCTGGTCGAGGGGCTGGAGCGACCCGGCCCCGACCTCTCGCCGGAGCGGACCTGGCGGGCGCTGCAGCAGGTCGCCGAGGCGGTCACCGACTGCCTCGCCGTGTGCGCCTCGGCCGACCGGGTCGCCGCCTACGGCACCTGGGGCGAGGCGCTGCGCCGCGCCGCGGTCCGCCTCGACGACGCCGACGCCGCGCGCATGCTGCGCGAGGAGGCGCTCGACAAGTTCGCCTCCGCCCGCAGCCTCGGGCGGCCCTCGGTCGCGGTCCTCCTGCGCGAGGCCGACACGCTGCTCGAGCTCGACCCGGCGCGCGGCTTCGCCCGCTACGCCGAGCTCGCCGCCGAGCGACCCCGCGACC
>JBBIIE010000060.1:0-18445 GCA_037446605.1 Geminicoccaceae bacterium | reverse complement strand
CTCGCCCGGCCCGAGCCCGTGCAGGCGCAGGAGCGCCGCCCGGAACGACGGCAGGTCCGAGGCCGCCGGACCGAGCCACTCGGCCGGCTCCGCCACGCGCTCCGCGGCGGCGCGGACGAGTGCCCGCAGCCGGGCCTGGCTCAATCCCTCGACCAGCGGGTAGACGGGCAACGGCCGCGGCCGCTCGGCCAGGGCGGTCGGCAGGAGGTCCGGGTGGGCGATCCGGAACCGCCCGTCGCGCCGGCCGAGCCGGCCGTGCACGAGGCACCTGGCGCCGAGCGGGTAGCGCGCCGCGATCCACTCGCCCCTGGCGTGGAACCAGACCAGCTCGCCCGCCCGCCCGCCGGCCTCGACCGGCACCCGCCAGGGGCGCGGCCCGCGGCCGGGGGAGGGGGGCCCGGTCACGCGCACGAGGAGGACCGCCTCGGCCCCCTCGGGCAGCGTGCCCGGGTCCGGGATCGGGCGCGGGTCGAGCCAGGCGCGGGGCGTGAGCCGCAGCAGGTCGAGCAGCCGCGGCGGGTCGCGGCCGAGCAGCCGGGCGAGCTGGCGTCCGGTCGACGGCCCGACCCCGGGCAGCGTGGCGAGCGGGGCGTGCAGCGCCGGCGCGGCGCTGTCCGGCTCCGGGTCGGCCTCGAGGGTTCGCTTGGCCGGCCGGGCCAACTCCGCTAGATCTCCGCCACCTCGGCGCCCGCGGGCGCCGCCTGCCCGGAGCGGTTGCTAGCATGGACCAGACCGATCTGGCGATCCGCCGGCGGCGGTTGCGCCATCGCTGCCGCTACCGCGGCTTCCTCGAGGCCGACCTCCTGCTCGAGCGCTTCGCCGAGGCCTGGCTCGACCGGCTCGAGGGCGAGCGGCTCGACCGGCTCGAGGCCCTGCTCGAGGAGAGCGACCAGGACATCTGGGACTGGGTCACCGGCCGCCGGCCGGTGCCGGCCCGCCACGCCGGCGAGGTCATGGGCCTGCTGCGCCGCTTCGCGCAGGGCGGCGGCGCCGCGCTCGCCTGACCGCCGCCCCGGCCCCGAGCGAACCCGAGCGAAGCGATGGCCGAGCCCGCGCGGATCCTGGAGCCCCCGGCGAGCCGGCCGGCCGTGCGCGCGCTCCTCCTGGGCAACGCGCGCGAGGGGCTCGAGGCGCGCTTCCTCGCCGACCGGCTGGCGGCGCGGCGGGCGGTGCAGATCCTGCACGTCGCGCTCGATCTGGATCGTGCCCGCGAGCTCGCCGAGCTGGTCGCCTGGTTCCAGCCCGGGATCGAGGTCCTGACGCTCCCGGCCTGGGACTGCCTGCCCTACGACCGGATCTCGCCCAACCCCCGGCTCATGGCCGAGCGGCTCGTCACGCTGGCGCGGCTGGGCGAGCCCACGGGCGCACCGCGGCTCGTGCTCACCACCGTCAACGCCCTCGTCCAGCGGGTTCCGGCGCCCGAGGTGGTGCGCGCCGGGCATCTGCGCATCGAGGCCGGCCGGCGGCTCGACCGCGAGGCGCTCACGGGATGGCTCGAGCGCGACGGCTACCGGCGCACCGGCACCGTCGTCGAGCCCGGCGAGTACGCGATCCGCGGCGGGCTGATCGACCTCTTCCCGATCGGCGCCGACCGCCCGGTCCGGCTCGACCTGTTCGGCAGCGTGGTCGAGACGATCCGCCACTTCGACCCGCTGAGCCAGCGCTCGGCCGGCACGCTGCGCAGCCTGGAGCTCGGGCCGGCGAGCGAGGTGCTCCTCGATGCCGCCGCGATCGAGCGCTTCCGCGTGGGCTATCTCCAGGAGTTCGGCGCGGTCACCGACGACCCGCTGCTCGAGGCGGTGACCGCCGGGCGGCGCCAGGCCGGCATGGAGCACTGGCTGCCGCTCTTCCACGAGCGGCTCGTGACCGTGCTCGACCATCTGGACCCCGCCGCCGAGATCTCCCTCGACCATCTGGCGATGGACGCGATCCGCGAGCGCACCGCGCTGATCGGCGAGCACTACGAGGCGCGGCGGGCGCCGCCGGTGGCCGGCTCGAGCTTCGGGGCGGCGCCCTACCGACCGCTGCCGCCCGACCGTCTCTATCTCGACGAGCAGAGCCTCGCCCGCCTGCTCGAGCGGCGCGCGCGGTTCGTCTTCTCGCGCTTCGCGCCGCCGCCCGCGCCGCCCGCCGGCATCGACCGCTGCCTCGACCTCGGCGGCAAGCCGGCGCGCGACTTCGCTCCCGAGCGGGCGAGCCGCGCGACGAACCTGTTCGATGCCGTGGTCGCGCATCTGAAGGCGGTGCAGGCGGCGGGCGAGCGGCCCTGCCTCGTGGCGGCGAGCGAGGGGGCGCTCGAGCGGCTCCGCCAGGTGCTCGAGGACCACGGGCTCGAGGGCTTCCGCCGCGTGCGCAGCGCCGCCGAGATCGGCGAGGGCGGCGGGGTGGCGCTCGCCGTGCTGCCGCTCGGGCACGGGGTCGTGGCGCCCGGGCTGCACCTTCTGACCGAACAAGACCTGCTCGGCGAGCGACTGGCGCGGACCGCCCGGCGCAGCCGCCGCGCCGACCGCTTCCTGCAGGATCTCTCGGCGATCGGCGAGGGCGACCTTCTGGTGCACGCCGAGCACGGGATCGGGCGCTTCGAGGGGCTCGTCACGCTCGAGGTGGGCGGCGCGCCGCACGACTGCCTGAAGCTCGTCTACGCCGGCGGCGACAAGCTGTTCGTCCCGGTCGAGAACCTCGAGATCCTCTCGCGCTACGGCCACGCCGACGAGGCCGTGGCGCTCGACAGGCTGGGCGGGGTCGGCTGGCAGCAGCGCCGGGCGCGGATCAAGGAGCGGATCAAGGAGCTCGCCGGCGAGCTCGTCAGGATCGCGGCCGAGCGGGCGACCCGCTCCGGCACCGCCCTCGAGCTGCCGGCCGGGCTCTACGACGAGTTCGCCGCCCGCTTCCCCTACGAGGAGACCGAGGACCAGCTCAGGGCGATCGAGGCGGTCCTGGACGACATGCGCTCGGGCCGGCCGATGGACCGGCTGATCTGCGGCGACGTCGGCTTCGGCAAGACCGAGGTGGCGCTGCGCGCGGCGTTCGTCGCCGCCATGGCGGGCAAGCAGGTGGCGGTGCTGGCGCCCACCACCCTCCTCGCCCGCCAGCACTACAAGGTGTTCAGCGAACGCTTCCGCGGCCTGCCGGTCCGCCTCGGCCAGCTCTCCCGCCTGGTCACCGGGCGCGAGGCCGAGGCGGTCAGGAAGGCGCTCGCCGAGGGGCGGATCGACATCGTCGTCGGGACCCACGCGCTGCTCGGCAGGACCGTCGCGTTCAAGGACCTGGGCCTCGTCGTGGTCGACGAGGAGCAGCATTTCGGCGTGGCCCACAAGGAGCGGCTGAAGCAGCTCCGCGCCGAGGTCCACGTGCTCACCATGACCGCCACGCCGATCCCGCGCACCCTGCACATGGCGCTCGGCGGGATGAAGGACCTCTCGGTCATCGCCACCCCGCCGGTCGACCGGCTGGCGGTGCGCAGCTTCGTCATGCCGGCCGACCCGGTGGTGATCCGCGAGGCGCTCCTGCGCGAGCGCCACCGCGGCGGCCAGAGCTTCTATGTCTGCCCGCGCATCGCCGACCAGCCGAAGCTCGCGGAAGAGCTCGCCAGGCTCGTGCCCGAGCTCAAGATCGCGGTCGCCAACGGCAGGATGGCGGCCGGCGAGCTCGAGGCGGTGATGGCGGACTTCTACGACCGGCGCGTGGATGTGCTGCTTGCCACCAACATCATCGAGAGCGGCCTCGACATCCCGACCGCCAACACGCTGATCGTGCACCGCGCCGACCGTTTCGGCCTGTCCCAGCTCTACCAGCTCCGTGGCCGGATCGGCCGCTCCAAGGTCCGGGGCTACGCCTACTTCACCGTGCCGGCCGACAGGACGCTCGCCGAGACCGCCGAGAAGCGGCTTCGGGTGATCCAGTCGCTGGATGGGCTCGGTGCCGGCTTCCAGCTGGCGAGCCACGATCTCGACATCCGCGGCGCCGGCAACCTGTTGGGCGAGGAGCAGTCGGGGCACATCAGGGAGGTCGGCTTCGAGCTCTACAACCACATGCTCCAGGAGGCGGTGGCCGAGCTCGAGCGGCGCCGCGCCGCCGAGCCGGCGGCGGCCGGGGCCGGGGAGTGGACGCCGCAGATCACCATCGACGCGGCGGCGCTCATGCCGGAGAGCTGGATCGGCGATCTCGACCTCAGGCTCGCCATGTACCGCAGGCTCGCCGGGCTCGCCGAGCCCGAGGAGCTCGACGCCTTCGCCGCCGAGCTGATCGACCGGTTCGGGCCGATGCCCGCCGAGACCCGCAACCTGCTCGAGATCGTCGCCATCAAGCAGCTCTGCCGCAAGGCGCAGGTGGCGCGCCTCGAGGCCGGCCCCAAGGGCCTCGTCGTGGCCTTCCGCGACAACAGCTTCCCGCGCCCGGACCGGCTCGTGAGCTGGATCGGCCAGAGCCGCGGCACGGTGCGCGTGCGCCCCGACCACCGCCTCGTCGTGCTCGAGGAGACCAAGGACGCGGCCGCCCGCCTGAAGCGCGCGAAGCGGCTGGTCGGCGAGCTCGCCCGGCTCGCCGCCTGAGGAGGGCAGGGGATGCTGCTCTACACCCACCCCTCGAGCCTCGCGCACGACACCGGCCCCGGCCACCCCGAGCGGGCGGATCGGGTGCGGGCGATCCTGCGCGCCCTGGAGGCCGCGGCACTCCCCGGCATGGTCCGTCGCGAGGCGCCCGAGGCGAGCCTCGAGGACGTCGCGCGCGCCCATCCCGAACCCCATCCGAGCCGGATCCGGGCGGCGATCCCCAGGTCGGGGCTGGCCCATCTCGACCCCGACACGGTCGTCTCGCACGGCTCGTGGAAGGCCGCGCTCACCGCCGCCGGCGGGGCGATCGCCGCCGTGGATGCCGTGCTCGCCGGCGAGGACCGCACCGCCTTCTGCTGTCTGCGGCCGCCCGGCCACCACGCCGAGCCGGGCCGGGCGATGGGCTTCTGCCTGTTCGACAACGTGGCGATCGCCGCGCTCCGGGCGCGCCACGCGCACGGGATCGGGCGGATCGCCATCGTCGACTTCGACGTCCACCACGGCAACGGTACCCAGGCGATCGTCTGGGACGATCCGCGGACCCTCTACGTCTCGACCCACCAGTGGCCGCTCTACCCGGGCACCGGCCGGGCGAGCGAGACCGGCGCGCACGGCAACGTCCTGAACGTCCCGCTGCCGCCCGGCACCGACGGTCCGGCCTATCGACGGGCGGTCGAGGCGGCGGTGCTGCCGCGGCTCGAGGCGTTCGCGCCGGAGCTCGTCCTGGTCTCGGCCGGCTTCGACGCGCACGCCGCCGATCCGCTCGCGAGTTTCGAGCTCGTCGAGGCGGACTTCGCCTGGATCACCGCCGAGCTCCTGGGCGTCGCCGACCGCCACGCGCGCGGCCGGCTCGTCTCGGTCCTCGAGGGCGGCTACGATCTCGACGCCCTGGCGGCGAGCGCGCTCGCGCATGTGCGGGTGCTCGCCCGGGCGTGAGGGGAGGGGCGATGGCGGCTGGCGAGAGGGGCGCGGGCGAGGCCGAGGAGACCCGGCGGCCGGTGGCGGCGCTGAGCTTCGAGGAGGCGATGGCCGAGCTCGAGGCGCTGGTGCAGCGGCTGGAGCGCGGCCAGCTCGACCTCGAGGCCTCGATCGCCGCCTACGAGCGCGGCACCGAGCTGCGCCGGCACTGCGCCCGCAAGCTCGAGGAGGCCGAGCTGCGGGTCGAGAAGCTGGGCTTCGGTCCGGACGGCCGACCGACCGTCGAGCCGCTCGCCGAGCGCTCGTGAGCCCGACCGCGACCGCGGCGCTCCTGGCCGAGCACGGCCGGCGGGTCGAGGCCGAGCTCGAGGCGCTCTTCGATCCGGCCACCGACCCCGCCATCGGGCCGGCCGAGCGGGACCTCCTGGCGGCGATGCGCCATGCGGCCCTCGGCGGCGGCAAGCGGCTGCGGCCGTTCCTGGTCCACGCCGCGGCCGCGCTCGGCGTGGCCGATGCGGCGGCGGTGCTGCGCGTGGGGGCCGCGATCGAGCTCGTGCACGCCTACTCCCTCGTGCACGACGACCTGCCGGCGATGGACGATGCCGCCACCCGCCGCGGCCGACCCTCCTGCCACGTGGCGTTCGGCGAGGCGACCGCGATCCTGGCCGGTGATGCGCTGCAGGCGCTCGCCTTCGAGGCGCTCGCCCGGGCCGACTGGCCCGCCCCGGCCGAGCTCCGCGCCGGGCTCGTGGCGGGCCTCGCGCGCGCCGCCGGGGCGGCCGGCATGTGCGGCGGTCAGGCGATCGACCTGGCGGCCGAGGGGGCGGCGCTCGACGAGGCTGCGATCGTCCGGTTGCAGGCGCTCAAGACCGGGGCGCTGATCGCCTTCGCCTGCGAGGCCGGGGCGCGCCTCGCCGGGCTCGACCCGGAACGGCTCGCCCGGGTCGGGGCCTACGCCCGGGCGCTCGGCCTCGCCTTCCAGATCAAGGACGATCTGCTCGATGCGACGGCCTCGGCCGCCGAGCTCGGCAAGCCCGCGCGCGCCGACGCGGCGCAGGGCAAGGCCACCTTCCTGCGCCTCCTGGGCGAGGCCGGGGCGCGCGCGCGGCTCGAGGCGGTGCGGGCCGAAGCGTCAAGGGCGCTTGACAAGCTCGGCGCCGACGCGCTCCTGCTGCGTGCTACGCTCGACCTCGTGGTCGATCGCCAGAGCTGACGACCGGGACCGGCGCCCAGCCATGATCGCCACACCGCTCCTCGACCGCATCCGCGACCCGCGCGACCTGCGCCAGTTGCCGCGCGACCGGCTCGCCGACCTGGCGGCCGAGCTGCGCGCCGAGACCATCGACGCGGTCTCGGTCACCGGCGGGCATCTCGGCGCCGGGCTCGGCGTGGTCGAGCTCACGGTCGCCGTGCACTACGTCTTCGACACCCCGCACGACCGGCTGATCTGGGACGTCGGGCATCAGGCCTACCCGCACAAGATCCTGACCGGCCGGCGCGACCGGATCCGCACCCTGCGCCAGCCGGGCGGGCTCTCCGGCTTCACCCGGCGCAGCGAGAGCCCGTTCGACCCGTTCGGCGCGGCGCACAGCTCGACCTCGATCTCGGCCGGGCTCGGCATGGCCGTGGCCTCCAGGCTCGAGGGGATCGAGCGGCGGGTGATCTGCGTGATCGGCGACGGTGCCATGAGCGCCGGCATGGCGTTCGAGGCCATGAACAATGCCGGTGCCCTCAAGGAGCGGCTGATCGTCGTCCTCAACGACAACGACATGTCGATCGCCCCGCCGGTCGGCGCGGTGTCGAGCTACCTCTCGCGGGTGGTGAGCTCGCACACCTACCGCAGCATGCGCCACGTCGCCAAGCAGCTCACCAAGGCGCTGCCGCGGCCGCTCGCCCAGGCGGCCGCGCGGGCCGAGGAGTTCGCGCGCGGCATCGCCACCGGCGGCACGCTGTTCGAGGAGCTGGGGTTCTACTATGTGGGCCCGCTCGACGGCCACAATCTCGAGCATCTGATCCCGGTCCTGGAGAACGTCCGCGACGACCCGACCCTCGGGCCGGTGCTGGTCCACGTCGTGACCCAGAAGGGCAAGGGCTACCCGCCGGCCGAATCGGCCGCCGACAAGTACCACGGCGTCAACAAGTTCGACGTGCCGACCGGGCTCCAGGCCAAGGGTCGGGCGGGGCCGCCGACCTACACCGCGGTGTTCGCCCGGGCGCTCCTGGCCGAGGCCCGGCACGACGACCGGATCGTGGCGATCACCGCGGCGATGCCGTCCGGCACCGGCCTCGACCGGTTCGCCGAGGCCTTCCCCGACCGCTGCTTCGACGTCGGCATCGCCGAGCAGCACGCGGTGACCTTCGCGGCCGGCCTCGCCGCCGAGGGCCTGAAGCCCTTCTGCGCGATCTACTCGACCTTCCTGCAGCGCGCCTTCGACCAGGTCGTGCACGACGTCGCGATCCAGAAGCTGCCGGTGCGCTTCGCCATCGACCGGGCCGGGCTCGTCGGTGCCGACGGCGCCACCCACGCGGGCTCCTTCGATGTCGCCTATCTGGGCTGCCTGCCCGGCATGGTGATCATGGCGGCGGCCGACGAGGTCGAGCTCGCGCACATGGTGGCGACCGCGGCGGCCTGGGACGAGGGACCGATCGCCTTCCGCTACCCGCGCGGCGAGGGGTGGGGGCTCGAGCTGCCCGAGCGCGGCACGCCCCTGCCGATCGGCAAGGGCCGGATCGTGCGCGAGGGGCGCAGCCTCGCGCTCCTGTCGTTCGGCGCCCGCCTGCAGGAGTGCCTGAAGGCGGCCGACGAGCTCACCGCCCGCGGCTTCGCGCCGACCGTGGCCGATGCCCGCTTCGCCAAGCCGCTCGACCGCGAGCTGATCCTGGGGCTCGCGCGTGCGCATCCGGTGCTGCTCACGATCGAGGAGGGCTCGATCGGCGGCTTCGCCAGCCAGGTCCAGCAGCTCCTCCTGGAGGAGGGCGTGCTCGATACCGGCCGGCTCAGGCTGCGCAGCCTGGTCCTGCCCGACCGCTTCATCGACCACGGCACGCCCGCCGGCCAGTACGCCGAGGCGGGCCTCGATGCCGCCGGGATCGTGCGCACCGCCCTGGCCCTGGTCGACGGGCGCCGGACCGAGACCGGCCGCACCGAGCCCCTGACCACCGCCGGCTGAGGCCGGGGCCGCGCTTCACGATCGCGTGAGCCGAGCTCGGCCGCACGGCCGGCCCGCGACGGGGGGATGCGCGCGGCGGGCGCATACCTTAGAGCGGTTCCAGGTTGCGGGCAGGGGGCGGGGCGGGGTGCGCCGGCTCGGACGGCTGATCAGACTCGCGGCGGTGGCGCTGCCCGGCGCCGGCCTCGCCGCCGTGGTGGCGCTGCCCGGGCCGCCCGCGCCGCCGTCACCGCCGGCGAGCTGCGCCGAGGCGGTCGAGACGGGCAGGTTGCGCGTCCTCTCCCTCAACCTCAAGTTCTCGGCGCTCGCCGAGCGCGGGCGGCGGCTCGACGACGTCGCGGCGCTGGTCGCGCGCGAGCGGGTCGAGATCGTGCTGCTGCAGGAGGTGGCGGGCGGCCTCCTGGCCGGCACCGCCAGCACGGCCGCCGACCTCGAGCACCGGCTCCGGACGCGGCACGGCCTCGGCTACGACCGCGTCGATCGACCCTCGACCGGCGTGCCCGGGCTGCTCACCGTGGGCAACGCGATCCTGAGCCGCTGTCCGGTCGCCGCGGTCGAGCTCAGCGAGCTGCCCGAGGTCGCCGAGCTCGAGCTCCTCGGCCGGCGCTGGCGCATCGGCCGGAACCTGCTCGGCGCTCGGATCGGCTTCGGCGGCGCGCAGCTCGCCGTCTACACCACCCATCTCTGCGCCCGGTGCCGGCCGGAGGAGCGCGCCGGGCAGCTCGAGGTGGCGCTCGCGGCGATCGGAGCGGCGTCCCGCGACGGGGTCCGGGCGCTGGTCCTGGGCGGCGATCTCAACCTCGACCTGCAGCGCGAGGGGGGCGCGGAGCGGCCGCTCTACGCCCGGCTCGGGGCCGTGGGCCTGCGCGACAGCGCGACCGTCACGGGCCGTCCGGTCGAGACGCTGTGCGCGGCAGCCGATGCCCCCGATCCGACCTGCACGGTCGGGGTCGCGGTGCCGGCCCGACCGATCGCGCGGCGGATCGACTACGTGCTGAGCGCCGGGCCGGCCGAGCCGATCGCCCATCGCGTGGTGTTCAATCCACGCGTCGACCCGAGCCAACCCTGGGTCTCGAACCATGCGGGCGTGCTGGTCGAGCTGGAGCTCCGGGCTGGCCCCGCGGGCCTCACCCGGGCCGAGCGGTGAGCGGCGAGGTGGCGTGCGGCCGGCTCAGTCGAGCCGCGTCGACAGGCGCAGCATCACCCCGTCGGCCGCCACCGCGCCGCCGCCGGTGGTCGGTCGGAGCCCCAGCCGCCAGCCGCCCCGCTCGACGAACACGTCGCCCGCGAGCCGCCCGCCCTCCTCGCGCAGGCCGAGAGCGAGGCCGTTGATCCGCCAGGTGACCTCGCCCGGTGGATCGCTCGCGCGGAGCGTGCCGTCCCGGCCCGGGCCGCCGGCCGCCGGACCGGCGCCCGGCGAACGCAGATCGAGCCGCACCGGCGGCGCGGCGGCACCGGACGGCTCGGCCGCGGCGGTGCCGAGGGAGCCGAGGAGACCGAGCATGGCCCCGAGTGGGCGCGATCCGCGCATCCCGAGCCTCCCTGCGCGCCGACGGTCCTTCCTGCGAACCAGCCCAATTCTGAACTGCACGTGACCCTCGGGCAACGATCGAACGGCGATCGGCGGCCGGCCGGCCGGGTCCGGCTCGACGAGCTCCTGGTCGTCCGCGGTCTGGCGCCGAGCCGGGCCCGGGCGCGGGCGCTGATCATGGCCGGCCGGGTGCGCTCGGGCGGGACGCGGCTCGACAAGCCGGGTCGCCTCGTGGCCGCCGACCTCCCGCTCGATCTCGTGGGCGGGGAGGGGGAGGAGTGGGCCTCGCGCGGGGCCCTCAAGCTCCTGGCCGCCCTCGATGCCTTCGCGATCGACCCGTGCGGCCGGGTGGCGCTCGACATCGGTGCCTCCACGGGCGGCTTCACCGACGTGCTGCTGCGCCGAGGTGCGACGCGGGTCTACGCGGTCGACGTCGGCCGCGGCCAGCTCCTCTGGCGGCTGCGCACCGACCCGCGGGTGGTCGTGCTCGACGAGGTCAACGCCCGCCATCTCGACCGCGCGCTGGTGCCCGAGCCGATCGAGCTCGTGGTGTGCGATGCGAGCTTCATCTCGCTGCGCCTCGTGCTGCCGCCGGCGCTCGGGCTGACCGCACCCGGGGCCGCCTGCGTGGCCTTGATCAAGCCGCAGTTCGAGGCCGGCCGGGAGGCGGTGGGGAAGGGGGGTGTGGTGCGCGATCCGGCCGTGCGCGCCCGGGTCTGCGCCGAGGTCGAGGCTTTCCTTTCCGGCCGGCCCGGCTGGCGGGTGCTCGGGCTCGTGCCCTCGCCGCTCCGCGGCCCCGCCGGCAACGAGGAGTTCCTGATCGCCGCCCGCCGAGACGGCTGAGCCGCTCAGTCCGCTTCCGGCCAGAAGCCCGGATCGAGCGCCTGCTCGAGGGTGAACGGGCAGGTCTCGGGGAAGGTCGCGAGCGGCAGGCCGGTCTCGTCCGTGGCCTGACCGCGCGCATCCGCATAGGCGCGTGCGAGGAGCTCGGGCAGGAGGGGGCGAAGGCTCGGGCTGTCGGCGAGCAGACGGGCGATCTCGCGGCGTTGCTCGCCGATCGTCGCACGCCAGCTCCGGGTCCGCCGGCGCGGCTGCCAGCGCCACCTCGCGAGGTGCGTGAGCAGCCGGAACAGACGCGAGGCGAGCTCGCGGCGCTCGGAGCGGGCCAACTGCTCGATCTCCTCGGCGACGTTCTCCCAGTCGACGGCGACGGGCGTGTTCAGCTTCGCCCGTGCGGCCGCGCGCAGCGCCCGCCCCTGCGCCTCGGCCCAAGCCACGAGATCGTCCTCGTAGAGCGTGCCCATGCGCAGGAGATGGTGGCTCACGCCGCGGCGTGGAAGCGGCGGAAGCCCGCCTCGAGGTCGCGGATCAGATCGTCCGGGTCCTCGAGGCCGACATGGATGCGCATCGCCTGGCCGGGTTCGGTCCAGGGCACGGCGGTGCGGATCGGCCGCGGGTCGGTCGGGATGAGGAGGCTCTCGTAGCCGCCCCAGGAGGCACCCATGCCGAACAGCTCCAGTTGGTCGAGCAAGGCCGCGAGCTGCGCCCGCGTGCAGGGCTCGAGCACGAAGCCGAACAGCCCCGAGGCGCCCTGGAAATCGCGCCGCCAGAGCGCGTGCCCGGGATCGTCGGGCAGGGCCGGGTGGAGGACGCGGCGCACCTCGGGCCGGCGGCGCAGCCAGTCGGCCAGCACGAGCCCGCTCTGCATGTGCCGCTCGAGGCGCACGGCCAGGGTCCTGAGGCCGCGCAGCGCCAGCGTGCACTCGTCCGGTCCGGCCGCCGAGGCGACCTCGAACACGCCGTGGCGGACCCGCTCGAACAGCTCGGCCGTGGTGGTGATCGTCCCCATCATCAGGTCGGAGTGGCCGCCGATGTACTTGGTGGCCGCCTGGATGCTGACGTCGACGCCGAGCGTGAAGGGCTTGCAGTAGAGCGGCGAGGCCCAGGTGTTGTCCATCACCACGACGGCGCCCTGGGCGTGCGCGACCGCGGCGATCGCGCGGACGTCCTGCATCTCGAAGGTCCAGGAGCCGGGCGCCTCGACGAACACCACGCGGGTGCGCGGGCGCAGGAGGCCCGCGATCGCCGCCCCGCTGCCCGGATCGAAGTAGTCCGTCTCGATGCCGAGCTTGGCGAGCATGCCGTCGGCGAAGCGCCGGGTCGGCCCGTAGACGCAGTCGACCACGAGCAGATGGTCGCCCGCCTGGAGCAGCGCCAGGAGGGTGGCCGAGATCGCGGTCTTGCCCGAGGCCACGGCGATCGTGCGATGGCCGCCCTCGAGCCGGGCGACCGCCTCCTGCAGCGCGGCGGTGGTCGGCGTGCCGTAGCGGCCGTAGGTGGTGGGCTCGCCGTAGCGGCGGCGCTCGTACGCCTCCAGGGTCGGCGCGAGGATGGTCGAGGCGCGCCAGGTGGGCGGGTTGACGATGCCGTGGTTGGCCTCAGGATCGCGCCCGAGGGTGGTGACGAGGGTGGCATCCTTCATGGGCGCGGTCTCCGAACGGGTCGCGGGCGCTTAGCACGCGCCGGCGCGGCTCCGGAAGCATCCGGCCGGCCGCGCCGCGACCCGGGCGGTCCGCTCATGGCCGGCATGCGATGGCGGATTGGCAGGTGGATCGGAGCGTGCCATGACTGCCACAGATCCGGGCCGCCCTCGGGAGTGCGGGCGTCCGGCGCCCGACCTCGGGCCAGGCGATCGAACGACGTGGAGGGAGCATGACCGTCAACCGTTGGCTCTTGGCCGGGACCGCGATCGCGGGGCTCGCCCTGGCGGGAGCCGCCCAGGCCGGCGAGACCTTCGAGGCCGTGAAGAAGAAGGGCTTCGTGCAGTGCGGCGTGAACAACAGCGGCCTGCCGGGCTTCGCCCAGGTCGACGACAAGGGCAACTGGGCCGGGCTCGACATCGACATCTGTCGGGCGGTCGCCGCCGCGGTCTTCGGTGACGCGACCAAGGTCAAGTACACGCCACTCTCGGCCAAGGAGCGGTTCACCGCGCTGCAGTCGAAGGAGATCGACGTCCTCTCCCGCAACTCGACCTGGACGGCGGCGCGCGACTCCGCCCTCGGGCTCGACTTCGTCGCCGTCAACTACTACGACGGCCAGGGCTTCATGGTGCCGAAGAGCCTGGGCGTGAAGAGCGCCAAGGAGCTCGGCGGTGCCTCGGTCTGCGTGCAGACCGGCACGACCACCGAGCTCAACCTGGCCGACTATTTCCGTGCCAACAACATGAAGTACGAGCCGGTGGTCTTCGAGACCAACGACGAGATCATCGCCGCGTTCCAGTCCGGCCGGTGCGACGTGTTCACCACGGACCAGTCCGGCCTGTATTCCAGCCGCACCAAGTTCGAGAAGCCCGACAACTGGGTGGTGCTGCCCGAGCTGATCTCCAAGGAGCCGCTCGGCCCGGCCGTCCGGCACGGCGACAACGAGTGGGCGGACGTGGTCCGCTGGTCCTTCTACGCCATGGTCGAGGCCGAGGAGCTCGGCGTCACCAGCAAGAACCTCGAGGAGATGAAGGCCAGCAAGAACCCGAGCATCCGCCGCCTGCTCGGCGTCGAGGGCGAGCTCGGCAAGGGGCTCGGCCTGCCGGCCGACTTCGCCGCCAGGATCATCGCCCAGGTCGGCAACTACGGCGAGAGCTTCGAGCGCAACGTGGGCGCGAACACGCCGCTCAAGATCGCCCGCGGCGCCAACGCGCTCTGGACCCAGGGCGGGCTCCAGTACGCGATTCCGTTCCGCTGAGGCCGCGCGGGGCGGCCCGGCCGCGCGCCGGGCCGCTCCGGTCGGTCGGGGAGGGGGCGCATGGCGGCGGCAGGACCGGAGCGCGACGCTGCCCCACGGGTGGCGCTCTGGCGCGACCCGAGGGTGCGCGGGCTCGTCGCCCAGGCCGTGGTGCTGGGCCTCGTCGTGGCCGCCGGCGCCTATCTCGTCCACAACACCATCGTCAACCGCGAGCGGCTCGGCGTCGCCTCGGGCTTCGGCTTCCTCGGCACGCTCGCCGGCTTCGACGTCTCCCAGTCGCTGATCGACTTCGCCAGCGACCGGAGCTCCTACGGCCGCGCCTTCGTGGTCGGCCTCTTGAACACGCTCTACGTGGCCGTCGTCGGGATCGTGCTCGCGACGCTCATCGGCTTCCTCATGGGCATCGCGCGGCTGTCCTCGAACTGGCTCGTGGCGCGGCTCGCGCTCGTCTACATCGAGGTGATCCGCAACGTCCCGCTGCTCCTCCAGCTCATCTTCTGGTACGTGGTCGTGCTCGGCGCGCTGCCCGGGCCGCGCGACAGCCTGGTCGTGCTCGGGGTGGGCTACCTGAACGTGCGCGGCCTGTTCGTGCCGAAGCCGATCTTCGGCGAGGGCGCGGTGGTCGAGCTCTGGGCGCTGCTCGCGGCGATCCTGGCCGTGATCCTGCTCGCCCGCTGGGCGCGGCGCCGCCGCGAGGCGACCGGCGTGCCGTTCCCGACCGTCTGGGTCGGCCTCGCCATCCTGATCCTCGCGCCGCTGGGCGCGCATCTGGTGCTCGGTGCGCCGATCTCCTTCGAGTATCCGCAGCTCACCCGCTTCCGGCTCGAGGGCGGGCTCGTGCTCCTGCCCGAGTTCCTGGCGCTCGTGCTCGGCCTCTCGGTCTACACCGGCGCCTTCCTCGCCGAGATCGTGCGCTCGGGCATCCTCTCCGTCTCCAAGGGCCAGCTCGAGGCGGCCGGTGCCCTCGGCCTGCGGCCCAACCAGACGCTGCGCCTCGTCGTCATCCCGCAGGCGCTGCGCGTGATCATCCCGCCGCAGACCAGCCAGTACCTCAACCTGACCAAGAACAGCTCGCTCGGCGTGGCGATCGGCTATCCCGACTTCTTCAACGTCGCGGGCACGGTCAACAACCAGACCGGCCAGGCGGTGGAGGTGATCGCCATCACCATGGCGGTCTACCTGTCCTTCAGCCTCGCGATCTCGGCCTTCATGAACTGGTACAACGCCAGGATGGCGCTGGTGGAGCGCTGAGCGGCATGGCGACCAGCGAAGTTTCGGCCCCGAGCCTGCGCCCGCCGGTCTCCGAGCGGCTCGGCGCGCTCGGCTGGATCCGCCGCAACCTGTTCAACTCGCCGCTCAACAGCGTGCTGACGCTGCTCGTCGTCTGGCTGCTCTGGGTCAGCCTCGTGCCGCTCGTGCAGTGGGCGGTGCTGAACGCGGTCTGGAATGCCGACGGCAAGCAGGCCTGCGAGGCGGCCTTCCAGTCGGAACGGGGCGCCTGCTGGGCGCTCCTGCGCGCCCGCTTCGGCCAGTATCTCTACGGCCTCTACCCGGTCGAGGAGCGCTGGCGGATCGACCTCGCCTTCCTCATCCTGGTCGCGGCCATGGTGCCGCTCTTCCTCCGCCTCGCCTTCAACAAGCTGCTCTACTCGCTCGGCCTGATCCTCGTCTACCCGGTCGTCGCCTACGTGCTGTTCCTGGGCGGCAGCTTCGGGCTGACCCTGGTCGAGACCAGCAAATGGGGCGGCCTGTTCCTCACCCTCGTCATCGCCGGGGTCGGGATCACCGCCTCGCTGCCGCTCGGCATCCTGCTGGCGCTCGGGCGGCGCTCGCAGCTCCCGGTGATCAAGTCGCTCTCGGTCGCCTTCATCGAGCTCGTGCGCGGGGTGCCGCTGGTCACCGTGCTGTTCATGGCCTCGGTGATGCTGCCGCTGTTCCTCCCCGAGGGCGTCACCTTCGACAAGCTCCTGCGCGCCCTCGTGGGCGTCTCGCTGTTCTCGGCCGCCTACATGGCCGAGGTGGTGCGCGGCGGGCTGCAGGCGATCCCCAAGGGCCAGTACGAGGCGGCCGCCGCGGTCGGCCTCGGCTACTGGAAGATGATGGGGCTGATCATCCTGCCGCAGGCCCTGCGCCTGGTCATCCCGGGCATCGTCAACACCTTCATCGGCCTGTTCAAGGACACCTCGCTGGTCCTCATCGTCGGCCTCTACGACCTGCTCGGCATGGCCCAGCTGATCGTCAAGGATCCGGCCTGGCTCGGGCTCGCCACCGAGACCTACCTGATCGCCGGGTTCGGCTTCTGGATCTTCTGCTTCGGCATGTCGCGCTACAGCATGGCGCTCGAGCGCCGGCTGGCGCGCGGCCATCGGCGGTGAGCGCGGACGACGGCGCGGGAGGCCTCGGCATGGCGGGATCGGCGGGTGGCGCGGGAACGGCGATGATCCGGCTGGCCGACGTCCACAAATGGTACGGCGAGTTCCACGTCCTCAAGTCGATCAACCTCGAGGTCGACAAGGGCCAGAAGGTGGTGGTGTGCGGCCCGTCCGGCTCGGGCAAGTCGACCATGATCCGCTGCATCAACCGTCTCGAGGAGCATCAGCGCGGCCAGATCGTGGTCGACGGCATCGAGCTCACCTCGGACGTGAAGAACGTGGATGCCATCCGCCGCGAGGTCGGCATGGTGTTCCAGCACTTCAACCTGTTCCCGCACCTGACCGTGCTCGAGAACCTGACGCTCGCACCGATGTGGGTGCGCCGGATCCCGCGCAAGGAGGCCGAGGAGACGGCCATGTTCTTCCTCGAGCGGGTCAAGATCCCCGAGCAGGCGCAGAAATACCCGGGCCAGCTCTCCGGCGGCCAGCAGCAGCGCGTCGCCATCGCCCGCGCGCTCTGCATGAAGCCCAAGATCATGCTGTTCGACGAGCCGACCTCGGCCCTCGACCCGGAGATGGTCAAGGAGGTGCTCGACGTCATGATCGAGCTGGCGAACGAGGGCATGACCATGATGGTGGTCACGCACGAGATGGGCTTCGCCAAGTCGGTCGCCGACTTCGTGGTGTTCATGGACCGCGGCGAGGTGGTCGAGGTGGCGCCGCCCGAGGAGTTCTTCACGAGCCCGAAGTCGGACCGCACGCGGCTGTTCCTGAGCCAGATCCTGTCGCATTGAACCGGTGCGGCCGCGCGCACGTCGGACCGCGCGCCGCGTCGCGATCTCCACCCGGTGCCCGCCTCGGGCGGGATCCGTCCGCATCGCGACGGTCGCCCGGATCCACGCCGGCCCGCTCGCCCGTGTCCCTCGGCCGGCTCGTGGCGGTCGGCGCGCGGCGTCGCGGTCGTCTCCCGACGATCGGCATCGGCCGATGTCCGTTCGGGCGCGGGCGGTGGCGGGAAGATCCACCATCCCGACGCGATGCGACTTTTCCATAACAATTCTTATGCGATTGTAGCCGGACGGACTTGGCGGCGCGCGCCGCGCACCTAACTCTGGCCCGCGTCCGGCGAACCCTCGGGAACGGGCACATGGCGACGGAACCGGTGGCGGCGGTCCTGGCGGAGCGCGGGGTCCTGGAGCTCTCCGGACCCGACGTCCGGCCGTTCCTGCAGGGCCTGGTCACCAACGACGTCGACCGGCTGACGGCCGGGCGGGCGATCTGGGCGGGGCTGCTCACGCCGCAGGGCCGCTGCCTGTTCGACTTCGCGCTGGTCGAGGACGACGGCCGGGTGCTGCTCGACGGCGAGCGCGCGAGGCTCGCCGAGCTCGTGCGTCGGCTGACGCTGTACCGGCTGCGCGCCGCGGTCGAGCTGCGCGATGCGAGCGCCGACTGGGTGGTGCTGGCGCTGCCCGACCCGGAGGCTCCCGCCCGCCTGGGTGTGCCCGCGGAGCGCGGTGCCTGCCGGCGCGACGGTGCGGCGATCCTCCTCGTCGATCCGCGTCTGGCCGAGCTCGGCCTGCGCGTGCTGCTGCCGGCGGGCGCGGTCGAGGCCTTCCTCGCGCGCCATCGCCTCGGGCGTGCCGGGGCCGAGCCCTGGGACCGCCACCGGCTGCGTCTGGGCGTGCCCGACGGCAGCCGCGACCTCGTGCCCGAGAAGGCGCTCGCGCTGGAAGCCAACCTGCTCGAGCTCGATGCGGTGTCGCTTTCCAAGGGCTGCTTCGTCGGGCAGGAGCTGACCGCGCGCATGGCGCACCGCACCCTTTTGCGCCGGCGGCTCCTGCCGGTGCGCGTGCACGGGCCCTTGCCCGCCCCCGGCACCCCGGTGCTGGCCCAGGGGCGCGAGCAGGGCGAGGTGCGCAGCGGCCGCGACGACCGCGCCCTGGCCCTGCTCCGGCTCGAGGCGCTCCGCGCCGGTCCGCTCGACGCCGGCGAGGCGCGCCTGGAGCCCGCCCCATCGCCCTGGCTCGCCCCGGCCCCGGTCGACTGAGCCGCCGCTTCCAGGATCAGGCGGCGCTGACCCGCGGGCAGGGGCGGCAGGGCGCTACGGTATTCGCCCAGGGCCGTGGCCGGCAGAATCAGGGTCAGGTCTTGTTCCTGACGTGAGGG
>JBBIIE010000059.1:0-18628 GCA_037446605.1 Geminicoccaceae bacterium | reverse complement strand
GCTCTTCCGATCTCTCGGCAGCGACCTCCTCCTGCGCGGCCCGCTCCGGCTCGAGCGCGGTGTGCTGCGAGCGCCCGAGCTCGTCGTCGAGGGCGGGGGCGGCGGCGCCCGCGCCTCGCTCGCCTTCGATCTCGCCGCCTGGATCCTCGATCTGGAGCTGCGCGGCGAGGGGCAGCGGGTGCGGCTCCTCGGCCCGCCCGACCGGCCGCGCCGCTACGAGGACCCCGCCCGGGCGCCGGGGCCCTGAGCCCGAGCTAGCCCTCGGGCCCGAGCATGGTCTCCGGCCGGACCACGCTCTCGAACTCCTCGGCGCTCACGAGCCCGAGCGCGAGTGCCGCCTCCTTGAGCGTGCTGCCCTCGGCGTGCGCCTTCTTGGCGACCTTGGCGGCGTTGTCGTAGCCGATCCTGGGCGCGAGCGCCGTCACCAGCATGAGGCTCTGCTCGACCAGCCGGCGGATGTGCTCGCGATTGGCCTCGATGCCGGCGACGCAGTTGTCGGTGAAGCTCCGCGCGGCATCGGCGAGCAGCCGGATCGACTGCAGGACGTTGTGCGCGATCAGCGGCTTGAAGACGTTGAGCTCGAGATGGCCCTGCAGCCCGCCGACCGTGACCGCGACGTGGTTGCCGACCACCTGGGCGCAGACCATGGTCAGGGCCTCGGCCTGGGTCGGGTTGACCTTGCCCGGCATGATCGAGGAGCCGGGCTCGTTCTCCGGCAGGCGCAGCTCGCCCAGCCCCGAGCGCGGGCCCGAGCCCAGGAGCCGGATGTCGTTGGCGATCTTGGTGAGGCTCACCGCCACCGTGTTGAGCGCGCCCGAGAGCTCGACGAGCGCATCGTGCGAGGCCAGTGCCTCGAACTTGTTCGGGGCGGTGACGAAGGGCAGGCCGGTGATCTGCGCGATCTCGGCCGCGATCGCCTCGGCGAAGCCCTTCCTGGCGTTGAGCCCGGTGCCGACCGCCGTCCCGCCCTGGGCGAGCTCGTGGATCCGCGGCAGCGGCGAGCGCACCCGCTCGATGCCCATCGCCACCTGGTGGGCGTAGCCGGAGAACTCCTGGCCGAGGGTCAACGGCGTCGCATCCTGCAGATGCGTGCGGCCGATCTTGACGATGTCGGCGAACGCCCGGGCCTTGCCGGCGAGTGCGGCATGCAGGTGGTTGAGCGCCGGCAGGAGCGCGCGGTCCACCTCCTGCGCCGCCGCCACGTGCATCGCGGTCGGGAAGGTGTCGTTGGAGGACTGGCCACGGTTGACGTGGTCGTTCGGGTGGACCGGGCTCTTGCCGCCGCGGCCGGCACCGAGCAGCTCGTTGGCGCGTCCGGCGATCACCTCGTTGGCGTTCATGTTGCTCTGGGTGCCCGAGCCGGTCTGCCAGACGACGAGCGGGAACTCGGCGTCGAGCCGGCCGTCGACCACCTCCTGGGCGGCCTTGGCGATCGCCTCGCCGAGCCGCGCCTCGAGCACGCCCAGCCGGACGTTGACCCGGGCGGCTGCGAGCTTGACGACGCCGAGCGCGCGCACGAGCGGGATCGGCATCCGCTCGCCGCCGATCCGGAAGTTCTGCAGCGAGCGCTGGGTCTGGGCCCCCCAGTAGCGCTCCGCCGGCACCTCGATCGGCCCGAAGCTGTCGGTCTCGACCCGCACCGCCCGCTCGTCGGCCATGTTCACCCCTCCGCGCTCGATCGGCCCCGCGCCTAGCGCAGCGCCGCGCCTCTGTCGACGCGACCCGGCGCGCGCGCCGAACCCCGACCTGAGGTTGCCAGTCGGTCGATCGGATGCGATCCTGGGGCATGGACGGGCGGCTCGATCCACCCGCCGCGATCGGGGGGAAGAGGCATGGCGCGCAGCCGGACGTCGCGTTCCTCGGGCAGGACTCCACCCTCCGCTCCGCCGCCGGGGCTCGCCGAGACGGCGGCCGGGTTCGCAGGGGCACCGGCCGCGCCGGCGGGGGCGCGCTCCCTCTCCCCCGCCGCCAGCGAGCTGATCGTCCGCCACGAGAGCGGCGGTCGCGACTACTACGAGCGCGTGATCAAGGCGCGGCCGCACTGGCCCGGCTTCAGCTCGGGGCTGACCATCGGCTTCGGCTGGGATCTGGGATACCACGGCCGCAACGAGCTCGAGCAGGTCTGGGGTCCGCGGCTGGGCGCGCTCGCGGTCGGCCGGCTGGCGGCCGCGCTCGGGCTGCGCGCGGTCGAGCCCGACCGCGCCGCCAGGGTCCGCGAGCTCAAGGAGCTCGTGCGCAGGCTGGCCGACATCCGGGTGCCCTGGGAGCTCGCCGAGAGCGCCTTCCTCGAGGCCACGGCGCCGGCCGAGCTCGCCCGCACGCTGCGCGCCCTGCCGGAGGCGGCCGACCTGCCCGACGACTGCCTGGGTGCCCTCGTCTCGCTCGTCTTCAACCGCGGCGCCGGCGGGTTCACAGACCCGCGCGAGCGCTTCCGGGAGATGCGCGCGGTCCGCGACCACCTGCGCAACGGACGGCCCGAGAGGATCCCGGCCGAGCTGCGCGCGATGGCGCGCCTGTGGCCGGACAGCCAGGGCCTGCAGAAGCGACGTGCCGAGGAGGCGGCCCTGTTCGAGCAGGCGCTCCGGGCCCGCGCGGCACCCGCGGCCGCACCCGGCCCGGTCGGCGCCGGCGCGGAGGCCGCTCCGGCGATGGCCCTGCCGCGTCTGGACGCGGCACCCGACCGGGTCGATCTCCGCGACCTCGTCTACCGCGCCCCGCTGGTTCCGCTGCCGCCCCGCCACCCTTCCGAACGCGACATCGCCCTCTACCTCGACAAGTACCGCGTCGACGGCATGATCCTCGACCAGGGCCGCGAGGGCGCGTGCACCGGCTACGGGCTCGCCGCCTGCATCAACTTCCTCGCCTGGCGCCGCTGGGTGGCGGCCGGGCGGCCGTCCACCGAGCGGCCGGCCCGGGTCAGCCCGAAGATGCTCTACGAGCTCGCCCGGCTCTACGACGAGTGGCCGGGCGAGGCGTACGAGGGCTCCTCCTGCCGCGGCGCCATGAAGGGCTGGCACAAGCACGGCGCCTGCGCCGAGGAGCTCTGGCCGGCTGCCGGCGAGGATTCCGGGCCGAAGCCGGGCTGGGCGGAGGATGCCGCCGAGCGCCCGCTCGGGGCCTACTACCGGATCGACCGCACCTCGCTCTCCGACCTGCAGGCGGCGATCCACGAGGTCGGGGCGGTCTACGCCTCGGCGAGCGTGCATCGCGGCTGGCGGCTCGGCTCCTACGACGAGCTGCCCGAGATCCCCTGGCGGAACGGCACGCCGATCGAGGGTGGCCACGCCTTCGCGCTGGTCGGCTACGAGCGGCGCGGCTTCATCGTGCAGAACTCCTGGGGCACGGGCTGGGGCTTCTCCGGCTTCGCGATCCTGGGCTACGACGACTGGCTCGCGAACGGCATGGACGCCTGGGTCGCGGTGACCGGCGCACCCATCGCCCGCGCCGTGACCAACGCCACCGGCGCCGCCTCGATCCGGCCGCTCCAGCTCCGCGTCGGCCTCGTCGGCGCGGGGCGACCGCCACTGCCGGACGATCCGCGCTGGGACGAGGCGCGCGCGCGCCGCCACACCATCGTGCTCGGCAACGACGGCCGGCCGCTGCGCCGCCACGCCGACAGCCTGAACCCCGCCGACGAGGTCGACATGATCGGCCGGCGCCTCGCCGCCATCTCGCTCGACGGGATCGGCTCGCGCAAGCTGGCGCTCTACGCCCATGGCGGGCTCAACAGCGAGGCGGATGCGATCGCCCGCGCCCAGGTGCTCGGTCCCTGGTTCCTGCGCAACGGCATCCACCCGCTCTTCGTCGCCTGGAAGACGAGCGTGCCGGAGGCCCTCCACGCCCAGCTCGAGGACATCGGCCGGGCGGTCCTGGAGGGCCTCGGGATCCGGGCCGGGGGCAATCTGCTCGACCGCTTCCGGGAGACGCTCGCCGAGATCCGCGACCGCTCGATCGAGGCGGTGGCCGGTGCGTCGATCCCGCGCGCGGTCTGGACCGAGATGAAGGAGAACGCCGCCGGCAGCGCGGCCGAGGACGGGGGCATGGCGCACGCCGCGCAGGCCCTGGCCGGGCTCGCCGGCGAGCGGCCGGGCCTCGAACTGCACCTGGTCGGTCATTCGGCGGGTGCCATCCTGCTCGGCCACCTGCTCCGGCCGCTGCGCGCGGCGGGCCTGCGGCCGGCGGGCCTGCACCTGTTCGCGCCGGCCTGCACCATGCGCTTCGCGGCCGAGACCTTCGGGGCGGCGCTCGCCGGCCGCGGGCGGCTGCTCGACCGTCGGACGGCCCGCATCTGGCTGCTCGGCGACCGCAACGAGCGGGCCGATTCCGTGGGCCCCTACGGCAAGTCGCTCCTCTACCTCGTGAGTCGCGCGCTCGAGCGCGACCAGCGCACGCCGCTCCTCGGCCTCGCCGCCGCCTGGGACCCGGGCCTTTGCGAGGCCGAGCCCGATCCGGTCCGGCTCGACGATGCGGGCCGTCGCGATTGGCTCGAGGCCTGGGGCGACGGGCCGCCGCCCGAGCTCGTGCGCGAGCCGGAGGCGAGCAACGGCCGGACCACGATCGCCGCCGACCACGGCTCGTTCGACAACAACGTGGCGGTGATCGCCGCCACGTTGCGGGCGATCCGCGGCGCCGAGCTCGCCGTGCCGGTGACCGACCTCGGCGGCTTCTGAGCGGCCGGCGGCGGCCGCGGCGCTACTTCTTGCGGAAGCGGTCGAGGGTGACGATCTCCGCGCCACCCTTGGGCGGCTCGGGCTCGGCCGGCTTGGCGAGCAGCGGCGGCCGGCGCTCGGCGACGGCGGTGGGCATCGCCACGACCTCGGGCTCGAGCGTGAACTGCAGGCCGAACTCGGCACCCGGATCGGCGAACACCTTGATGGCGTGGAAGGGGATCCGCAGGCGCTGCGGCACGTCGTTGAAGCTCAACGTGACGGCGAAGCCGATCTCGTCGACCTCGAGGTCCCAGTACTGGTGCTGCAGCACCACCGTCATCTCGGTCGGGTAGCGCTCGCGCAGATGGTCGGGGACCTCGACACCCGGGTCGGTGGTCCGGAAGGTGACGTAGAAATGGTGCGGGGGCGGCAGGCCCTCGTCCGCCAGCCGGCGCAGCACGTCGCGCACGACGGTCCTGAGCGCCTGCTCCACCATGCGCACGTAGTCGACCGAACCGCGCGCCATGCCTGCCCGCCTGCTCCGCCCCGGCGATCGAGGTGGGGGGCTTCTGTTGCCCGGCGCCCCCCGGGCCGCGCTTACCTAACCGAAATCAGGCAGCGAGCGCCAGACGATTGTCGTTGGCACTTGTGGTTCGGCCCGATAACGGCGGTACCATGCCGGGCGAAAGCTACCCCTTTACTGCGCGCGTCGATCCTGACTCGCCCCCTCGCGGCCGGATCCCCTGGCGGGGACCCGGCTCGGAATGGTGGAGGCGCCGGGCTCTGCCCCCGGGTCCGCATCGCCTATTCCAGGCAGTGTTCATCGCCATCTCCGGCTCGCGCCGGCCCTCCCAATATAGGGATCGGCGGCCGGACTGCAACCGTGGCCGGGCCGGCCGGGCCGCCCGGGCCTCGACAGGCTCGCCCGGGCGCCGCATGAAGCGCCGCGGGCGGAGCGGAGGTGCGGCATGCGGCTGGAGGCGGACAAGCTCGCCGAGATCGAGGCGGCGCGCGCCCAGCAGAGCCCCACGCGACGGGCCACCGTGGCGGCGCTCGAGGAGATCCTGGGTCAGCCGCTGCCGGTGCTCGACCACGGCTTCGTGCGGGTCGTCGACTACATGGGCGACGATGCGGCGATCGTGCAGGCGGCGCGCGTCTCCTACGGCAAGGGGACGAGGCAGGTGAGCGGCGACCGGGCGCTGATCCGCTACCTGATGCGCCATCGCCACACGAGCCCGTTCGAGATGTGCGAGATCAAGCTGCACGTGAAGCTGCCGATCTTCGTGGCGCGGCAGTGGATCCGGCACCGCACCGCCAACGTCAACGAGTACTCGGCGCGCTACTCGATTCTCGACCGCGAGTTCTACCTGCCGGACCGCGCGCTGCTGCGCCTCGTGCGCACCGAGCCGACGGCGGGCGCGCCGCGCCAGGAGCGTCTGTTCGAGGCGCCGGCGGTCGAGGCGCAGGCCACCGCGGCGCAGTCGGCGAGCAATCGGCAGGGCCGCGAGGGGCCGCTCGAGGCGGCGGTCGCGGCCGATCTGATCCGCCGCATGAAGCGCGCCGCCGAGACCGACTTCACCCTCTACGAGCGGCTGCTCGGCGGCGAGGAGGGCTCCGAGGGCCTGGGCATCGCCCGCGAGCTGGCGCGCACCGTCCTGCCGCTTTCGACCTACACCCAGTGGTACTGGAAGGTCGACCTGCACAACCTGCTGCATTTCCTCCGGCTGCGCGCCGACCCGCACGCCCAGCACGAGATCCGCGCCTACGCGCTCGTGCTGCTCGACGTCGTGCGCCGCTGGGTGCCGCTCGCCTTCGAGGCGTTCGAGGACTATCGCCGCAACGGCGCCGAGCTGTCGGCCCAGGCGCTCCTCGCGGTCCGCCGGGCACTGCGTGGCGAGCCCGTGGATGCGTCGGCGCTCGGGCTCGGCCGGCGCGAGTGGGACGAGCTCCTGGCCGTGCTGCCCGAGCTCGCGGGGGCTCCCCGGGGCGGCTAGGACGACCCGGTCCGGCCGGCGCAGAGGGCCAGGATCACGGCGAACGCGGCCGCGGTCAGGACCATCGCGATATAGAACAGCTTGGCGAAGCCGAGCGTGAGCGCCACCACCACGCCCAGGAGCACCAGGGCGAGGGCCACGAGCCCCTCGCTGCCGAGACCCTCGGTTTCCGGCACGGACCGCCTCCTTCGCTGCCCACGGCCCTCCTAGCGCCCGCCGCCGGCGACCGCCACCTGGCCGACCGTCGCAGGGTCGACCGCCGGCCCGCCGTACTGTAGGAAAGGCACAACAGCCCGGCGGCATTCCCGCGCTGCGACCGGATGGGTTGAGCGCCGAGCGTTCCCATGGTCGGACGATGTCGGTATCAGGGATCTCCACGGGAGCAGTGCAGAGGGAGCAAGGTCGCATGCTCAGCTATGTTCGCCTGGCCGCCGCGGTGAGCGGCCTCGCCCTTCTCGTCGGCTGCGGCGATCGCCCGCCCGGCCACACCGACATCGTCGGGCGCCTGTTCGAGGCGGCGCCGGCCGAGGCGACGATGAAGCGGGCCCGCGCGACCAGCCCCGGTGCCGACGCGTATCGCGCGGCCTACTACAAGTATTCGATGGAACACGCCGAGTACGAATTCAACAAGATGGAGCACTACAGGAGCGCCGTCTACCACGCGAACAACGCGATGGCGGCGGCCGGTGGTGCCGCTCCCGAGCCGGCCCCGATCGCCTCCCGGCAGCTCCCCGCCGACAAGGTCGACGAGCTCACCAGCGCCCGCAACCGTCTGGTGGCGGCGCTCAACTCGGGCGGTGCCGGCCGCAACCCGGACGCCGCCGGCAAGGCCGTGGCCCGGTTCAACTGCTGGATGGAGCAGCAGGAGGAGAACTTCCAGCCGCGCGACATCGCCTACTGCAAGAACCAGTTCATGGAGGCGCTGGCACTGATCGAGCCGACCGCGGCCGGGGCGCCGGAGACGATCACGATCGCCGCCGACGTGCTGTTCGACTTCGACAAGGCGGTGATCAAGCCGGCGTTCTACCCGGCGCTCGACAAGGTCGCCGACATGCTGGTGAAGAACACCAACATGCGGGTCGAGATCTCCGGCCACACCGACACCGTCGGCACGCAGAAGTACAACCAGGGCCTCTCGGAGCGGCGCGCCGAGGCCGTGGCCGCCTACCTCGAGCGCAAGGGCGTCAGCCGCGACCGGATGACGGTGCGTGGCTACAGCTTCACGCGCCTCGCGGTGCCGACCGGCCCGAACGTCAACGAGCCGCGCAACCGGCGGGTCGAGATCCGCCAGCGCTGATGGGGGGCGGCTTCGGCCGCAGCCAGGTCCAGCACGGGGCGCGGCCGGGTGACCGGCCGCGCCCTTCTCGTTCGGGCTCAGCCCGGCGTGCCGGCCAGGCGCAGCATCAGGCTCGCGATCCAGAAGCCGAGCGCGGCCAGGAACGCCAGCCGTGCGTGGCGGCGGAACTCCCGTTCCAGGGCCGCCCCGACGAGCCGCTGCGCCACCGCCGGCGACCAGTTGGGCTGCGGTTCCATCAATAGCCACGCCTCGGTCCGCCGGTAGGGGCGGCTCGGCGCGCGGAGCGCCTTGAGCCACAGGACCGCCCAGGTGAGCAGGCACAGCGCGGCACCGGTGCGCAGCGCGAGCAGCGGATAGGCCGCGAGCCCGGCCAGGGTGACCAGGATCGCCAGCGCCGCGAAGCCCGTCGCCCGCGCCACCGAGGTCGTGGCCGCGGCCTCGACGTCGACCGAGCGGCGCGTCGTCATCGACGCCCGCTCCGCCTAGCTGGCGGGCGCCCAGCCGATCGCGCGCAGGACCCACCACCAGGCGAGGCGCGCGACGATCAGCCACCAGATCGCCACGAGCGGCAGCAGCCCCTCGACCATGAAGGACGGCGTGACCCTGCGCACGAGCTCGAGGACCGGATCGGTCAGCCGGCGGAAGAAGCACCAGATGTAGTTGTCCCAGTCGGCCGGAACGAACAGCCCGAGCAGGAACCGCCCGGCCATGGTCCACATCAGCGCGGCGAGCAGGAAGTTCCCGACGCCGTAGAGCGGGTAGTTGAAGAAGTACCAGGCGAGCGCCTCGAGCAATGCGTCCATCGGTGCTCCCCGGAACGCGGAGCGGGGCCCGAAGGCCCCGCCCCTGATCCCTCGACGTTCGGCGTCCGGCTTACTCGGCCTTGCGGGCCTCGGCCATGAGCGAGCCGCCCTTCGGGATCCGCACCTGGTCGATGAACTCCTGCAGCTCGCGCGAGGGCGCGGGCGTGAGCAGGCTCACGACGATGGTCACCAGGAAGGCGACGGGGATGCCGATCACGCCCGAGGCGATGTTCGACAGCCCGCTCGTGGTGAGGAACGTGCCCTTGAACAAGGGCGTCACGCCGTAATACTCGGTGCCGAACATGTAGTAGAGGCACACCGCGAAGCCCGCGAGCATGCCGGCGATGGCACCGGTACTGGTGCAGCGCTTCCAGAAGACCCCGAGCACGAGGGCCGGGAACAGGCCGGAAGCCGCGACCGAGAAGGCCCAGGAGACGAAGATCAGGATCCCCTGCGGCAGCGTGATCGCCGTGTAGGCGCCGAGGATGGCCACGGCGATCAGCAGGATGCGCGCCACGACGAGCCGGCGCGCGGTCGAGGCCGCCGGGTCGATCATCTTGTAGTAGACGTCGTGGCTCAGGGCGTTGGCCATGGCGAGCAGGAGCCCGTCCGCGGTCGACAGCGCCGCGGCGAGGCCGCCGGCGGCAACGAGGCCGGCGATCACGTAGGGCAGGCCCGCGATCTCGGGGGTGGCGAGCACCACCGTGTCCGGGGCGATCGAGAACTGGTTGAACGTCAAGGTGGTGACCGGCACGACGTTGCCGGCCGCGTCCTTGACCGCCTGGCAGGCGGCGAACACCGCCTCCGGGCTGACCGCGTTGGCGCCGCACAGCTTGATCAGGCCGATCTTGCCGTAGCTGAACACCCAGGAGGGCAGGGTCTTCACCGCCTCCAGCGTGCCGATGTCCTTGCCCAGCACGTTGGTGAACACCTCGTACTTCGCGAACACGGCGTACGCCGGGGCCGTGAAGTAGAGGATGAAGATGAACAGCAGCGACCAGCCGACCGACTTCCGGGCGTCGCGCACGCTCGGCGTCGTGAAGAAGCGCATGATCACGTGCGGCAGCGAGGCCGTGCCGATCATCAGGCAGAGGATCAGGCCGAAAAAGTTGAGCGGGTCGCGGAACCAGAAGGGCGTGGCGTGGCCCTTGGCCTCACCGACGAACGGCGCAAGGTAGGCGGCCGTGCGCTCCAGGTTCGTGACCTCCTGCAGCACCTGGCCGTACACGAGCTGCGGGACCGGCAAGCCGGTCTTCTGGGTCGAGAGGATGACGACCGGGATCAGGTAGGCGATGATCAGCACGATGTACTGGGCGACCTGGGTCCAGGTGACCGCCCGCATGCCACCCAGCATCGAGCAGACCAGGATGCCGAGCAGCCCGACGAACACGCCGTACTGGAAGGGAATGCCGATCAGCCGGGCCATGATCAGCCCGGTGCCGGTGAGCTGGCCCATCAGGTAGATGAACGAGCAGGCGATCAGGATGACCACGCCCACCAGTCGGGCGAGGTTGCCACCGTAGCGGGCGGCGAGGAAGTCGGGCACCGTGTAGGCGCCGAACTTGCGCAGGTACGGGGCCACCAGCACGGCGACCAGCACGTAGCCGCCGGTCCACCCGAGGATGAAGGCCAGCCCGTCATAGCCCTGGGCGTAGAGCGAGCCGGCCATGCCGATGAACGAGGCGGCGCTCATCCAGTCGGCGGCGGTCGCCATGCCGTTGTAGAAGGCCGGCACGCGACGCCCGGCCACGTAGTATTCCGAGACCTGGGCGGTCCGCGACAGGTAGCCGATCCCGGCGTACACCCCGATCGTCAGCAGCACGAACAGGTAGCCGATGACGTAGCCCGGAACACCGAGCTGCTCCAGGATCGCCAGGACGATCACGAAGCCGAGGAACCCGCCGGTATAGATCCCATAGATCCGGCCGAGATTGGAGACGAATGCGTCCTGCATCGCCGAGCCCCCTTACTGATCTTCGGCCAAGCCGAACTCTTCGTCGATCTTGTTCTGCTTCCAGGCGAACCAGAAGATCAGGACGACGAAGACGATCAGCGAGCCCTGTGCGGCCATGTAGAAGCCCAACGGGAAGCCGAGAATCACGATCTCGTTGAGCTGCCGGACGAAGAAATGGATACCGAAGCTGAACACGAACCAGACGACGAGGCAGGTCCACATCAAGCCGCGCGTGCGGCGCCAGTGCTCCTCTCCGCCGGACGAGGTCTGCATTCCCAGTCTCCCTGTGGCCGCGCCGGAACGGCTCGGCGTCGGCTCGTCTCGCAGGCACGGTGCGGTGCCGGCACGACGGCGAGCGGCCGTGCCGGTCGTCCGCCGTTGAGCCGCGAGCGTAAACGAGGCTAGGCTGCGGGCAAGAGAGCGGGGTGCAGCCGGACGGGTGCAATGCTGGGACACGCGGCCGCAGTAATCGAACGGATCGGGAACATGGTGCGGGCCGGGCTCGGCGGCGGGCGCCCCGCGCCGTGCCGGACCGCGGCCGACCTGGCGGCGCTCATGGCCGGCGAGGCGGCCTTCGTCGGCCAGAAGACGGTCGTCGAGTTCTGCCGTCTGCGCGCCGGCTGCAACTGGAGCCGGCTCGCCGGCGCCGAGGAGTTCCGCGCCATCGTCGAGGCCTCGCGGTGGCGGTCGTTCCTGATCCTCCTGGGCGACGTCGCCGAGATCGTGCAGATCTTCCTGCGCGGACGCGGCGCCGAAGGCGCGGCCACGCCCGAGCGGCTCGGCCCCGTCGCCCGCCGGGCACTGCTGTTCCACGGTACGCCACCGATTCCCGGCGACTGGCCGGCCGAGGGTGACGAGCTGGAGCGACGGCTGGCGCGCAGCCTGCTCGCCGCGCCGCGGCCGGTGCACGTCCTGGGCGAACGCTCGGGGGTGCTCGTGTTCGACGCGCTGCCGTTCCGCACCGATCTCGGTCGGCTCGACCGCGAGTACGTCGTCAACGCTGTCCGCTTCGCCCTCTGCGGGGTCCACGAGCGGCTGGAGCGGCGCGCCGAGCTCCCGACGCTCGCCCGGGCGCTCCTGGCCGAGCCCACGACGGGCGGCGGCACGACGCCCACGGGCGCGGTGCGGGTCCGACCCTGAGCCCGCCGCCCGGCACGCGCCGCCCGCTGGTGGGCCCGGCAGGATTCGAACCTGCGACCAGACCGTTATGAGCGGCCGGCTCTGACCGCTGAGCTACGGGCCCCGGGCCGAGCCTAGCCGCGGGGCCGGGCGACGCAAGCCGGGCTCAGGTGTCGAGGAAGCTCCGCAGCTTCCGCGAGCGGCTCGGATGCTTGAGCTTGCGCAGGGCCTTGGCCTCGATCTGGCGGATCCGCTCGCGGGTCACGCTGAACTGCTGGCCGACCTCCTCGAGGGTGTGGTCGGTGTTCATGCCGATGCCGAAGCGCATGCGCAGCACCCGCTCCTCGCGCGGCGTCAAGGTCGCGAGCACCCGGGTCGTGGCGTCGCGCAGGTTGGCGAGGTTGGCGGCGTCGAACGGCTGCACCGCGTTCTTGTCCTCGATGAAGTCGCCCAGATGGCTGTCCTCCTCGTCGCCGATCGGCGTCTCGAGGGAGATCGGCTCCTTGGCGATCTTGAGGACCTTGCGGACCTTGTCCAAGGGCATGTTGAGCTTGTGGGCGAGCTCCTCGGGCGTCGGCTCGCGGCCGTACTCGTGCAGCATCTGGCGCGAGGCGCGCACGAGCTTGTTGATCGTCTCGATCATGTGCACGGGGATGCGGATCGTGCGCGCCTGGTCGGCGATCGAGCGCGTGATCGCCTGCCGGATCCACCAGGTCGCATAGGTCGAGAACTTGTAGCCGCGCCGGTACTCGAACTTGTCGACCGCCTTCATCAGCCCGATGTTACCCTCCTGGATCAGGTCGAGGAACTGCAGGCCGCGGTTGGTATACTTCTTGGCGATCGAGATCACCAAGCGGAGATTGGCCTCGACCATCTCCTTCTTGGCTTGGCCCGCCTCCTTCTCGCCCTTCTGCACCTTGGAGACGATGCGGCGGAACTCGGCGATCTGGAGGCCCGTCTCCTCGGCGATGCCGGCGATGCTGTCGCGCAGGTCCTCGATCTCGGCCCGGTGCCGGGCGACGAAGTCGGCCCAGCCGCGCTCCTTGAGCCGCCCCGCCCGGTCCAGCCAGTCGGTGTCGAGCTCGTGACCCATGTACTGGGCGATGAAGCTCTCCCGCGTGACCCGGCTCGAGGTCGCCAGACGCAGGAGCTTGCCCTCGAGGCTCTGCAGCAGCTTGTTCATGTCGAACAGCTGGTCGACCAGAGCTTCGACCCGGCCCTGATTGAGGTGCACCTGGGCCATGAGCTCGACGACCTTGGCGCGCGCCTTCTCGTACTTGGCATCCACGCGCGCATCCGGCTTGCGCTGGGCCTGGACCGCGGCCAGCCGCTTCTCCTGCAGGGCGCGGAGCTGCCGGTAGGCCTCGGCGATCTCGTCGAAGGTGGCGAGCACGCCGTCCTTGAGCTTGGCCTCGAGCGCCGCCAGCGAGAGCGTGTCCTCGTCGACCTCCTCCTCCTCGGGCGCGGCCCGGCCGGCCGGCTCGGCGCCGCCCTCGGCCTCCTCCTCGAGGCCCTCCGCGCCGCCCTCCTCGTCCTCGGCCTCGGAGTCCTCCGCCTCCGAGGCCTCCGCGTCCGCGGCCTCGTCCCCCGCCGTCGCGGCGCGCCCCGCCGCCGGGCCGGCCTTCGCCACGGGCTCGACCGGGGCGACCGACGGCTCCGCCGCTCCGGGCGTGGCCGCCTCGGCCGCCTGCGTCGTCGCCGGCTGGCCGCCCATCGCGAGCGAAGCCGCCTCGGTGGCACCCGGCCCGCCACCGAGCGTCGCCTCGAGGTCGACGATGTCGCGCAGCAGTGCCCGGCCCTCGCGGATCGCGTCGCGCCAGCCGATCACCGCGCGCATGGTCAAGGGGCTCTCGCACAGCGCCTCCAGGACCATGTTGCGGCCGGCCTCGATGCGCTTGGCGATCTCGATCTCGCCCTCGCGCGAGAGCAGCTCGATCGTGCCCATCTCGCGCAGGTACATGCGCACCGGATCGTCGGTGCGGCCGAGCTCCTCGTCGATCGGCGCCTGGCTCTCCTCGGCTTCCTCGGCCTCCTCCGGCGGCGCCTCGGCCGGCTCCTCCTCGGCCGGGCGCGGGACCGGCGCCTCGGCCTCGCCCTCGGCCATGACGTCGTCGCGGACCACGCCGATGCCGCGCGCCTCGAGCCCGGCGATCAGCTCGTCGAGCTGCTCGGGCGGGAACTCGGCCGGCAGGGTGGCGTTGAGCTGGTTGATGGTGAGCGAGCCCTTCTCCTTGGCCTGCAGGAGCACGCGGCGCAGCGCCGGCGCGGCCGCGAGCAGCGGCTCGAGCCCGTCCTCGGGCCGGGCCTTGGCGGGCGGCCGGGCCTTGGTGGCGGTGCTCAGCGGCGCCGGCTGGCTCTTGGCCATGCGAGCGGTCTCCTCGAAGGCGGGCGGTGGGCGATGCGGTGGACGTGCGGAACGATCGGCCGGGCGACCGTGCGGCCGGGCCGGCCCCGCTCAGCGGTCGGGGCGGTCGCAGGGCAACTCGCGCGGCTCGCCAGCGGCATCCTCGTCCCGGGCGTTGAGCAAGCGATCGAGCCCGCCGAGCAGGTGCTCGGCACGTGCCACGTCGGCACGTGCCGCCAGGGCGTCGACCTCGCGTTGCCGATCGAGACGCCGGCGCCGACGCGCGACCGCGGCTCGCCACCGCTCCAGGGGCGACCCCGATCCCGCCTCCGCGCCGGGCTCGCCCCCGGTCCCGCTCGCCGACCGCACCCGCGCCACCGGCTCGGCCAAGCCGCATCGTGCGAGATGGGCAGCGAGTTCCGTCGCGTCAAGATGATGACGCTCGGCCCAGAGGGCCAGGATCTCCTGCCGTAGCCGCTCGAGCACGGGGTTCTCGAGCGCCAGCTCGGCGAACTCGTCCTCGACCTCGGCCAAGAGCTCGGGCGCCTCCAGGACCGGCGCCAGGAGCGGCGCCTCGCGCCAGGTCTCGAGCCGCCCGAGCCCGGACAGGAGCTCGCTCGTCGCCACCGGCCGCGGCGCCAGCGCTCCCGGGACGGGCCCGCCCGGCCGTGCCGCCGGCGCGCCACCGCGGCGTGGGGTGCGGCGGTCGAGCCCGAGCCGCTCGAGCTCGGCCGAAAGCCGCGCCCGGAAATCCTCGGCGAGGCTCGCCCGGACATCCGGGTCGGCGACCTTGGTCGCGATCTCGCGCAGTCGGGTACGCAGCCGGGCGCGCTCCTCCATCCCCCCGAGCGCGGGCGAGAGCTGGGCCCGGATCACCCGGAAGACGAAGGAAGCCAGGGGTTCGGGCCGGGCGAGCAGGGTCGCGAGCACCTCACCACCCCCGGCCCGGAGCAGACTGTCCGGATCCTCGCCTCCGGGCAGCACGACGAAGCCGAGCGAGCGGTCGGGGCGGAGCAGGGGTGCCGCTCGTTCGGCCAGACGCAGCGCCGCCTTGAGCCCGGCGGCGTCGCCGTCGAGGCAGACGGTCGGCGTCTCGACCAGCTTCCAGCAGGCGAGGAGCTGCTCCTCGCCCATGGCCGTGCCGAGCGGTGCCACCGCCGGGATGCCGGCGCGCAGGAGCGCGATCACGTCCATGTAGCCCTCGGCCACCACGAGCCGGCGCTCGCGGCGGGCCGGCTCGGCGGCGCGGTCGAGCCCGTACAGCAGCCGGCCCTTGTGGAACAGCTCGGTGTCCGGGGTGTTCAGGTACTTGGGCTGGCCGTCGCCGAGCGTGCGGCCGCCGAAGCCGACGATCCGCCCCCTGCCGTCGGCGATCGGGAAGGTGACCCGCTCGCGCAGGAGGGCGTAGGGCTCGCCGCCGCCCTCGGGGATCCGCAGGAGCCCGGCCGCGACGAGCTGGTCGGTGGCGAAGCCCTGGTCCTCGAGGGCCCGCCGCAGCGCCGTCCGGTCGCCCGGCGCCCAGCCCAGGCGGAACCCCTGCACGGTCGCCCGGTCGAGCCCACGGCGCTCCAGGTAGGCCCGGGCCGGGGCGGCGTCCGGGTCGGCGAGCCTCGCCGCGTACCAGACCGCCGCCGCGGCGTTGACGTCGTAGAGCGAGGGATCGACGCGCACCGCCTCGGCCCCGGCGCGGCGCGGGGCCGGGATCCCGGTGAGCTCGGCGAGCCGCTCGATCGCCTCGCGGAAGTCGAGCCGCTCGACCGCCATCACGAAGTCGATGGCGCCGCCGTGCGCGCCGCAGCCGAAGCAGTGGTAGAAGCCCTTGTCCTCGACCACGCTGAAGGACGGCGTGCGCTCCTTGTGGAACGGGCAGAGCCCGGTCCACTCGCGGCCGCGGCGGGTGAGCTTGACCCAGCGGCCGACGATCTCGGCGAGCGGCAGGCGGGCCTTGAACTCCTCGAGCGAGCCGGGTCCGGCACCGGCCGGCGGCGGCCCGCTGGGTGCCGGCCCGGGCGCCACCGGGCGCCTCAGGAGAGCCGGGCGCAGAGCAGCCGGCGGGCGAGGGCGAAGTCCATCCGGCCGTTGTGGCGCTGCTTGAGCCAGGTGATCACCCGGCCGGTGTCCTTGAGCTTGACCGCACCCACCGCGCGGATCGCCTCCTCGACCGCGGCCCGGGTCTCGGGCTCGCCGAGCTTGGGCGGCAGGAACGATTCGAGGATGCGGATCTCCTCCGATTCCTGCTCGGCCAGGTCGAGGCGGGCCTGGCTTTCGCAGCGCGCGATCTCCTCGGTCCGCTGCGCCACCATCTCGCGCAGCAGCGCCTCGATCTCGGCGTCGCCCACGCCCTGCCCGGAACCGCCGGCGCGGGCGCAATGGTCGCGCTCGCGCACCGCCGCCAGGATCAACCGCAGCGTCGCCGCGGCGCGCTCGTCGGTCCGCGCGGTCGCGTCCTTGAGCGCGGCCTGCAGCCGTTCACGTAGCACTGGTCTCACTCCGAGATTGCCGTCGGCGCGACGCCGTGCCCCGCCGCCACGCACGCCGGCGCGGCGGCCGGGTTGCTTGACGCCCGCCCGCGGGCTGGTAGAACCTCATGCGGTTGCCCACGCGGTCGCACGGCTCGCCTGCGCCGTGCCCGAGCAACGGACCACCATCCGTGACCCATTCCACCGACCGGCGCCCGGCCACGGCGGCGTTGGCGCTGCAGGACGGAACCGTGTTCCTCGGCTCCGGCATCGGCGCGCCGGGCGTCCATGTCGGTGAGCTGGTCTTTAACACCGCGATGACCGGCTACCAAGAGATTCTGACCGATCCGTCCTACGCCGGCCAGATCGTCACCTTCACCTTCCCGCACATCGGCAATGTGGGGGCCAACGCGGAGGACGTCGAGGCCACCACCCCGGTGGCGCGCGGCCTCGTGGTCCGTGCCCCGGTCAGCGAGCCGTCGAGCTGGCGGGCGCACAGCCACCTGCGGCGCTGGCTCGAGGACCACGGCATCGCCGGCATCGGCGGTGTCGACACGCGGCGGATCACCCGCATCCTGCGCGACAAGGGGGCGCAGAACGCCGCCCTCGCCTTCGACCCGGCCGGCCGCCTCGACCCCGACGAGCTGGTCGCCCGCGCCGCCGCCTGGCCCGGCCTGGTCGGCATGGATCTCGTGCCCGAGGTGACCTCGCGGCAGCGCGCCGTCTGGCGCGAGGGCCGCTGGGAGTGGGGCCGCGGCTACGTCGCGGGTGCGCCCGGCGGGCCGCCGGTCGTGGCGATCGACTACGGCATCAAGCGCAACATCCTGCGCTCCCTGGTCGCGGTCGGCTTCGAGGTCACCGTGGTGCCGGCCACCACCGGTGCGGCCGAGATCCTGGCCCTGAAGCCGGCCGGGGTGGTGCTCTCGAACGGGCCGGGCGATCCGGCCGCGACCGGCGTCTACGCCGTGCCGGTGATCCGCGAGCTCGTCGCGGCGGGGCTGCCGGTGATGGGCATCTGCCTCGGCCACCAGATGCTCGGCCTCGCGACGGGTGCGCGGACCGTCAAGATGCGCTTCGGCCACCACGGCGCCAACCACCCGGTCCAGGACCTGACCACCGGCAAGGTCGAGATCACCAGCCAGAACCACGGCTTCGCGATCGCCGACGAGGGTCTGCCGGAGGCGGTCGAGGTCACCCACCGCTCGCTGTTCGACGGCACCATCCAGGGCATCCGGCTGCGCGACCGGCCGGTGTTCTCGGTCCAGTACCATCCCGAGGCCTCGCCCGGGCCGCAGGACAGCCACTACCTGTTCCACCGCTTCCGCGCGCTCGTCGACCGGGCCGCGGCCTGATCCCTGCGAGGCCGAGCGATGCCCAAGCGCACCGATCTGCGCTCGATCCTCGTGGTCGGCGCCGGGCCGATCGTGATCGGCCAGGCCTGCGAGTTCGACTATTCCGGGACCCAGGCCTGCAAGGCCTTGAAGGCCGAAGGGTATCGGGTGATCCTGGTGAACTCGAACCCGGCCACCATCATGACCGACCCGGAGGTGGCGGACGCGACCTACATCGAGCCCATCACCCCGGCCTTCGTGCGCCGCATCCTCGAGGTCGAGCGGCCCGACGCGCTGCTGCCCACCATGGGCGGGCAGACCGCCCTCAACATCGCCAAGGCGCTCGCCGAGGACGGCACCCTCGCGGCCCTCGGGGTCGAGCTGATCGGCGCCCGGCTGGAGGCGATCGACAAGGCCGAGGACCGGCTGCTGTTCCGCGAGGCGATGGGGCGGATCGGCCTCGACCTGCCACGCTCGCGCGCCGTGCACACCCTGGACGAGGCGCGCCAGGCGCTCGCCGAGGTCGGGCTGCCGGCCATCATCCGCCCCTCCTTCACCCTGGGCGGCACCGGCGGCGGAATCGCCTACAACCGCGAGGAGTTCGAGGAGATCGTCCGCGGCGGGCTCGACGCCTCGCCGATCGGCGAGGTGCTCGTCGAAGAGTCGGTACTGGGCTGG
>JBBIIE010000058.1:0-18709 GCA_037446605.1 Geminicoccaceae bacterium | reverse complement strand
GAGGCGCGGAGGCGCGGAGGCGCGGAGGCGCGGAGGCGCGGAGGCGCGGAGGCGCGGAGGCGCGGAGGCGCGGAGGCGCGGAGGCGCGGAGGCGCGGAGACGCGGAGGCGGGCGATGCTCGGCGGGCAGCACCGCGCGGTCGAGACGATGGTCCGGCGCTTCGCCGAGGAGCGCATCCGGCCGATCGCGGGCGAGCTCGACGCCAGCGAGCGCTTCCCGGCCGAGCTCTACCGTGAGATGGCGGGGCTCGGGCTGCTGGGCCTCACCGTGCCGGCCGAGCTCGGCGGCGCCGGGCTCGACAATCTCGGCTACGCGATCGTCATGGAGGAGCTCGCCCGCGGCTACGCCTCGGTCGCCGACCAGGTGGGGCTGATCGAGCTCGTGGCGACGCTCCTCGTCCACAAGGGGACGGAAGCGCAGCGCGCCCGCTTCCTCGGGCCCCTGCTCGCGGCCGAGCTGCGCCCGGCCTACGCGATCACCGAGGCCGAGGCCGGCTCGGACGTGGCCGGGATCAGGACGACGGCGGTGCGCACCGCGCGCGGCTGGCGGCTCGAGGGATCCAAGCTCTGGATCCACAACGCGCCGATCTGCGATCTGGCGGTCGTGCTCGCGCGCACCGACCCGGCGGCGGGCCGGCGCGGCATGAGCATCTTCCTGGTCGAGGCCGACCGCCCGGGCTTCGCCCGCGGCCGCCCCGAGCACAAGATGGGCCAGCGCGCGAGCCCCGTGGGCGGGCTCGCCTTCGAGGGCGTCGAGCTGCCCGAGGAGGCGCTGCTGGGCCCCGAGGGGCGCGGCTTCCACCTCATGATGCGCGTGCTCGACAAGGGCCGGGTCGGGATCGGCGCGCTCTCGGTCGGGATCGCTCGGGCGGCGCTCGAGGCGGCGCTCGGCTACGCACGCGAGCGCCGCCAGTTCGGCCGACCGCTGGTCGACAACCAGGGCGTGCGCTGGATGCTCGCCGACATGGCCAAGGACATCCAGGCGGCGCGGCTGCTCGTGCGCGACGCGGCCGGCCGGCTCGACCGCGGCGAGCCCGCCACCATGGCCTGCTCGATGGGCAAGTGCGCGGCCTCCGACGTGGCGGTGCGGGTCACCCAGGACGCCGTGCAGCTCTTCGGAGGCTCGGGCTACATCCGCGGCTTCGAGGTCGAGCGGCTCTACCGCGACGCCAAGATCACCCAGATCTACGAGGGCACCAACCAGATCCAGCGCGAGATCATCGCCCGCGAGCTGCTCGCGGCGGCCGCGGCCGGCCGCTGAGCCGAACCCACGGCGGAGGAGCGCCATGCCGACGGCACCCTGGATGGTCCAGAACGGCCGGATCCTGCCCTATGCCGAGTGCCGCCTGCACGGCTTCTCGGGGGCGGTGAAGTACGGCTGCGGGGTGTTCGAGGGGCTGCGCGCCTATTGGAGCCCGGCCGAGGGCGAGCTGTTCGTCTTCCGCCTGCCCGAGCACCTGGAGCGGCTGGCCTTCGGCATCAAGGTGCTGCGCCTCGAGGGGGCGCCGGCGATGGAGGAGATCGGCCGGGGCGTGCTCGAGATGCTGCGCGCCAACGATCTGCGCGAGACCTGCCACGTGCGGGTGATCGTCCATCTGGACGGCGACGACGAGCTCTCGGCCAGGGGCCCGGTCGGCTGGATGGCGGGTGCGGTGCCGCGCGGCTCCTCGCGCTTCGTCGAGACCGGGATGCAGGTCAAGGTGACCTCCTGGGCCAGGATCGCCGATGCGGCGCTGCCGGCGCGGGTCAAGGCCACCGGCAACTATCTGAACAACCGCGCCGCCGAGCTCGAGGCCAGGCGCGACGGCTACGACGGGGCGCTCCTGCTCACCGCCGAGGGCAAGCTCAGCGAGGCCTCCGGCGCCTGCCTGATGCTGGTGCGCGACGGCCGGCTGGTCACGCCATCGGTGACGAGCGACATCCTCGAGAGCATCACCCGCGCGACGCTGATCGAGCTGGCCCGCGCCGAGCTCGGCCTCGAGGTGGTCGAGCGGCCGGTCGACCGGAGCGAGCTCTGGGCGGCGCAGGAGGTGTTCGCCTGCGGCTCGGGCTGGGAGGTCGTGCCGATCGTCTCGGTCGACCGGCTGGCGGTCGGGACGGGCGAGCCCGGGCCCGTCACGCGCGCGCTCCAGGCGGCCTATTTCGCGACCGTGCGCGGCGAGCGGCCGGCGCGGCGGGGCTGGCTCACCCCGGTCCGGCGGCGCTGAGCCGACGCATCCGGGCCCGCGCCTTTTGGCGGTTGCGCCGCGCGGCACCGGGGCTAGGTTGATCGCGAGGGAAGGGCGGGGCGGACCATGTCCGGCCGGCGAGGGAGGACGGGATGCGCGCGATGCGGGGTCTGAGCACGGCGGCCGTGGCGTTGGGCGTGGCGTTCGGGAGCGTCACGCTCGGGGGTGCGCCGGCGCACGCCCAGTTCACCTGTCCGGTCAAGGGCGGCGATCTGGTGTTCGGCCAGGAGGCCAAGGTCAACTCGCTCGACCAGCACGCCTCCTCGACCATCAGCACGCGCAACATCGCGATGCACATCTACGAGTCGCTGATGACGCGCAGCGAGGACAACGACCCGATCCTGGAGCTCGCCGAATCGGTCGCGACCAGCGACGACGGCAAGGTGCACACCTTCAAGCTGCGCCAGGGCATCAGCTTCCACAACGGCAAGCCGATGACCTCGGCCGACGTCAAGGCGTCGTTCGACCGCTACGCCAAGGTCGGCATCGAGAAGGTCATCCTCGCCAACGTGGACTCCTGGGAGGCGCCCGATCCGGCCACCTTCGTGATCAGGATGAAGGTGGCGCAGCCGACCTTCCTCGAGGATCTCTCCTCCTTCAGCGTGCCGATCGTCGTGGTTCCGGCCGAGAACACGGCCGCCGCACCGCTCAAGATGGAGCCGGTCGGCACGGGACCGTTCCAGTTCGTCGAGTTCGTCCCCGACAGCCACGTCAAGCTCAAGCGCTACGGGGGCTACAAGCCGAACACGGCGTTCAAGGACCGCACCGGCTTCGGCGGCTACAAGCTGGCGTGTCTGGACACGGTCACCTTCCGCATCGTGACCGAGCCCGGGGCGCGCGTGGCCGGCCTCGAGACCGGCGAGCTGCATGCCGTCGAGGACGTGCCGCAGGCGAGCGTCAAGCGGCTCCAGGAGAACAAGGCGATCACCATCGTTCCGTACGAGAACTTCTGGATCCACATCGCCACGCCCAACTTCGCCAAGCCGCCGACCGACAATCCGCTGGTCCGCCGGGCGATCCAGACCGCGCTGGACATGGAAGAGATCATGGAGGCGGCGACCGACGGCGCCTACAATCTCAACTTCGGCTTCCAGACCAGGAACCGCAAGGTCTACTCCGACAAGGGCAAGGAGTTCTTCAACCTCAAGGATCCGGCCAAGGCCAAGGAGCTGTTGAAGCAGGCCGGCTACAAGGGTGAGGAGCTGGTCCTCCTCACCAACAAGGACTACACCACGATGTACAACGCGGCGCTGGTCATGGCCGAGCAGCTCAAGGCGATCGGCATGAACGTGCGTCTCGAGGTGCAGGACTGGCCGGCCACGATCGCCACCCGTAACAAGAGCCACGACGCCTGGAACTACCACTTCACCGGCTGGGGTACGAACACCTCACTCGGCTACCTGGCGGTGTTCAAGTTCCTGGCGCGGCCGACGCCGATCTACAACTTCAAGAATCCGGCCGATACCGATCCGGTCTTCGACGCCGCCTACAACGACATGATCTCGAAGCCCACGGTCGAGGAGCGTTACGAGGCCTTCGCCCGTGTCCAGCACCGGGTGATGGAGAACGGGCTCGCTTTGCCGTTCGGCTGGCTGACCAAGAACCAGGCGGTGCGCAGCAACGTGAAGAACTTCGTGCCGTTCCGCATCCCGCGCATGTACAATGTGTGGATGGAGAAGTGATCGATCGGGCACCGGGCTGAGCCGCGGGGCGGGGAGGGGCGGCCGTGCTGCGCTACGTGGCGCACCGTCTCCTCGCCTCGATCCCGGTGCTGTTCCTCGTGACGTTGATCTCGTTCTCCTTGATGCAGCTCGTGCCCGGCGATCCGGCCATCCTCATCGCCGGGCTGCAGGCGACCCCGGCCGAGGTCGAGCAGATCCGCCGGCAGCTCGGTCTCGACCAACCCTTCCCCATCCAGCTCTGGTCCTGGTACGCGCACCTCCTGCGCGGTGACCTCGGCAGCTCGCTCCTGCTCGGCCGCGACGTGCTCGACGTCATCTTGGAGCGGCTGCCGGTCTCCTTCTCGATCGCCCTCTACGCGCTCCTGCTCACCGTGGTGGTCGGGCTCGGCACCGGCATCGTGGCGGCGCTGCGCCAGAACACGCTCGTCGACCAGCTCGTCATGACCGTGGCGCTGATCGGCGTCAGCCTGCCCAACTTCTGGCTGGCGCTCATGCTCATCGTGCTGTTCGCGGTGCAGCTCGGCTGGCTGCCCTCGGGCGGCTATGTCGACTTCCGCGAGGATCTCTGGGGCTGGCTGCGCGCCACCACGCTGCCCGCCGTCTCGCTCGCCATGCTGCAGATGGGGCTCCTCGCGCGGATCACCCGCTCGACCATGCTCGAGGTGCTGCGCCAGGACTACATCCGCACCGCCCGCGCCAAGGGCCTGCCCACCCGGCTCGTGGTCGGCAAGCACGCCTTGAAGAACGTGATGATCCCGGTCGTGACCGTGCTCGGCATCGTCTTGAGCCTGCTCCTCTCGGGCTCGGTCGTCATCGAGACGATCTTCTCGATCCCGGGGATCGGCTCGCTGCTCGGATCCTCGATCCTGCGCCGCGACTATCCGGTGATCCAGGGCGGGCTCCTGTTCGTCGCGACCATGCTGCTGCTGCTCAACCTCCTGGTCGACCTGCTCTACGCCTGGCTCGACCCGCGCATCCGCTACGGCCGTGGCGAGTGAGGCGCTCGCCGCATCGGCGGTGCGGCCGACGCCGGCCGGCCGGCACCGCTTCCCGACGCTGCGCCGCCTGCTCCGCCACCGGCTGTTCCTCGCGGGCGCCTGCCTGTTCGGGGTGGTGCTCGCCGCCGCCCTCCTGGCCGGTCTCCTGATCCAGGTCGACCCCAACCGGATCTCGGTCCGCAACAAGCTCAAGCCGCCCGGTTCCGAGTGGATCTTCGGCACCGACAATTTCGGCAGGAGCCAGTGGAGCCGGGTGATCCGCGGCGCCCAGCTCTCGCTCGCCATCGGCCTCGGCGTGGTCGTCCTGAACGCGGTCTTCGGCACGCTCCTGGGTGCGCTCGCCGGCTATTTCCGCGCGCTCGACAACCTCTTGATGCGGATCATGGACGCCTTCATGGCGTTTCCGGTGATCCTCCTTGCGATCGGCATCAGCGCGGCGCTCGGGCCGGGCTCGATCAACGCGGTGATCGCCTTGGCCGCGGTCTACACGCCGCGGACCGCACGCATCGTGCGCGCCTCGGTCCTGGTCGTGCGCGAGCAGGCCTATGTCGAGGCGGCGCGCGCCATGGGGGCGAGCCACGCCCGCATCCTGCTGCGCCACGTCCTGCCCAACTGCATGGCGCCGCTGATCGTCCAGCTCACCTTCATCTTCGCCTACTCGGTCCTCTCGGAAGCCGTCCTGAGCTTCCTCGGCCTGGGTGCCGAGCCGCCCACACCCACCTGGGGCAACATCATCGCCGAGGGGCGCCTCTACATCCGCGAGGCGCCCTGGATCACGCTGATCCCCGGCCTGGCGCTCGCCATGACCGTGCTCGGCCTCAACCTCCTGGGCGACGGGCTCCGCGACGTGCTCGACCCGCGCCTCAAGGTCCAGCAGTAGCCGTGCCGCCGCCGATCCTGAGCGTGCGCGGCCTCGTCACCGAGCTCCGGACCCAGGACGGCCGCTTCAACGCGGTCGACGGGGTGTCGTTCGACCTGCACCCGGGCGAGGTCCTCGGCATCGTCGGCGAATCGGGCTGCGGCAAGAGCATGACCGCGCTCTCGATCCTCGGCCTCGTGCCGCGCCCGCCCGGACGGATCGTGGCGGGCAAGGTCGCGTTCGAGGGCCGCGATCTCCTGCGTCTTCCCGAGCGCGAGCTGCAGCGCGTGCGCGGTGCGGCCATCTCGATGATCTTCCAGGAGCCGATGACCTCCCTGAACCCGGTCTTCACGGTCGGCGAGCAGATCCTGGAGACGCTCCGCCAGCACGAGCGGATCGGCCGCCGCGCCGCCCGCGACCGCGCCGTCGAGCTCCTGGCCAAGGTCGGCATCCCCTCGCCCGCCGAGCGGCTCGAAGCCTACCCGCACGAGCTCTCGGGCGGCATGCGGCAGCGCGTGATGATCGCCATCGCGCTCGCCTGCAACCCCAAGGTGCTCCTGGCCGACGAGCCCACCACGGCGCTCGACGTCACCATCCAGGCGCAGATCCTGGACCTGCTCGAGCGGCTGCAGGCCGAGCTCGGCATGGCGGTCGTGATCATCACCCACGATCTCGGGGTCGTCGCCGAGTTCGCCCACCGCGTGCTCGTCATGTACGCCGGGCGGGTGGTCGAGGAGGGGCCCGTGGAGGCCATCTTCGAGCGGCCGGCGCACCCCTACACCCGCGGCCTGCTCGCGAGCCTGCCCGACCTCGAGGGCGAGGGCGGGCGGCTGCAGGCGATCCCGGGCGCGGTGCCACAGCTCCACGAGCTCGAGGCGGGCTGCCGCTTCGCGCCGCGCTGCACGCTCGCCGAGCCCGCCTGCCGTGCCGCCGACCCGCCGCTGCGCCGCGAGGGGGTGCGGGCGGTGGCCTGCATCCGCGCGAGCTTGGCGCCCGCACCGGCCGGGCCGGTCGACGGCGAGCCGGTCGCGGACGAGGCCGTGGAATGAGCGCGGCCGAGCCCGTGGTCGAGGTCGAGGGGCTCGCCAAGAGCTTCCTGCTGCGCGGCGGGGTCGGGCCGTGGCGGGCGCGCCGCGAGCTGGTCGCGGTGGCCGGGGTGAGCTTCTCGATCGGCCGCGGCGAGACGCTCGGTCTCGTCGGCGAATCGGGCTGCGGCAAGACCACGACCGGGCGGCTGCTGCTGCGCCTCCTGGAGCCCACGGCCGGGGTGATCCGCTTCGCCGGGCGCGAGATCCAGGCGCTGCCCGAGCGCGAGCTCAGGCCGCTGCGCGGCAAGATGCAGATCGTGTTCCAGGATCCCTACGGCTCGCTCGATCCGCGCATGACGCTCGGCGAGATCGTGGCCGAGCCGCTGATCGTGCACCGGGTGGGCGACCGTGCCGCGCGCGCCCGCCGCGTGGCGGCGCTGCTCGATCGGGTCGGGCTCGCCGGCGGCTACGCCGACCGCCACCCGCACGAGCTCTCCGGCGGCCAGCGCCAGCGGGTCGGGATCGCCCGCGCGCTCGCCCTCGACCCCGAGCTCCTGGTCTGCGACGAGCCGGTCTCGGCGCTGGACGTGTCGATCCGCGCCCAGGTCCTGAACCTGCTCGTCGACCTCAAGCGCGAGCTCGGCCTGACCTACCTCTTCATCAGCCACGATCTGGCCGTGGTGCGGCACATCTGCGACCGCGTCGCGGTCATGTATCTCGGACACATCGTCGAGTTGGCGCCCAAGGAGCAGCTCTACCGCGCGCCGCTCCACCCCTACACGCAGGCGCTCCTTTCCGCCGTGCCGGTGCCCAGGGCCGGGCGGCGGCGCGAGCGGATCGTGCTGCAGGGCGACGTGCCGAGCCCCCTGGACCCGCCCCCGGGCTGCCGCTTCCACACCCGCTGCCCGCACGTGATGGAGGTCTGCCGGCGGGTCGAGCCGCCCTTGCGCGAGGTGGCGCCGGGGCGGCTCGTCGCCTGCCACCTGCACGCTCCGGAGCCCGCCCCGTGACGTTGCCCGCCGACCTGCGCGCGCGCTTCGGTGTGCCGGCGGACCTCGCCTATCTCGATTGCGCCTACCTCTCGCCGCTGCTCGACACGGTGCGCGCGGCGGGCCATCGCGGGCTCGACCGCAAGGCTGCGCCCTGGGCGATCCGGCGCGAGCGTTTCTTCGACGAGGTCGAGGCGGTGCGCGGCCGCTTCGCGGCCCTCGTGGGCGGCGATGTCGACGGGGTGGCGATCCTGCCCTCGACCAGCTACGGCACGGCGCTCGCCGCCGCCAACCTCGAGGCCGGGCCGGGCCGGACCATCCTCGTGCTCGAGGACGAGCACGCCTCGAGCCATCTGGGCTGGCACCGCAAGGCGCGCGAGAGCGGGGCCGCGCTCGTCACCGTGCCGCGACCGGCGGACGGCGACTGGACCGCGGCGATCCTGGCACGGATCGGGCCCGCGACGGGGGTCGTGGCGAGCCCCGCCTGCCATTGGACCGACGGCTCGGCGGTCGACCTCGAGGCGGTCGGCGCCGCCTGCCGGGCGGTCGGCGCGGCGCTCGTGGTCGACGGTACGCAGAGCGTCGGGGCGGTGCCCTTCGACGTCGCCCGGGTGCAGCCGGACTTCCTGATCGTCTCGGCCTACAAGTGGCTCCTGTGCCCCTACACGCTGGCCTTCCTCTGGGCGGCACCGGCCCGGCGGGAGGGTCGGCCGCTCGAGGAGCACGGCTTCTGCCGCGCCGGCGTCGAGGGCCGGGAGGGAGCGACCGCCTACACCTTCGCGTTCGCCCCGGGTGCCCGCCGCTACGACATGGGCGAGCGCTCCAACTGGGTGAGCCTGCCGATGGCGATCGCGGCGCTGGATGCGCTGCTCGCCTGGCGGCCGGCGCGGATCGCGGCCACGCTCGCGGGCTGGACCGGGCGGATCGCGCAGGCGGCGCGCGAGCGCGGCCTCACGGTCCCGCCCGACCGGCACCGCGCGCCGCACCTGCTGGGTGTGCGCGGCGCCCGGCCGTTCGGGCCCGAGGATGCGCGCGCGCTGGCCGAGCGCGGGGTGCGGGTCAGCGCACGCGGCGGGGCGCTCCGGGTGAGCCCGCACCTGTGGTGCACCGATGCCGACATCGACCGCTTCCTGGACGCGCTCGACCATCCGACGAGGAGCCGCTCATGAGCCTGCCGAGCCGCATCACCTGCGAGGTCGACCTGGAGGGCACCGGCCGTCAGGTCGGCAACCTGCGCGTGCCTTTGTCCTCGAACCGGTCGGCCTATGGCTGGATCGGCGTGCCGATCGCGGTGATCGGCAACGGCAGGGGGCCCACGGTCTATCTGGGCGGCGGCAACCACGGCGACGAGCTCGAGGGGCCGATCACGCTCCTGCGCCTGATCCGCGAGCTCGACCCGGCCCGGGTGCAGGGCCGGCTGATCCTCCTGCCGATGACCAACCTGCCGGCGGTGCTCGCCTGGCAGCGCTGCTCGCCGATCGACGGCGCCAACCTCAACCGCATGTTCGTGGGCGATCCCGGGCTCGACCACGAGCCGACCAAGGCCGTGGCGCACTTCATCGAGACCGTGCTGTTCGCGCGCGCCGATGCGGCGATCGACCTGCACTCGGGCGGTCGCACGCTCGACTACGTCCCGAGCGCGCTCGCGCGGACCTCGGCCGAGGACCCGCTGCGGGCGCGCAAGCTCGCGGCACTGCGCGCGTTCGGCGCGCCGGTGAGCTACCTCGTGGCGCCGGTCGGCAACGACAACGGCGTCCTGGGCGCGGCCGACCGCAAGGGAGTGCTGGCGCTCGGCACCGAGCTCGGCGGCGCCGGCACGGTGACGCCGACCACGCTCGCCGTGGCGCGGCGCGGCGTGCTGGGCTTCCTTGCGCATCTGGGTGTGCTGGAGGACGTGCCGGCGCCATCCGCCACGCGGCTGGTCGAGGTCCGCCCGGAGCACTTCCTCTACGCGCCGCGGGGCGGGCTGTTCGAGCCGGCGGTGGTGCAGGGAGAGGAGGTGGTGGCCGGGCAGACGGCCGGCTGGCTGCACGATCCGGACGAGCCGGAGCGTGCACCGCTCGAGCTGCGCTTCGCGGCCGGGGGGCTCGTACTCTGCCGCCGGCCGATGCCGATGGTCGAGCGCGGCGACTGCCTCTACCACCTCGGTGCCGACGTGGCCGCCTAGCGGGGGCCCGTCGTCGGCGCGGCGGCTCAGCGCATCCGCGCGGCCTGCGTCATGGCCAGGTGCAGCGCGTCCTCGCGCGAGCGCGGTGCGTGCCGCAGCGCGCAGACGATCACGACGCTCTCCGACAGCTCCTGGGCCCGCTCGGGCTCGAGGCCCTGCGCCTCGAGCCAGGCGGCGAGCTGCCCGAGCGTATCGCGCCAGAGCCGGCCCGCGGGCTCTGGGGGCGGATCGACGGGGCGGAGCTCCATGGCCTTGGTCCCACGCAGGTCCGGCGAGCGGGATGGTTGCCGATTGGTAATCTAGCTTGGCCGGGGGCGTCCTGTCGAGCCGGCCGAGCCCGCCTGCGGCACCTTCGTGCGTACCGCGTCAACCCTGGGGCGGGCCCGGCGCAGGGGGCGAGCGGGGCCCTGGACAGGCCGTGCCCGCCTGCCTATACGGGGCGGGCCGCCCAGGTAGCTCAGTTGGTAGAGCACGTGACTGAAAATCACGGTGTCGGTGGTTCGACTCCGCCCCTGGGCACCATCAGCCGCGCGCGTTCCGGGAGGGGTCGCGGCGTTCGAGGGTGAGCGCGGCGCGGCCGAGGCCGAGCCCGGCCAGGACCGCCCAGGTCGCCGTGACCGCCGGGATCTGCCAGGCGAAATCGACCAGCGCGTGCAGCGCCTGCACGAGCGTCACGCCGATAGCCACCAGCGGCAGGGGGCTCGAGGTCCCGCGGCGGATCGCGCGCAGGCAGGGCAGGAGCAGCAAGAGGACGGCGAGCGCGAGCGCGCCGGCGGCGACGAGTCCGAGTTCGACCGCGAGCTCCAGGTAGCTGTTGTGGACGTAGTCCCAGAGCAGGCCCGGGCCGAAGCGCTCGTCGCGGGCGTGGTTGAAGAGCGAGGGGAAGCCGCCGTAGCCGTGGCCGAGCCAGGGCCGCGCCGCGATCTGCTCGAGCGCGAAGCCGAAGGCGAGCACGCGGCCCTGCAGGCCGGGGCTGAACTCGCTCGACGGATCGAGGCGCACGAGCCGCTCCCAAAGCAGCTCGCCGCCGCTGCTCACCGCCCAGCCGAGGAGTGCGGCGAGTAGCGCGAGGCCGACCAGAAGGAGCGGTCGGCGGGCACCGCGCAGGCCGACCGCGAACAGCACGAGGAGGGTCGGCAGCAGCGCCAGGGCGCCGCCGCGCGAGGCGCTCGCGGCCGCGGCCAGCAGGCACAGGAAGAGTGCCGCCACGAGCAGCGGGCGGGTCTGCAGCGCGGTCGCGAGCAGCCGTGCCAGGGCCGGGCCCAGGCGCGGCGAATCCGCCTCGCCGCGCGCCCGCTCGAGGAGCAGGACGAGGGCGATCACCGCGCCCATGTTGACGTAGGCGGCGAAGTGGTTGGGGTTGACGAAGCTGCCCGAGATCCGCTGCAGTGGCAGGCTCACGCCCAGGAGGAGGTCCCAGCCGAGGACGACGCGGGCGAGCGCGAAGGCCGCCTGGGCGCAGACGACGAGGAGGACGATCCGCAGCAGCCGCTCGGCGTGCTCGCGGTCGGCGGCGAGCACGAAGGCCGCGAGGAGCAGGCTCACCGGGGCCAGAAGACGCAGCAGCGCCTCGCGCGCGGCCGGCGGGTCGAGGGCGATCGCGGGTGTCGCGGCGAGCTCCTCGGGCAGGAGGGCCCAGACCGGATGGGCGAGCTCCGGCCAGGGGGCGGGTCCGGCCTGGACCAGGATCCAGCCGATCACGCCGGCCACGAGGAGGAGCGCTCCGACCGCCGCGACGGGTGATCGCACGAGGCGCAGGCGGCCGAGCGCCAGGCCCAGGCCGGTCGCGGCGAGCAGGCTCGCGCTCGTGAGGAACAGGAGGGCTGCCGCCCAGGCACGGTTGCTCCCGAGCGGCCAGGGAACCGCCGCCAGGATCGCCGCGATGCCCGCGAGCAGGGCGGCCGAGGCGATCGGCGAGGGGCCGGACGGGGCGGTGCGGCCCTGCACCTCCCGCCGGCCGGTGGGGCGGCGGGGCGGGGCCTCCCGTACGTCGATCGTTCCCTTCATGGTAGAATTACTCGCTGTCCATTTGCCGATTGATCTCGATCGTGCATCCGGCCGACGAAGGGGACTTGCCAAGCCGCGGGGTCCAGCCTATCCACATTTCATCGCAGCAAGGAAGGAGGGAGAGCGTCATGCGTCGGATGGTCGTCGGGCTCGCCGCTCTCGGCATGGTCGCGGGGCTCGGCTACGGAGCGGGGTCCGCCTTCGCGCTGCCCTTCGGATCGCTCTTCTCGGCCTCGCCGTTCCCGCCGACGAGCAGGACGTTCGCGGGGAACGTCGCCTGCTTCACCTCCAATACCCACTTCAGCATCACCGGGCGGCCGTTCTTCCCGCTCCTCTGCCCGCCGAGCCCGAACGGTCTCAGGCGGCGCTGATCGGGGCGACCGGCCGGGGCCAGGGGGTTCCTTGGCGGGCCGTCTGGCCGGGCTGGTCGTGATCGTGGCCGGGCTCTGGGCGCTCCGGGAAGGGGCGCCGGTGGCCGGGTCTGTGCTCGTGGAGCTGCCCGGCGACGCCGCTGCAGAGCTTCTCTATGCCGGTACGCCTCCTTCCGCGGACGGGCTGCGGCGCATCATGGAGAGCCGCCGAGGGTCGGTCGAGTTGACGGAGCGGCCGATCGCTCATCGCGACTTGGCGATGGTCCATCTGCTCGAGGCCGATCGCTTGGCGCCCGAGGCGGCGGCGGGCGAGCCGGCCCGGGCGGCCGAGCAGGAGTTCCTGGCGGCGATCCGCTCCGTCCCGACCGATGCCACCTCGTGGGGGATGCTGCCGCTCGCGCCGCTGCTGCGCGGCGACCCGGCGCGGGCGGCCGAGCTCCTGCGGGTGGGTGTACGTCTCGTCCCGCACGCGCCCGACTATGCCGTCAACCGCTTGGCAGCCCTCCTGGCCGAGGGGCTCGAGCGGGACGCCGAGCTCGAGGCGATGCTCGATCGCGAGCTCGCCGTCGCCGCGGAGGTGAACCTCGCCCAGACCGCGCGGATGCTGCGGGCCAGCGGCCGAGGGGAGATGGCCGTGGGGCGGCTGGCGGCGATGCCCGAGCTCGCGGTACGGCTCCAAAGGGCGCTCGAGGATCTCGCCGCCGAGGACGAGGCGGTGAGTGATCCATAGACCTTCGGGTGAGTGATCCATAGACCTTCGGTAGATTGTTTCCTGTAGACGATTGCGCACATTCCCGCTCTCGGCGAGAAGTGGATTTGTTCAACTTTCGGTTGATCGCTGCGTGACTGATTGACGCCTTTACACGACGGGATGTTGCGGCCAATCTGACCGGCATGGTGGCCCCGGGTGCAGGCGTCCGGGTCGTGGCGATTGTCGAGGGGTGGCGGCATGACGGTGCGCGGGGGAGCGAGCGAGTCCGATGGTGGCGACCCCTACCATCGCCAGGCGGCGACCGAGACCGACGAGAGCGGCCTCGACCTGCGCGGCATCCTGGCCTTCCTGCGCCGCCGCCGCAGCCTGATCCTCGCCGTCACGCTGATCGGCACGGCCGCCGCCGGCTATTGGGGCTTCTCGCGCAAGCCGGTCTACACGGCCCAGGCGCTGGTCAAGATCGAGCCCAAGGAGGCCAAGGTCATCGACATCCAGGCGGTGGCCGCCGGGCTTTCGGCGGACGCCGCCACCGTCGAGACCCAGATCCGCCTCATCCAGTCGCGGGCGATGCTCGACCAGCTCGTCGAGCGGCTCGAGCTCGTGGATCCCTCCGCACCGCTGCCGCCGGCCGAGCCGCGCTCGCCGGTCACCGCCTGGCTCGGCGAGGTGCTGGGCGACTGGGTTCCGCGCGACTGGCTGTTCGCCACCGGCCTCGCCCAGGAGCAGGCCGAGGTCGAGCCCGAGCTCGCCTTCGAGGTCGCCAAGGAGCAGCAGATCGACAAGCTGCTCGACCATCTGCGGGTGAAGCAGGAGGGCCGGTCGCTCGTGCTCTCCATCAACTACTCGTCGCCCAGCCCGAGCGTGGCGGCGCGGATCGCCAACGGCTTGGCCGACCTCTACATTTCGGCGCAGGTCCAGGAGAAGGCCGGGATCACCCAGAAGGCGACCGAGTGGCTGGAGATCCGGGTGGCCGAGCTCCAGGAGCAGGTCATCGCCGGCGAGGCCGAGATCGAGCAGTACCGGACCAAGTACGGCCTTTACGAGACCAAGGGCGGGCTCACGCTCCAGGGGCAGCAGGTGATGAACCTGACCCAGATGCTGGTCCAGGCCCGGGCCGAGCGGAGCGAGAAGGAATCCCGGCTGCGCTACATCCGCGACCTCCAGGGGCGGCGGGAGAGCCTGAACACGCTCTCCGAGGTCATGAACTCGCCCTACATGACCCGGCTGTGGGAGCAGGAGCGCGAGCTGCAGAAGGCCGAGGCCGAACTCCTCAGCACCTTCGGCGACAAGCACCCGCGGGTCCAGCTCCTCAAGGCCGAGCAGGCCAAGGTGGCCGACAAGATCCGCACCGAGGTGCAGCGGATCGTCGACAACACGGCGAACGAGATCCGCGTGCTGCAGGCCCGCGAGCGCTCGATCGAGCAGGACATCGCCCGTCTCATGAACGAGACGGACCGGGCGGGCCAGGCCGAGGTCAAGCTGCGCGAGCTCGAGCGGCAGGTCGCGGTCAGCCGGGCACTCTACGAGCAGTTCCTGCAGCGCCTCAAGGAGACCCGGGAGCAGCAGCAGCTGGCCGCCGCCGACGCCAAGGTGGTGGCGCGCGCCAAGCCGCCGGAGAGCCCGAGCTCGCGACCGCCCCTGTTCTGGGTGCTGGCGGGGCTCCTCGTCTCCTCGATGGCCGGCACCGGGCTCGCCTGGGCGGTCGAGCGGCTCGACAACACGATCCGCAGCGGCAAGGAGATCGAGCGCCTCTTCGGCCTGCCCTGCCTCGGTCTCGTGCCCTATGTGAGCCCGAGCGTGACCAGGAAGCACGGTGGGCTCGCCGGCTACCAGGTGGCCAAGCCGCTCTCGATCTACGCCGAGACCCTCCGCCAGGTGTTCACCGCACTCCGGCTCTCCAACGTCGACCATCCGCCCCGGGTCATCCAGGTGACCTCCTCGGTTCCGTCCGAGGGCAAGACCACGCTGTCGATCTCGCTCGCCACCTCGCTCGCCCAGGCCGGGCACAGGGTCGTCCTCGTCGACCTCGACATCCGGCATCCCTCGGTCGGCCGCGAGCTCGGCACCAAGGCGCTCGGCCGGCTCGTCGAATACATGGCGGGCGACGCTTCGGCCGACGAGCTCGTCTACCCGGTCGCCGAGCTCGGCATCGATGTGATCTCGGTCGACCGGCAGTCGGCCAACCCCGGCGCCATCATCGCCTCGCAGCGCATGAAGGAACTCCTGGCCTCCCTGCGCGAGCGCTACGACTACGTCATTCTCGACAGCACGCCGGTGCTCGGCGTCACCGACAGCAAGCTCACGGCCGAGCTCGCGGATTCGGTGCTCTTCGTGGTGCGCTGGGAGAAGACCACCAAGGACGTCGCCGAGGATGCTCTGAAGCAAATGGTCGAGCACCGGGTGCCGCTCGGCGGCTGCGTCATCACCCAGGTCGACGTGAAGAAGCACGCGCGCTACGGCTATGGCGGCGTCGACCACTATTACAGCAAGTACCACAAGTACTACGTGAACTGAGGGCGGCCGGCCGGGCGGGTGGCCGCGCGCTCAGCCTACCGGCTGCTGGCCGCGGAATGCCCAGCCCGTCATGCGCTGCTCGAGCCAGGCGAACGCCGCGTACATGCCGATGCCCATGACCGCCACGACGATCAGTCCGGCGAAAACGAGCGGCGTCTTGAAGCTCGAGGAGGCCTGCAGCATCAGATAGCCGATGCCCTGGTTGCCGGCGATGGTCTCGGAGATCACCGAGCCCACGAAGGCGAGGGTGACCGCCACCTTGAGCGAGGCGAAGAAGTAGGGCATCGCCCGCGGCAGGCCGACCTTGAGGAGGATGTCGCGCGGCCGCGCGCCGAGCGAGCGGAGCACGTCCTCGAGCTCGGGCTCGAGCGTGGCGATGCCGGTGGCGACGTTGACCACGATCGGGAAGAAGCTGATCAGGAAGGCCGTGAGCACGGCCGGCACCGCGCCGATCCCGAACCAGATGACGAGGATCGGCACGATCGCCACCTTCGGGATCGAGTTGAAGCCGATCAGCATCGGGTAGAGGGCGGCGTAGGCGAGCCGGCTGGCGCCGGTCGCCACGCCCAGGACGAGCCCGAAGCCAACCGCCAGGGCGAAACCCAGGAGCGTCACCCAGAGCGTGAAGAAGGCGTTGTGCCAGATGGCTCCGGCATAGTCCCAGAGCGCCTTCAGGCTCGCCGAGGGGGTCGGCAGCAGGAACTCCTCGATCGCGAAGATCCGACAGCCCGCCTCCCACACCAGCACCAGCGCCAGGGTGGCGAGCCAGGGCGCGAGCTTGAGCCGCAGCGCCTCGCTCATCCCTGGCGGACCCGGCTGATCTCGTCCCGCAGCTCGTGCACGATGTCGACGAAGGCGGGCTCGAAGGTCGTGGCGAGCGTGCGGGGGCGCGGCAGGTCGACGTCCCGGCTCCGCACGATCCGCCCGGGACGCCGGCTCACCACGTGGATCCGGTCGGCCAGGAACACCGCCTCGCGCAGATCGTGGGTCACCAGCACGACGGTGAAGCGGCGCTGCATCCAGAGATCCTGCAGCACAGCCCAGAGCTCCTCGCGGGTGAAGGCGTCGAGCGCCGCGAAGGGCTCGTCCAGGAGCAGGATCTCGGGCTCGTGCACGAGCGCCCGGCAGAGATTGGCGCGCTGCTGCATGCCGCCCGAGAGCTGGAACGGGGCGTGGTCGCGGAACTCGGCGAGCCCGACCGTGCGCAGCAACGCCAGGGCGCGGGCCTCGTGCTCGGTGCGCCTGCGGCGGAAGGTGGCGCGGTGGTCGCGGCTCACCTCGAGCGGCAGCAGCACGTTCTCGAGCGTCGAGCGCCAGGGCAGGAGCGTGGCGTTCTGGAACGCCATGCCGATGCCGTGCTGCGGCCCGGCGATCGGCGCCCCGTGCAGTCGGGCGGTCCCGGCGGAGACCGGGTGCAGGCCCGAGACGACCTTGAGGAAGGAGGACTTGCCGCAGCCCGAGGGGCCCACGAGCGCCGCGAACTCGCCGGGCTCGACGGCGAGCGAGAAGCCATCGAGGGCGAGCGTGCCGGCGGCGCCGCCGTAGCGCAGCGCGACGCGCTCGGCCTCGATCAGCGCCACCGTCGGCTCAGTCGACGAGCCGGCGGTCGGCCGGCGGCGGCAGGAAGGCGTCGGTCCAGATCTCCTCGACCTCGGGCACGCTCGCGAGCTTCACGGCCTGGGCGATCTGCTGGACCGCGCTCTGCAGCCGGGCCGGATCGACCGCCCCCATCCCGTTCGCCCGGACGTGCGGGGTCAGGATGTTGAGGTCGATCGCCATGTCGAGCCGGGTGCGCTCGAGCTTCCGGTCGATCAGGGGGTCGACCTTGGCCACCATCTCGACCGCCTGGTCGCGGTTGGCGATCACCCAGCGCATCGCCTTGACCACGGCGGCGTTGAACTTGCGGACCGCGTCCGGCTGCTCGGTCAGGAAGCGCTGCGCCGCGATCACCGCGTTGCCGTAGAAGTCCATCCCGAAGTCCTTGTAGAGCATGAAGGTGATGTCCTCCGCCTTCACGCCCTTGGACTGCAGGTCGAGCATCGAGCTGAAATAGTGGCCGGAGATGACGTCGACCTCTCCCCGCACGAGCATCGCCTCGCGCAGCGGCGGGTCCATGTTGACCCGGGGCACCGCGGCCGGGTCGATGCCGACCTTGAAGGCGAAGGCCGGGAACAGCTTGTAGGAGGCATCGAACACCGGGGCGCCGAGCTTCCGGCCGACCAGGTCCTTGGGCTCCCTGATGCCGCTCTTCTTGAGCGTGTAGAGCCCGAAGGGTGGCGCGTCGTAGACCATCAGCACGGCCTTGGCGGCTTGGCCGGGGTTGGCCACGTTGAACTCGACGAGCGCGTTGATGTCGGCGAAGCCCATCTGGTAGGCGCCCGTCGCCACGCGCTGGATGGCGCCCGCCGAGCCCGCGCCACGGTCGATCGTGACGCTCAGCCCGGCGTCCTTGAAGTAGCCGAGCTCGCGGGCGGCGATGAAGGCCGAGGTCGGGCCCTGGAAGGCCCAGTCGAGGGTGAACTTGACGTCGACCGCTCCGGCCTCGAAGGCGGCGAGCCCCGCCACCACCGCGACCGCCGTCCCGAGCTGCACCCGCATCGCCGCCTCCGCTTCGCCGTGCCCGCTGCCCCGAGCAAATCCGCTCGGCGCGCGCTCGGCAAGAGGCAAATCGCGGACCAGGAGCGGCCCCCGTTCACCCTTCGTCAACCTTCGCCGGGCACACTCCGGCGCGTGCCGGGCCGGGACGCGTGGTCCGGCCATCGGCTCGCGGGGCTCGATGGGGCGCGGGATCTTCGTTCTTCGCTCGGTGGTGGCGTGGGTGCTCCGGGCTCTCGCGCGCCGCCGCCTGCGCGGGCGGACGATGCTCCACGAGGAGCAGGTTCCGGGATGTCCGGAGCTCCGCACGGCCTCGGCGACGCTCCGGCGCTCAGGGTCGTGCGCGCAGCCAGGCGAGCACGAGGCGGAGCGGCAGGAGCGGCGAGCGCCCGTCCTCGGACGCGCGCAGGGGATCGCAGCCGGCGCGCCGGAGCTGGCGCAGCCGGACCTCGGCGACGGTGGCGAGCAGGAGCGGGGCGAGCCGCGCGCGGGCCACCGGGCGACCGGCCCGCCGGGCGGCGGCGATCGCGGCGGAGGCGCGCTCCAGGAGCCGACCGGTG
>JBBIIE010000057.1:0-18715 GCA_037446605.1 Geminicoccaceae bacterium | reverse complement strand
GAAGGCCAGCGCCCCGTCGTCGCGCACCCGCGGCAGGCCGTCGACCAGATCCTGAGCGAGGGCGGGTCGCGCGCCGAGGAGCGCCACGGCGACCAGCACGATGGCGTGCATCGATCCCACCGCCCCCGGGCGACCGGCGGGGCTCCTCGGCCGACCGGCCGGGACCGCTCCCCCCACGGTCCCGACCGCACACCGGTGGCGGACGGGCTCCGCCCGGCCCGGCGGGTCGCTCAGTTGTTGCCGTTCAGGAACGGCGCGTGCAGCAGCAGGATGGCCGCGACCGCGGGCGGCGGCAGGATGCCGACCTTGTCGGCGAGGACCCCGTGCGCGAAGAAGAAGGCGCCGGTCGCCGGGTTCGAGCCGGTGTAGCCGGCGGCGACCCGGTCGAGCTGCTCGTCGCCGAGCACGACCGGCCCGGTCGGTTGCGGTTGTGGCTCGGCGGCGAGCGCCGCCCCGGAGAGCGCGCCGGCCAGGAGCGCCGTGCAGGCGAGGGACTTGAGCATCGTCGTGTCCTCCACGGATCGGCCCCCCTCGGGGGCGAGGGGAGATGCCACACGCATGCTTCCGGTGGGCACTCTTCGGGACAAGGGCGCAAAGGTGGTAGGCCGGCCCGTTCTTTGGTGGGGGCGCTCCGGTGGCGAAGGGCCGCGGCGCGCCGGACGCCGACCGTGGCCGCGCGGGCATCGACGTGGGCGGCGGCGGTCGGCATGCTCGCGGCCACGCTGGACCTCGGTCCCTGCCCCGGACCTCGACCCCCGCCGGAGACGCAAGCCCATGGAACGCTCGCTCGAGCGGCTGATCTTCGCGAGCCGCTGGCTCATGGCGCCGTTCTACGTCGGCCTCGTGTTCGCGCTCGCCATGCTGCTCGTCAAGTTCGTCCAGGAGCTCGTGCACTACGTCCCGGGCGTGCTCGCGATGAAGGAGAGCGACGTCGTGCTCGCCGTGCTCGCCCTCGTCGACCTGACGCTGGCCGGCTCGCTCGTCCTGATGGTGATCTTCTCGGGCTACGAGAACTTCGTCTCGAAGATCGAAACGACGGACCAGAAAGACCGGCCGGAGTGGATGGGCACACTCGACTTCTCGGGCCTCAAGCTCAAGCTGGTGGCCTCGATCGTCGCGATCTCGGCGATCCACCTGCTCAAGGCATTCATGAACGTGACCGCGGTGAGCAAGGAGGACATCTTCTGGCTGGTCGTCGTGCACATGACCTTCGTGGTCTCGGGCGTGCTCCTGGCGCTCATGGACTGGATCTCGGAGAAGGCCAAGGGCTCGCACGGCTGAGTTCCTCGGGCGACGGGCCTTGCCGGGTCCGCCCCGACCCGGTTAAGCGGGTGGCGGCACCGATCGGGGGGTGAAGGATGCGGAAGATCACGCTTTCGGCCATAGCGGCTCTGACGCTCGCAGCGGCGACGCCGGCCTCGGCCGAAACGCTCCGGCTCATGACGGGCCCGCAAGGGGGTGTGTGGGTGCCGCTCGGCGGTGCGCTCAAGGGGATGTGGGAGAAGGCGCTGCCGGGCGTGACCGTGCAGACCCTGCCCGGGGCCGGCATCGCCAACGTGCGCGGCGTCGACGAGGGCAAGGCCGAGATCGGCTTCGGCAACTCGATCTCGACCGTCGACGGCTTCAACGGCGTGGCACCGTTCCCCAGGAAGACCGAGAACGTCTGCAACCTGGCGACCCTCTACCCGCAATATTTCCAGATCGTCGTCCTGGCCGACGCCGGGATCAAGTCGGTCGCAGATCTCAAGGGCAGGAGCCTCGCCGCACAGACCCGCGGCAACACCGCGGAGGTCGTCACGCAGCACGTGCTGCAGGTCTTCGGGCTGAGCTACGGCGATCTCAAGGTCAATTTCATGGCCTCCTACAACGACGCGGTCTCGCTGATGAAGGACGGCCACGCCCAGGCGTTCACGCTCGGCACGACGATCCCGTCCGGTGCCGTGATGGACCTCGCCTCGGCGCGCGCGATCGAGCTGCTCTCGCTCGACGACGGGAAGATCGCGGCGCTGCGCAAGATCAACCCGGGTTACGCCGCGGTGACCATCCCGGCCGGGACCTATCCGAAACAGACCAAGGACGTGCAGGCGGTCGGCTACGCCACGCATCTCCTCGTCTCCTGCAAGCTGCCGGCGGCGCAGGTGACGAAGATGCTCGAGGCCGTGGAGGCCAATCTCGGGGACCTCGTGGCCGTCAACAAGGCGATCCAGGGCCTCACGCCGAAAGCCATGGCGCAGGACATCGGCGTGCCGTTCCACCCCGGAGCGGTCGCCCACTACAAGGCCAAGGGCGTGCTCTGAGCCGGGTCGCGCGCTCGAGGCCTCGGGTGGCCCCGTGAGCGAGGAGGTACCGGCGAGCGCGGGCCCCTGGCGGCAGGTGGTCCGCGCGATCGCGGTCGGCATGGCGCTCTGGCATCTCTGGGTGGCGGCGATGGGGCCACCCGAGGCGATGATCTTCCGCGCCCTCCACCTCCTCTTCGCTTTCCTGCTGGTCTTCCTCCTGGTGCCGACCCGCCGCGGGCGCACCGCTCCCGGCCCCGAGGACCTCGTCCTCCTGGTCCTCGGGGCCGCGGTCGCGCTCTATCCGATCTGGACCTACGAGCAGCTCGTCAACCGCATCCCCTACATCGACGAGCCGACCACCGCCGACCTCGTGGCGGCCGGGCTCGCGGTGCTGCTCGTCCTCGAGGCGACGCGGCGGGTCCTGGGCTGGGCGCTGCCCGCGACCGCGCTCGCCTTCCTCGCCTACGCGCTGCTCTTCACCACCGTCGACGCCAAGACGCTCCTGGATCAGCTCTACCTCACGACCGAGGGCATCTTCGGCACGGTGCTCGGCGTCTCGGCCGCCTACGTGATCGTCTTCGTGCTGTTCGGAAGCTTCATGGAGCGCTCGGGCACGGGCCGACTCTTCATGGACTTCGCGATCGCCGCCACCGGCCGCAGCGTCGGCGGGCCGGGCAAGGTGGCGGTGCTGTCCTCCTCGCTCTTCGGCTCGGTGTCCGGCAGTGCCGTCGCCAACGTCATGGTGACGGGCCAGATCACGATCCCGCTCATGAAGCGGACCGGCTTCCGCCCGCCCTTCGCCGCGGCGGTCGAGGCCGTGGCTTCGACGGGTGGCCAGATCATGCCGCCGGTGATGGGCGCGGCCGCCTTCGTGATGGCCGAGTTCCTGGGCGTCTCGTACCTGCAGGTGACGATCTGGGCGCTCGTCCCGGCCCTCCTCTTCTACGTGGCGGCCTTCGCGACCGTGCACCTCGAGGCGCGCCGGCAGGGGTTGGCGGGCCTCGCCGACCCCGAGGTGCCGCGGCTCGCCCAGGTCCTGCGCGAGCGCGGCCACCTCTTCCTGCCGATCGCGCTCCTGCTCGGCACGCTGCTGGCCGGCTACAGCGCCCCGCGGGCGGCACTGATCGGTCTTCTCGCCTGCTTCCCGGTGGCGCTCCTGCGGCCCGGCACGCGGGAGGGGATCGGCTTCGGCGCCGTTCTCGACGCGCTCGAGGACGGCGCGCGCAACACGCTCTCGGTTGCGCTCGCCTGTGCGTGTGCCGGCATCGTCATCGGCACGATCGCCTTGACCGGGCTCGGCATCAGCCTCACGGCGCTCCTCGTCACCCTCGCCCAGAACAGCCTGCTCCTGGCCCTCCTCGTCACCATGGTGGCGGGCATCGTGCTCGGCATGGGGATGCCCACCACGCCCGCCTACATCGTCATGGTGGCGCTGCTGGTGCCGGCGCTCGTCAAGCTCGGCGTGGTGACGCCGGCCGCGCACATGTTCGCCTTCTACTTCGCGATCCTCTCGGCGATCACCCCGCCCGTGGCGCTCGCGGTCTACGCCGCGGCCGGCCTCGCCCGTTCCGAACTCTGGGCGACCGGGCGCGAGGCGGTGCGGCTGGGTGCGGCGGGCTTCCTCGTGCCCTTCCTGTTCGTCTACCAGCCCGAACTCCTCGTGATCGGCGAGCCCTGGCGCGTGGCGGTCGCCTGCGCCACGGCCACCATTGGTGTGCTCGCGCTGGCCGCGGCGCTGGCCGGCCAGTTCCTGCGACCCTGCGGCCCGCTCGAGCGGGTGGCCCTCGGCCTCGCCGCGGCGCTGCTCGTGAGCCCGGAGCGGCTCGCCGAGGCGGTGGGGATCGCGCTGCTCGCCGGCACGGCGTTCCTGCAGGTTCGGCGAGAACGGGCCCCGATCCCGGGAACGTGAGGCGAGGGGGCGGGACGGAACCGATCTCCCGCCCTATCTTGACGTCCAGACCGGAACCGCGAGGCCGCCGCCATGGCGCACGTCCGCCGCTCCCGCCCCTGGCAGCTCCCCGAACGGCTCGTCACGCCGGAACCGCTCGTCCTCGGCCGCCGACCGCTGCTGGCCGGGCTCGGCGCGCTCGCCACCACCGGTCTGCTCGCGCGAGGAAGTGCGGCGGCGGTGCCGCGCAACCCGAACTGGACGGTCGACGACCGCAAGCTCACCGACGGGAAGCTCGCCACGACCTACAACAATTTCTACGAGTTCGGCTCGCACAAGCAGATCGCCAAGGCGGCCGAGGCGCTCGTGACGAAGCCCTGGCGGATCCGCATCGAGGGCCTCGTCGAGAAGCCCTTCGAGCTCGACGTCGACGAGCTCCTGACCAAGGTCGAGCTCGAGGAGCGGATCTACCGCCACCGCTGTGTCGAAGCCTGGTCGATGGTCGTCCCCTGGACGGGCTTCCCGCTCGCGCGCCTCGTCGAGCTCGCGCGCCCGCTGGGATCGGCCAGGTTCCTCGAGATGCAGACCTTCATGGACGCCAAGATGGCGCCCGGCCAGCGCGCCTTCTGGTATCCCTGGCCCTACACCGAGGGGCTCACCATGGCCGAGGCGACGCACGAGCTCGCCTTTCTCGTGACCGGCGTCTACGGCAAGCCCTTGCCGAAATCGATGGGTGCCCCGATCCGCCTCGCCGTTCCCTGGAAGTACGGCTTCAAGAGCGTCAAGTCGATCGTCCGCTTCCGCTTCACGGACGAAAGGCCCAAGACCTTCTGGGAAGAGGTGGCCGACCACGAATACGGCTTCTGGGCGAACGTCAACCCGGACGTGCCGCACCCGCGCTGGAGCCAGAGGATGGAGCAGCCCTTGGGCGAGGCCGAGAAGATCCCGACCAGGATCTTCAACGGCTACGGCGAATGGGTGGCGCAGCTCTACCCGGACCTGCGCGATCCGGTCTATTTCCGCTGAGCCGAGCTAGAGCCGCACGAGCTCGAAGCGGTCGACGTCGAAGAGGCCGAAATCGGTGATCTTGAGGTGCGGGATCACCGGGAGCGGCAGGAAGGCCACCTGGAGGAAGGGCTCGGGGAGCGTGCAGCCCAGGGCGCGGGCGGCCGTGCGCAAGGCCCGGAGCGCGGCCGTGACCTCGGCGAGCGGCCGATCCGTCAGGAGCCCCGCGATCGGGAGCGCGAGCTCGGCCAACACGCGCTCGGCCGTCGCCACGACGAAGCCGCCCTCGAGTTCGGCCGCGCGGTTCGCGGCGAGCGCCATCGCCGCATCCTCCACGCCCACGACCGTGAGATTGTGGCTGTCGTGGCCGACCGAGCTCGCGATCGCCCCGCGCGCGAGCCCGAAGCCACGGACGAAGCCCCGGCCGATGTTGCCGTTCCTGCCGTGGCGTTCGATCACCGCGACCTTGGCGAGATCGGCTTGCGGATCGGCGTGCAGATGCCCATCGCGGCGCGGGGGTGCGGCCTCGAGTTTTTCGGTGATGATCTTGCCCGGGATCACGCCGATCACGGGCACGCTCGATCCCACCGGGGCGGGGATGGCGAACGCCGAAGGCTCGAGCCGTCGGACCCGCACGCTCGCCCGGCCGACCGGGGCGGGGCCCGGCGGGCGCGCGGCGAGGGCCTCGTCGATCGGACGGCCGCCCACGACGACCTCGGAGACCGCACAGGCCTCGAGATCGTCCAGGAGCACGATGTCGGCCCGCCGGCCGGGGGCGAGGAAGCCCCGATCCTGGAGCCCGAAGGTGCTCGCCCCGGACCAGCTCGCGACCCGGTAGACGTGGTGCGGCGGGGCGCCCTTGCGGATCGCCTCGCGCACGAGATGGTCGAGATGGCCCTCTTCTTCGATGTCGAGCGGGTTGCGGTCGTCGGTGCAGAAGGCGAGGAAGGGCGAGGTGTCGGCCGAGATCAGGGGTGAAAGGGCGGCGAGGTCCTTCGAGACCGAGCCCTCGCGGATCAGCACCCGAAGGCCCTTGCGGAGCTTCTCGAGCGCCTCCTCGGGGCGGGTCGCCTCGTGCTCGGTGCGGATGCCGGCCGCGACGTAGCCGCAGAGCCCCTTACCCGCGAGCAGCGGGCAATGGCCGTCGATCGGCCGGTCCGCGAAGGCTTCGAGCTTCGCCACGAGTCCCGGATCGCGGGCGAGCACGCCCGGGAAGTTCATGACCTCGGCGAGCCCGAGGGCCTTGGGGTGGGCGAGGAGAGGGAGGAGGTCCTCGACCTCGAGCCGGGCGCCGGCGGTCTCGAAGGCGGTCGCGGGCACGCAGGAGGAGAGCTGGATCCGCAGATCGAGGGCCATCGCGGCGGCACAGTCGAGGACCCAGCGGATGCCCTCGACACCCAGGACGTTGGCGATCTCGTGCGGGTCGCAGACCATCGTCGTCACCCCGCGCGGCAGCACGCAGCGCTCGAGCTCGAGCGGGTGGACGAGCGAGGATTCGACGTGGAGGTGGGTGTCGACGAAGCCCGGCACGGCGATCCGGCCGCGGCCCTCGATCACCCGCCGGCCCTCGTAGCGCTCGAGCGTGCCGACGATCGTCTCACCGCAGACCGCGATGTCGCCGGGCAGGAGCGACCCCGTCACGAGGTCGAGCAGGCGGACGTCGCGGATCACGAGGTCGGCGGGCTCGGCGCCCGAGCCCTGGGCGATGCGACGGGTGAGGGGGGACATGCCGACTCACTGGTCCCGAGGTTGCCGACTCGTCGTCGCTGGCAGCATGCGGCAACCGGTCGGCGTTGACCAGGGCGGGACGGCTGCGCCCGCACGGAGCAGGTGAACAAGCACCTGTCGAAGCTACCCGAGTTAGAATTGTGAGCGACAGAGCTCGTTCCGTGGTCTCCCGTAGGTTGGGAAACTGCACTTCCCGGATTTTCGTTCACCAAGGCTGCAACGCGTACGAGATTGGTCTTGACAGGGAACAGCCGACCCATTCGATGATGAAGCTTGACGGACGAGTTCGCCGATTGGTTGGATAGGCGCGGGCTGAACGTTCGCCTGCGGCGAGAACTGTATCGAGACTATTGGGATTCGGCGGGTGGCTCGGGAGAAAAGGCAGTCCGACGCGCGTGGCGACCGTGGCGGGTCGCCTCAGGATGCACCGGCCCGGCGGCGTAGGCTGCGGCCGGTGGTTCGCCGGGCAGGAGCGTGACCGTGGCGAGCGGGCTCTCCGGCCACGCGGCGCGAGCCGCGTTACCGGACGCGCCCGCCGCCGCGTCGGCCGGGACGGAGACGTGGCGCGCCGCCTGCCCGGCGCCGATCCTGCTGATGATGCTCGCCGCGGTGCTGCTGCAGCGCCTTGCGGTGCCCGGTACCGGCGGGATCGTCGGCGTCGGTCTGCTGGTCGGGCTCGCTGGCTTCGCCTGGGGTGTGCTGTCCGGCCGCCTCGCCATCGAGCCGCTGCGAGTCCTGCTGTACTGCCTCGCGCTGTGCGGCCTCCTCGCCTCGCTGATCGGCCAGACCAGCCGGGTCTCGCTCGCCTCCCTGGCGCTCCTTGCGACCATCTACCTGCCGTTCGTGGCGATCGCGCCGGTCTCCCCGGCGGAACGCCGGGCGATCCTCGATGCCTTCGGCACCCTGATGATCGCCGTGGCGGTCCTCGGCCTCGGGCAGTTCGCGGTGCAGTTCCTGCTCGGCCGTGCGGCCATGTTCCCGTTCGACCAGGTCCTGCCCGAGACATGGTTCATCGGCGGCTTCAACCTGCGCATCCCGATCTGGGACGGCGCTCCCTGGCTCAAGTCGACCGGCCTCGTCTTCCTCGAGCCATCCCACTTCGCCCAGACCCTGGCGCTGGCGATCCTGGTCGAGCTCCTGACGGCGGCCCGCCCGTGGCGGCTCGCGCTCTACGGTGCCGCCTATCTGGTGACCGTGTCGGGCACGGGCCTCGTGCTCCTCGGGCTGCTCGGGGTGCCGGTATGCCTCGCGGCCCGCCGGCCGTGGCCGATCGTGCTGGGCGTGCTCGTGCTGGTGGCCGCCTGGGTACTGCGCGAGCTGCCGCCGCTCGATCTCTTCCTCGCCCGGCTCGACGAATTCGCCGAGCCGCTCTCGAGCGGCACGATGCGCTTCGTGGCGCCCTACAGGCTGGCCGCCGATACGCTCGCCGACCCGACCCGTCTGCTGTTCGGCGCCGGACCCGGCGCCCTCGAGGACGTGATCCGTGGGCTCGACTACGCCGTGCAGGACACGCTCTGGCTCAAGCTCCTCGTCGAGTACGGCCTCATCGGCTTGGCGGCATTCGCGCCACTGTACCTCGTGGTCCTGCTCGCCGGCTCGCCGGAGCGCATCCTCTCCTGGGCATTCCTCATCCAGGTCCTCTTGCTGGGCGGCTACCTCAACGCCTATTACGTCCAGTTCCTGGCACTTGCTCTGGTCGGCTGGCCACGGCTCGCCGAGGACGGGTCGGCCTCGCCCGAGCTCGGATCCGACCGATGAGCACCTCGGCCGAGGACATCGCCGGCCTCGGCCGGGAGGCGGCTGCCCCGGGCCCGGTCGCCGCCGCACCGGTCGGCCGCTGGGCCGGGCTCCTGGCGTTGGCCGACATCGTCCTGGTGTCGCTTACCGGGATCGCTGTCGAGCCGGCCGGCGAGTCGCCAAGAGCCGAGCTCGCCGCCGTCCTGATGAGTGGGCCGCTGCTCGGCCTCGCGTTGCTGGCGTCCGGTGGCTACCGGGAGCGGGTCCTCGAGGTCGCCCCGCGCTCGCTTCTGGCGGCCGCCGTGATCCTCGTGCTCGTGATCACCGCGGTGACCGCGCTGCGGCTCGCAGCCGCCCCGCCCGGCGCCGTGCCGCTCGAGGCGGCGCTGCTCTGGCTGGCCGTCGCCCTCGTCGGCCTCGCCGCTGCCCGCTTCGCCCTGGCGCGCGGCGCCGCAGCATCGGCGGCGGCCGCGACCGGCGGGTCGGTCGTCCTGCTCGCCGATGTCGGCGAGGGAGACCCGTCGCCGGCCATCTCCGCCGTCGGCGCCGCCTCGCACCTTCTCCGCGTGCCGCGCAACGCGGCAGGCCTCGAGCGGATCCGCGACCAGCTGGCACACCTGCAACCGCGGGAGACATGGCTCACCGCGGCGTTGCTGGCGAGCCTGGAGGGCGACGAGCTCCGCCGTCGCCGGCTGTTCGACCTCCTGTTGGCCCTGCCCGTGCCGGTCCGACTGGTCCTGCCCGGGGGTAGCCGGGAGCCGACCGTCGTGGCCAAGCTGACCGACCCGCCGCTGGACGCCGCCGAGCGCGCACTCAAGCGCGCGGTCGACCTCTTCGTGGGTGGTGCGCTCCTGGTGCTGACTGCGCCGCTGTTCGCCCTGATCGCCCTCGCCGTCAAGCTCGACAGTCCGGGTCCGGTGCTGTTCCGCCAGCCGCGCGCCGGGCTCGACGGCCGCGTCTTCGAGATCCTCAAGTTCCGCAGCATGCACGCCGCCGCCGCCGATCCGGGCGGGCGCCGGCTGACCGCACGGGGCGATCCGCGGGTCACCCGGGTCGGGGCCCTGCTGCGCTGCACCAGCCTCGACGAGTTGCCGCAGCTCATCAACGTGCTCAAGGGCGAGATGTCGCTCGTCGGCCCGAGGCCGCACCCGCTCGAGGCGATGGTCGGCGGCCGGGCCTACGAGGAGGTCGTGACCGACATCGCGCGTCGACTGCGGGTGCCGCCGGGCATCACCGGCCTCGCCCAGGTCGAAGGCTGGCGCGGCACTACCGAGACCGAGCGCCAACTGGTCGAACGGGTCCGGCTCGACCTCGAATACATCGAGCGCTGGTCGATCTGGCTCGACCTCGAGATCCTGCTCCGCACCCCGCGCGCGAGCCTCTTGTCCCGCAACGCCTACTGACGGGTGCCCGCCGTGTCGACCTCGGTTTGGATCCTGGCGGACTTGGCCCTGCTGCTGCTCCTGGCCGGGCTGTGGCCGTTCGGGCCGTACCAAGCGAGCCTGCTGCTCGTGCGCCGGCTGGTCCGTTTCCCACCGGCGCCCGATCCGGCCAGGACGCCGGCCGAGCCCGCGGCCGAGACCTTCGCCATCTGCCTCTGCGCCTACAACGAGGCGCGGGTGATCCGGCAGAAGCTCGAAGACCTGCTGGCCCTGCGCGCGGCCGAAGGCGGCGCCCTCGAGATCCTGGTCTACTGCGACGCGGCGAGCGACGGCACCGCCGAGATCCTGCGCGGCTACGCCGACCGCATCAGGCTGCTGGTCTCGCCCGAGCGGCGCGGCAAGACGCACGGCATGAACCGGCTCGTCGAGATGACCGACGCCTCGATCGTCATGTTCACCGACGCCAACGTGCTGATCGACCGTTCGGCCGTCGCGGTGCTGCGCCGCTGGTTCGCCGACCCGTCGATCGGCTGCGTCTGCTCGACCCTCCACTATGCCAACGCCGGCTCCTCGGCGACCGCCGAGGTCGGTGCCGGCTACTGGCGGTTCAACGAGTGGACCAAGCGGCTCGAGACGTCGACCGGCTCGGTGCTGGGTGCCGACGGCTCGCTGTTCGCGATCCGCCGCGCCCTGCACCGGCCGGTGCCGCTGGGCTTGTTCGACGACCTGTTCGTCTCGCTCGGGGTCCTGCTCCAGGGAGGGCGCGTGGTGAGCGCGCCCGACCTCCTGGCGTTCGAGACCCACACCACCGAGCCGGCCGACGAGTTCCGCCGCAAGGCTCGGATCGCGTGCGAGTGCTGGCACGTGCATCGGATGCTCTGGCCGGAGCTGCGCCGGCTCGACCCCTGGCACCTCTACAAGTATCTCGCCCACCGCGTCGCCCGCTGGCTCTCGGGCTGGCTGCTGGCCGGCGCGGCCGTGACCGCAACGGGCGCCCTGGCGCTCCTGGTCGGCTGGCTGCCGACCGTGCTCCTGCTCGCTGCAGGCCTGGTCGGGCTGACCGCCGGCCTGTGGCTCGGCCTGCGGCCAGTGGAGCGTCTGGTGAACGTGCTTCTGGCCTTCGCCGGAGCCGCCCTCGGCGTCTTGCAGGCGCTGCGCGGAGCCCGTTGGGTCACCTGGGAGGTGCCCGGATCGGCCCGCCGGGAGGCGTTGCAGCCATGAGTGCGGCTTACGGCACGCTCGGTTCCGCACGCCACGGCCGGACCGGCGCGGAGCCCTGCTCGACGGCGGTGCCCGGACCTCCTATCAAGGTCGGGGATGGGGGGACGGGGCGGCCCCCGGGACAAGCCGGCGGGTGCCGCGAGCGGCCGCGGCGCGACCCGGAGCAGGGGCCCGCGCCACGGCGAGCGGCGCAGTCGCATCGCGTGCGTGCCGAGGAGCCGTCAATGCCGGAGCTGCCGTCGGTGAGCATCGTGGTCGGCACGTACAATGCCGGACCGTTCGCCGCCCCGGCGATCGACAGCGCGCTCGCGCAGGACCACCCGGTCTGCGACGTCGTGGTCGTCGACGACGCCTCGAGCGACGGCACGCCCGAGCTGATCCGTTCCTACGGCGAGCGGGTGCGCGCGGTCCTGCGGCCGAGCAACGGCGGCCAGGCAGCCGCCTATGCCCAGGCATGGCCGCTGACCCGCGGCCAGATCGTGATCTTCCTCGACGGCGACGATCTGCTCGAACCACACGCCGCCTCGACCGTCGCCCGACATTGGCGACCCGGCCTGGCCAAGCTGCAATTCCAGATCATCACGATCGACGATACCGGTCGGACCGTGCACGGGCCGCGGCCCATCTGGCCGCCCGATCTCGACGCGACCCGCATGCGCGCGCTCCAGCTCGAGCAGGGCAGCTATCCGTCGGTCCCGGCCTGCGGCAACGCGTACGCGCGCGAGTTCCTCGAGCGGCGCGGCGAGCCGGCCACGCCGTTGCCCTACTGGGACCTCGGGCTCGGGGTCGACGCGCCCTTCTTCGGCGAGGTCGACAGTCTGGGCCAGCCGCTGGCCCGCAAGCGCGTGCACGCCGGCGCCGACTCGCGTTCGGCGGACCTCGGGCCCGAGCGCTTCGAGCGGCTGCACGCGCTGTTCGAGGGCCAGCTCGCCTATCTCGAGGCACGCGCCCGCCAGCTCGGCCTGCCACTCGACCTGGATCGGATTCGCCAGCGCTCGGCTTGGCACCAGGACCTCGAGCTGGTGCTCGCCCGGCTCGGCCGCCGGCCCGGACGCCGCGCGGCCGGATACCTGCCCGCCGCCTGCCTTGCGACCCTCGGAACGACCGAACCGGCTCGCAAGAAGATCCTCCTCCTCCTCTGGCAGGCGGTGGTGGCCCTCGCACCCCGGCCGCTCGCCGACCGCGCCCTCGCCTGGCGGTTCCTGCCGGCCCGCCGATGGGGGGGGACGGGCGGCAGCGCCGAGCTGGCTCGGCTGGCGAGCCCCGCCACCGTCGGCGCGAGCAGGGGCCCGTGAGCCGGTTCGCTCCGATCGGCATCGTCATCGCCAATCACAACTATGCCCGGTTCGTCGCCGCGGCGATCGACAGCGCGCTCGCCCAGGAGCTCGAACCCGAGCCACCCGTGGTGGTGGTGGACGACGGTTCGACCGACGAGTCGCGCGCCGTGATCGCGACGCGGGCCGCCCGGATCGTGACGATCTTCCAGGAGCAGCGCGGGCATCGGGCCGCTTGCATCGCCGGCTGGCGGCGCCTCGCCACGCCGATCGTGGTGTTCCTCGATTCCGACGACGTGCTGCACCCGAATGCCTGCGCCACCGTGCTGCGCCACTGGCGGCAGGAACTCGCCAAGCTCCAGGGCCGGATGAAGGTGATCGACGCCGCCGGCCGGCCGACGGGCGTGGTCTTCCCCAAGTACCCGACCCTGCCGGACACCCAGTGGCTCCGTGCCGAGCTGCTGCGGTGTGGCGACTACCCGGGGCCGCCCACGAGCGGCAACGCCTACGCCGCGGCGCTGGTCGAGCGCGTCGCCGATCGGAGCGAGCTGCCGTTCGTCGACACGCTGCTCAACACCGCAGCTCCGCTGCTCGGCGAGGTCGCGACGATCGACGCGGTTCTCGCGAGCTATCGGGTGCACGAGCGCAACTCTTGGATGGCGAGCCGGCTCGACCCCGCCCAGCTCGCCCGTAGGCTCGCGCTCGATGAGGCCAGGGTACGCTGGCTCGCGGCGTTCGCGGGCGAGCTCGGGCTCTCGGTCGAGCCGGAGCGGCTGCTCGCGGCCTCGCCGGCCTACCAGGAGCACCGGTTGGCGTTGGCCCGGCTCGCGCCGGAGGCGCACAGCCGGCTGCGGGCCACGATGGGCTTGGTGCGCGCCCTGCTCGCGTCGGGGGATGGGCCGCGCCGCAAGGCGCTGAGGCTCGCCTGGGCGCTCGCCGCCGGTCTCGGTCCCGACGCCGTCTCCCGCGCCGCCCTGATCCAGCGGCTCGTGCCCGCCGAGCGCGCGCCGATGCTCGAGTGGCTGCTCCGCCGCGACGCGAGTTCGGCATGATCCGGCCGTCCACCGTCCTGGAGGAGGAGGTGCCGGGCGGCTGGGCGCCGTTCGGCGCCGCGGCGGTCGCCCGCGGCGCCTTCTGGCGCGTGGTCGAGATCGCCAGCGGTGAGGGACTGACCTTTCTCTTCACCCTGGTCCTGGCGCGGCTGCTGTCGCCCGAGGAGTTCGGCGTGGTGGCGATCGCCACGACCACCGTCCTGGTCGTCCAGGTCGGACTGCGCCACGGCTTGGTCGAGGCCGTCATCCAGCGGCCGCGGCTCAGCGGCGTCGAGATCGACACCGCGCTGTGGGCCAATCTCGGGCTCGGCCTGCTTTTGGGTGGGCTCACGGCGCTGCTCGCGGGCGGCCTCGCCCGGCTCGCCGACAAGCCGCTCCTGGCGCCGATCCTGGTCACCCTCTCGCTCCTGTGCGTGCTGCAATCGCTCACCTTCCTCTTGGCCGGGCTTCTGCGGCGCCGGCTCGACTACCGGGCGCTGGCGCTACGGGCCCTGCTCGCGATCCTGCTCTCCCACGCGGTCGGGATCGCCCTTGCGCTCGAGGGGCTCGGCGCCTGGGCGCTGGTCGCGGTCCAGCTCGTCAACGCCGTCGTGAGCCTCGCCACCGTCGGCTTCGCCGCCGGCTGGCGGCCGCGGGCGCGCTTCGATCCGGCGGCCGCGCGATCGTTGGCGCGACTCGCCGTCCCGCTGATCGGCTATGCGCTGCCGAGTGCCTCGGCCGTGGCCCTGGTCGTGATGCTGGGGATCGTGCTGCCAGCCGAGGCGGTCGGGGCCTATTACGTGGCCGAGCGGCTGACCCAGTCGCTCCTGCTGCTGTCCGGTGTCTCGGTCGCCGACCTCTCGCTCCCGGTGCTGGCTCGCCTGCAGGGCAACCGCCCCCGGCATGCCGAGGCCGCCCGCGGGACCCTGCAGCTCGCCGGGCTGATCTGCCTGCCCGCCTTCACCGGCCTCGCCGTGCTCGCCGAGCCCCTCGTCCTGGTTCTGCTCGGAGCGGCCTGGGTGGGCGCCGTCGCACCGCTGCGGCTGCTCGCCGCCTGCGGGCTGGTGGCCGGGCTCACCGCGGTGGCGGCCCAGGTGCTGATCTCGATCGGCGACGCGCGGGGCGCCGCCCGGCTCAACGCCGGCATGCTGCTGCCGGCGATCGCCCTGGCGGTTCTCCTGGCTCCGCTCGGCCTCCTCCCGGCGGTCGCCGCGCGGGCCGCGGCCCAGCTCGTCAGCCTGCACCTGACCGTCAAGCTCCTGGCCGCCTGCCTCGCGGTGCCGCGCCGTGCTCTCCTGGCCGACATCGCCCCGAGCCTCGCTGCGACCTCGGTCATGGCGCTCGGCCTGTTGGCGACCGCGGCACTCGTGACCGGCGAGTTCCAGCCTGCCGTGCGACTGGCCATCGAGGTGCCGCTCGGCGGCCTGCTGTTCCTCGCCAGTTCGTGGCTGCTCGACCGCACGGTCTGGGGACGGCTCCTGCTGCTCACTCGCAGCGCGCCGGCGCTCGGGGCCTGAGCATGCGCCGACCGCCCGACACGGCCGGAGGCCGGCGATGCTGATCCCCAACCCAGCCTTCCGACCGCGCCAGGTCGCCTCCGGGGTGCCCACGCCGCCGGCGCCGCCGCAGCCGCGGCCGGCACCGCCCCGACCGGCCACCGGCCTCGACTTCGCCGAGGTCCTGGCGCTGCTGCGCCGTGCGCTGCCCTGGTGCCTGGTCGGCGGCGTCACCCTGGGCGTTGCCGGTGCCTGGCTCGGTACGCTCGTTCCGCGCGCCTGGACCGCCGAGGGGCTCCTCACGATCGAGACCCAGCGGGTGGCGATCCCAGAGTTCCAGACCGTGAGCTCGGAGCGCACGGTGGAGCCCTGGGGCGGGCGCAGCGAGGCCAAGGTGCTGTCCTCGCGGGCCATGGTCGAGGCGGCGGTGCGGTCGACCGGGCTCGATCGCCACCCGGCCTTCGCGCCCGGCGTCTCGCTCGCCGCGCGGCTCGCGGCGCTGCCCGGTCTGCCGGCCTCGCTCGCCGCGTGGCTCGAGGATCTCGACCCCGCCCGCGAGGCCGCCCCCGAAACCGACCTGGGCGAGCTCGTCGAGCGCGTCCAGCGCAGGCTCCAGGTGGTCGCCGAGACCCAGAGCTATGCGATCGAGGTGAGCTTCACCGCACCGGACCCGGTGCTGGCGGCCGACTTCGTCAACGCGCTGATGCGCGCCTATGTGGAAGACCAGATCGCGAGCAAGCGCGAGGCCACGTTGCAGGCGAACCGCCAGCTGCGCCGGCGCGCCGACGAGCTCTATGCCGAGCTGCAGGCGACCCGCGCCCGGCTGCGTGAGCTCGAGGCCTCGGGCCGCAGTGTCGAGGCCGGCGCGAGCGGGAGCGTGACGGCCCAGGCGCTGGTGGCGCTGCGCGCCGAGCGACGCGAGATCGACGCGCAGCGGGCAGCGATCCAGTCCGATCTCGACCAGATCGCCGGCGCCGCCCAGGCCGGCCGCTACAACGTCCTGAACGAGGCGCTCGTGACGCCACGACTGCGCACGCTCTGGGAGAGCGAGGCCGGACTGCAGCGCCAGCTGGCCGACAGCGCGGTGCAGTTCGGGCCGCGTCATCCGCGCATGGTCGCGCTGCAGCGGGAGCTCGGCCAGCTGCGCGAGCAGATCCAGGGTGAGGTTCTGGGCGTGCGCCGCGACCTCGAGCGCCGGCTGGCCTCGCTGCGTGCCCGGGCATCCGGTCTCGACGAGCAGATCCGTGCCGCCGAGCGCGAGGCGGCGGCGAGCGCCGCCGGTCGAGCCGGGGTCACGGAGCTGGCCGCCGAGGCCGAGAGCAAGCAGAAGCTCTACGACCTCTATCGGCAGCGCTACGAGCAGACCCTGGCCAGCCTGGAGGCGTACGGACCCGACGCGCGGATCGTCTCCGAGGCGGCCGTGCCGGTGCGGCCCTCGAGCCCCGGCCCTGCTCTTCTCGGTGCGATCGGCGGGGCGATCGGGGTCCTCGGCACGCTCGGGATCGCCTTCGCCCGCAGGCGGCTCGACCAGACCGTCGGCACGGTCGACGACGCGGTCCAGGCGACCGGGCTGCCGGCGCTCGGTGGGATCCGGACGATCCGGCGGGGGCTCGTGCGGCGCACGAGCCTGCCCGACCTCGTGGTCGAGCGGCCGGCCGGCGACGTCGCCGAGACGGTCCGTGCCCTGCTCGCCCGGCTGCAGCCGGGCGGTGCCGGCCAAGGGCCGCGGATCCTCACGGTGACCTCGCCACTACCGGGCGACGGCAAGTCCTCCCTGGTCGCGGCGGCCGCCCGGGTTGCAGCGGCCGACGGCCTGAAGGTGCTGGCGATCGACGGCGACCTCCGCCGGCCGATGCTCGCGTCGCTGATCGGCGTGCCTCGCTTCGTGCCGCTCGACGCCTTGCTGATGGGCACCGCCACGCTCGACGACCTCGTCGTCCAGGACCGTGGCAGCGGCGCCGAGTTCGTTCTGGCGCGGCCGCTCCGCCAGGTCACCCGTGCCCTGCTCGAGGGACGGCCGATGGCCTCCCTCCTGGCGCAGGCGCGCAGCCGCTACGATCTCGTGCTCCTCGACACGCCCCCGGTCATGCGGGTGGTCGATCCACTGGTCCTCGGCCGGCAGTCCGACGGCACCGTGGTCACCGTGGCGGCCGGCGCGGTCGACCGGACCACCGTGCGCGCCGCCATCTCTCGGCTCGAGGACTCGGGTTGCGCGGTCCTGGGCGTGGTCGTCAGCCGGGTCGGGACCAGGCAGGATCGGCCCTACGTCTACGGCGGGTACGGCGACCGATGATGCGGAATCGGGCTTTCGACGGGCGCGCCGAGGTGGCGCAGGTGCACGGAGACCCGCCGATGTCGATCCTCCCGCGACGTGGCGTGCTGGTCGGCGGCGTCGCCGCGATGCTGGCGCTGCGGCCGACCGCAGGCGCGCTCGGGCAGACCACGTGGCCCTGGCCGGGGCCTGCCCTGCGCGGTCCGTGGGGAGGGCGGGGCGACGGCGGAACGGGCCTGCCGACCAGGCGATCCGGCGGTGCCGCGTCGGGCGCGGCCTCCGGCACGAGCGGCGGCACCACCGGCTCGCCGGCGCCCCCACCGGGTTCCGCATCCGCCTCCCCCGCCGGCTACACGCTCGCCTTCGAGGACGGGTTCGACCGGCTCGACCTACTGCCACCGAGTGGCGTCGGCCGTCCGTGGCTGCCCTACTGGGCGCGCTGGAACGTCCGCCACCTGGCGGGAAACCAGGACAAGGCGGTCAAGTACGGCGACGCCGAGCGCCTGGCCGACGGCCGCCTCGTCGGCGAGGTGCTGCGGGCGAGCGGGCGCTGGGGCGTCCGGGCCGGCTATCTGCACGAGGTCGGCGGCTCGACCCTCAAGCTCCGCGGCTACCCCCTGGGTGCCGACGCGGGCGCGTTCGGTGGCTTCCCGTTCGTGGCGGCGATGCTGAGCGGCGAGCGGGTGCACGCCCAGCGCTTCGGTTACTGGGAGGTCCGGCTGCGGGTCACCCGGCTCGGCCGTGGTCAGCATCTGGCAGTCTGGCTGCTGCCGACGGATGGCTCCTGGCCGCCCGAGATCGACATCGTCGAGATCGTCGGCCAGGACCCCTCGACCTTCCACACCAACGCCCACGGTAGCCCGGTCGGCCTCGCCTCCTACCGAGCCCCGAACGGAGCCACGGGCTGGCACAGCTTCGGCTTCGAGTGGACCCCAGCGACGATGCGGTGGACCTGCGAGGGCCGCGTGGTGCGCGAGCAGGCCTCCTACATCACCGACAAGGACCTCTACCCACTGGTCTCCTGGGAGATCGGCTCGAAGTGGCCGGGTCCGACCGACGCCAGCACGCCCTGGCCGGCCGAGGCCGAGTTGGATCATGTCCGCATCTATCGCCGCAGCTGAGCCGCGGCCCGGTACCCCGGCAGGTCAGCCCAGCAGCGTCTCGAGGTCGGGCCGGAATGCGAGGCCGAGCCCGCCGACTTCGTTCGCTTCGCCGTGCCCCCGGAACGCCGGCCCTTCGATCGGCAGGGCGGGCGCGGTGTCGAGGACGCTCGCCGGATCGAGCGCCCGACCCTTGGCCGCCCTGGCAGCCGAGCCGATCTTGCCGGCGACGTCGATCTCGAGGGTGCCGTTGCTCGCCAGCAGCTCGCCGGTCTTGGCGGTACCGCCACCGGGGTAGCGGA
>JBBIIE010000056.1:0-18735 GCA_037446605.1 Geminicoccaceae bacterium | reverse complement strand
TCGAGGAGGACCGCTTCGCGCCCGGTCTCGACGAGGAGGTGGTGCGCCGGCTTTCGGCCAAGAAGGGAGAGCCCGGCTGGCTCGCCGAGTGGCGGGTCGAAGCGTTCCGCCGGTGGCAGGCGATGGAGGTGCCGGATTGGCAGAAGGTGCGCTTCGCGCCGATCGACTACCAGGCCATCTCCTACTATGCGGCGCCCCGCCAGAAGGAGCGGCCGCGCTCGCTCGAGGAGATCGACCCCGAGATCCGTCGCACCTACGACAAGCTCGGTATCCCGATCCGCGAGCAGGAGATCCTGGCGGGTGTCGCCGTCGACTACGTGTTCGACAGCGTGTCCGTGGCGACCACCTTCCGTGCCAAGCTGGAAGAGCTGGGAATAGTTTTCTGCTCGATCTCCGAAGCCGTACACCGCCACGAGGATCTGGTGCGCCGCTACCTCGGTTCGGTCGTGCCGCAGGGAGACAACTATTTCGCCGCGCTCAATTCGGCAGTTTTTTCCGACGGTAGCTTCGTCTACGTTCCCAAGGGCGTGCGCTGCCCCATGGAGCTTTCCACCTACTTCCGCATCAACGCCTCGGGGACCGGCCAGTTCGAGCGCACGCTGATCGTCGCCGACGCGGGATCCTATGTGAGCTACCTCGAGGGCTGCACCGCGCCGATGCGCGACGAGAACCAGCTGCATGCCGCGGTGGTCGAGCTGGTCGCGCTCGACGACGCCGAGATCAAGTACTCCACGGTTCAGAACTGGTACCCCGGCGACAAGGACGGCAAGGGTGGCATCTACAATTTCGTGACCAAGCGCGGCGCCTGCCGCGGCCGCCGATCCAAGATCTCCTGGACACAGGTCGAGACCGGGTCGGCGATCACGTGGAAGTATCCGTCCTGCATCCTGCAGGGCGACGACTCGGTCGGCGAGTTCTACTCGGTCGCGGTCACCAACAACCACCAGCAGGCCGATACCGGCACGAAGATGATCCACATCGGCAAGCGGACACGCTCGCGGATCGTCTCGAAGGGAATCTCGGCCGGCCGCTCCGACAACACCTATCGCGGACTGGTCCGCATCCAGCGCTCGGCCGAAGGTGCGCGCAACCACACGCAGTGCGACTCGATGCTGATCGGCGATCGCTGCGGCGCGCATACCGTGCCGTACATCGAGGTGCGCAACCGCACCGCCAAGTGCGAGCACGAGGCCACGACCTCCAAGATCAGCGAGGACCAGCTTTTCTACTGCCGCCAGCGCGGCATCCCGGAGGAGGACGCGGTGGCGCTGATCGTCAACGGCTTCTGCCGTGAGGTCATGAACGAGCTGCCCATGGAGTTCGCGGTCGAGGCCAGGAAGCTCCTGGGCATCTCGCTCGAAGGCAGTGTCGGCTGACCCGCTCCCGAACCACGATGGACGTGACCATGCTCGAGATCGCCGACCTGCAGGTGAGCGTCGCCGGCAAGCCGATCCTCAAGGGGCTCTCGCTCCGCGTGGGACCGGGTGAGGTGCACGCCGTGATGGGCCCGAACGGGTCCGGCAAGAGCACGCTCGCGCACGTGCTCGCCGGCCGCGACGGCTACGAGGTGACCGGCGGGACCGTTCGGCTCGACGGCGAGGACCTGCTCGCCCTCGAGCCGGAGGAGCGCGCCCGGGCCGGCGTCTTCCTCGCCATGCAGTACCCGGTCGAGATCCCGGGCGTCGCCAACATGTACTTCCTGCGGCAGGCGATCAACGCGATCCGCAAGGCCCGCGAACAGCCCGAGGTTCCGGCCGCCGAGTTCATGCGCCGGGTGCGCGAGCAGGCTCGGCTGCTCGGGATCGGCGAGGAACTCCTCAAGCGCGACCTCAATGCCGGGTTCTCGGGTGGCGAGAAGAAGCGCAACGAGATCCTGCAGATGGCGATGCTCGAGCCGCGTCTCGCCATCCTCGACGAGACCGACAGCGGTCTCGACATCGACGCCCTCAAGACCGTGGCGGACGGCGTCAACCGCCTGCGCCGCCCGGACCGGGCGTTCCTCGTGATCACCCACTACCAACGCCTGCTCGACTACATCGTCCCGGACGTCGTGCACGTGTTGGCCGACGGGCAGATCCGCCGCAGCGGCGGTCCCGAACTGGCGCGCGCCCTCGAGGAACAGGGCTACGAGGGCGTCCTCGGCGCACGGCTCGCAGCCTGATCGGAGGAGACCGGTGGTAGCGATTCAGAGCCGCCGTCGGATCGATCCCGACCCGGGCTTCGTCCGCAGCTTCGCGGAGCGGGCCCAGGACCTGCCGGGGGCCGCCAGCCCCCTGCTCCGCCGGCTCCGCGCCGAGCGCCTCGAGCGCTTCATGGAGCTCGGTGTTCCGACCCGCCGCGACGAGGCCTGGCGGTTTTCGGACGTCGCGCGCCACGCGAACCGACCGGCCGGACCGGCGGCCCCCGTGGAGCTGGCCCTCGAGCGCATCCTCCCGCACCTCCTGGGTGGCCCAAAGGCGCGCCGGCTGGTGTTCGTCAACGGCCGGCTGCAGCCGCAATGGTCGCATGTCGGAGGCCTCCCGGAGGGTGCCCAGGTCGAGAGCCTCGCGCGCGCCGCCGAGGCGCGGCCCGAGGCGGTCGCAGCGGCGCTCGCCGGTCCCGACGGCGGTCGCTCCTTCACGGCGCTCAACGCGGCCTTCAGCGACTGTGGAGCCTGGGTCGAGATCGGTCCCGGGGTCGAGCTGGCCGACCCGCTGCAGCTCCTGTTCGTCACGGTCGGCGACGTCGCACCCGGGATGATCCACCCGCGGGTGCGGATCCGGTTGGGCGACGGGGCGGCCCTCGAGCTGATCGAGAGCCATGTCGGGCTCGGGCCGGGGCCGGTTCTGACCAACCTCGTCCTCGAGACCGAGCTCGGCACCGGCGCCCGGCTGACGCACGACCGGCTGCAGACCATGGCCGCCGAGGCGACGTCGATCGGCCGGATCGAGGCCCGGCTCGCCGCGGAGGCCCGCTATCGGCAGACCACCGTGGTGGCCGGTGGCGCGCTCGTGCGCAACGAGAGCGAGATCCGCATCCAGGGCAGCGGGGTCGAGTGCCTGCTCGCCGGCGTGGCGATGCCGCTCGGCCGTGAGCAGGTGGACACGCTCGTGCGCATGCACCACGAGGCACCCTGCAGCCACTCCGACCAATCCTTCCGGAGCATCGTCGACGAGCGCGCGCACAGTGCCTTCGCCGGCAAGATCCTCGTCCATCCCGGCGCGCAGGGTACCAACGCCTACCAGAAGAGCGACAACCTGCTCCTGTCCGAGGAGGGCGAGGTCGACACCAAGCCCGAGCTCGAGATCTATGCCGACGACGTCAAGTGCAGTCACGGGGCGACCTGCGGCGATCTCGATCCTGCAGCCCTCTTCTACCTGCGGGCACGGGGACTGGCACCGGAGGCGGCGCGCGCGCTGTTGACCTGGGCCTTCGCCGCCGAGCTGGTGGAACGCTTGGCCGAACCGACCGTCCGGCAGGCGGCCCGCCGCGCCCTCGCGGCGCGGCTGCCGAGCGGCGCCGTGCCGCTCGAGGAGGCGGCTTGAGCGGGCTCGCCAACCGTCGCGTCGCGGCCCCGGCCTTCGACATCGAGGCGGTGCGCGCGGAGTTCCCGATCCTCGCCACCCGCATGCGCGGCCGACCGCTCGTCTATCTGGACAGTGCCGCGAGCGCGCAGAAGCCGCGCGCCGTGATCGAGGCGCAGGCCCGCTTCTACCAGCACGACTACGCCAACATCCACCGCGGCGTCTACGAGCTGAGCCAGCGCGCCACGGCGCTGCACGACGCCGCGCGGCGCAAGGTGCAGCACTTCCTCGGCGCCGCCGACTGGCGCGAGATCGTATTCGTGCGAAACGCCACCGAGGGCGTCAACCTCGTGGCACGGAGCTTCCTCGCTCCGCGGCTCGGGCCGGGCGACGAGATCCTCGTCACCGAGATGGAACATCACGCCAACATCGTGCCCTGGCAGCTGGTGGCGGAACGGGTGGGGGCCCGCGTGGTCGCAGCGCCGATCACGGATACGGGCGAGCTCGAGCCGACAGCCATCGCCGAGCGGATCGGACCACGCACCCGACTGCTCGGGGTGACGTGGATCTCCAACGTGCTGGGCACGGTCAACCCCATCGAGGAGATCGTGGCGCTCGCCCGTCGCCGGGGCGTGCCGGTGCTGGTGGACGCGGCGCAGGCGGTCCAGCACCTGCCGGTCGACGTGCGCTCGCTCGGTGCCGACTTCCTGGTGTTCTCCGGCCACAAGCTCTACGGGCCGTCCGGGGTCGGTGTCCTGTGGGGCCGGCTCGAGCATCTCTCGGCCATGCCGCCCTGGCAGGGTGGCGGCGACATGATCGAGCGGGTGGCCTTCGACGGCACGAGCTTCGCCGAGCCGCCGTTCCGCTTCGAGGCCGGCACGCCGGACATCGCCGGCATCCACGCCCTGGGCGTGGCGATCGATTGGTTGCAGCGGCTCGGCATCGAGGCCGTGGCGGAGCACGAGGCGAAGCTCCTGGCGCAGGCCGAGCGGGCGCTCGCGCAGATCCCGGGGCTGCGCGTCCTGGGCGCGCCACGGCGACGGACGAGCCTCCTCTCCTTCACGCTCCACGGCGTCCATCCCCAGGATCTGGGCACGTTGCTCGACCTGGACGGGATCGCGATCCGCACCGGGCATCACTGCGCCATGCCGCTGCATGCGCGCCTCGGGGTGGCGGCCTCGGCGCGGGCTTCGTTCGCCGCGTACACGAGCGAGGCCGAGATCGACGCGCTCGCGGCGGCGCTCCGGCGCGCGGCGGCGAGCTTTCGATGAGGGCGGCCATGGATCAGGGCCCGGAGGTCGAGCGCGCCGCGGCATTCCTGGAGGCGAGTGGGGGCGAGCATCCCTCGCCCGAGCGCATGGCCGAGGTCGAGGCCCTCGGCGAGCGGATCGTGGCTGCGCTCAAGACCTGCTACGATCCGGAGATCCCGGTCGACATCTACGAGCTCGGCCTCGTCTACAAGGTCGACGTCGAGGACGACAATCAGGTGCGCGTGGAAATGACGTTGACCTCACCGCACTGCCCGGTCGCCGAGAGTCTCCCGGCCGAGGTCAAGGAGAAGGTGGCGGCGGTCGAGGGGGTGACCGGCTGTGAGGTCGCGATCGTCTGGGAGCCGCCCTGGAACCCCTCGATGATGTCCGAGGAGGCCCGGCTCGAGCTCGGCATGCTCTGGTAGCGACACGGCAATGCCGCCGCGGCGGCGGCGTGGACGCCCGGAACAGGGCGGCGGTGGAAGCCTTTCTCCGCGATCGGCCGGGCAGCGGACCAGTCCGCCACCGCACTCGCCGGGCCGTTCGCGTCTCGCGAGAGGCGTCATGCGCGACCGGGAGGATGCACCCATCGGTGGGCGACCGGGCCGCTGGAGCGCGTTCGATCGACCGATGGGCGGGGCTCGCCGAAGCTCAGTCCGCGAGCAAGGCCCCCGTCGGGGCCAGGACCAGGGCGTAGCGCGCCCCTTTACCGAGCCCGACGAGGAGGAGGAACGGGCCGAGTGGCGTGCGCAGGAGGCCGGCCACGCGTGTCAGCGCGTCGCCCACCACGGGCAGCCAAGCGAGCAGGAGCGCGGGCCGGCCGAAGCGACCGAACCAAGTCTCGGCGCGCGCGAGGGTCGCTCGCGAGACCGGTAGCCGGCCACGGCCCTCGAGACCGGCCACGGCACGCCCGAGCCACCAGTTGAGCACGGAGCCGGTGACGTTGCCGAGGGTGGCCGCGGCCCACACTTCGACGACGCCCCTGCCGGCTGCCACCAGCCCCACCGCCAGGGGCTCGGAGGCGAGCGGCAGGATCGTGGCGGCGAGGAACGCCCAGACGGCGAGACCGAGCAGGGCCGGGTCCACGAGCGCCTGCTCAGGGCGGACGGAAGCCGCCGCCGCGCACGGCCTCGAGCGCCTCGACCAGCTCGCACGGATCCTTGATCCCCGACAGGCCGAGCAGCCCGTCCGGCAGCTCGATCAGGACGTGGCCGATGGCTGGCCGCTCGCGGCTCCAGCGCAGCGGCCGCATCCAAGCGTCGCGCGCCTCGATCGAGCCGAGGGAGACCAGGGGCCAGCTGTGGGTGGACGAGAACAGACCGGCCCGGAACCGCAGTGTCCGTGGCGTGAGCTCCAGTCGGAACGCCTTGAGGTTGAGCCACGTGACGAGGGCGGAGAGCGCCGCACCGAGCAGCACCATGTCGGGCACCAAGAGTCCGGCCGGCAGGGTCAGTGCGGTCAGGAGCGCCCAGCCTCGCCAAGCTTGGCTGGCCTCACGCTCGGCCCAGAACAGTACCGGATCGGCCGTTCCGGATGCCGCGCGCGCACTTCGGACGACCGCCTCGCCCGATCGATCGTCCGCCTCGACGAGGGTCCAGGGTTCGGGGCCACGGCCCTCCATGTGGGTCCTCCAGGGGCCTGCCGGCAGCCGGCCGTGCACGCCGCGCCGCCGAACCTGCCACAGGATCCCCAAGGAACCGTAAACGCCGTCGATCCGAAGCACGGCCTACCCGACGTCCTCGACCTCGACCTCGATCGTGAGGCGGCGGCCGTCGCGCAACACCTCGAGGCGGGCTCGCCGGCCGATTCCGACGCGCTCGAGCTCGATCGCGAGGTCGGCGAGCGAACGTACCGGCCTGCCGTCGACGGCGAGGATGAGGTCGCCCGGTCTGCCGCGCGCCAGGTCGGCGCCCCTGAGGCCGGCGCGCTCCGCTGCGCGGCCGGGCAGCACCGACTGCACCGGCACGCCGCCGGAGAGGCCGGCCCGCGCGGCCAACTCCTCGGGCATCACCAGGATGCCGATGCCGGCGAGCGGCACGCGGCCCGTGCGGATCAGCTCCGGCACGACACGGTTGACGGTGTCGACCGGCACCGCGAAGCCGATCCCGGCATAGGCGCCAGCGGGGGCCAGGATCGCGGTGTTGACGCCGATGAGCCGGCCGGCGCTGTCGACCAGCGGGCCACCCGAGTTGCCCGGGTTGATCGCGGCATCGGTCTGCACCACGCCCGCGACCTCGCGGCCGCCCGCGGTGGGCAACCGGCGATCGAGCGCGCTGATGATCCCTTGGGTGAGGGTGCGCTGCAGGCCGAACGGGTTGCCGATCGCGAACACGGTCTGGCCGACCGCCAGATCGGCCGAGCTGCCGATACCGATCGGCGGCGGCCGCAGCTCGGGCGCATCGAGCTTGACCACCGCGAGGTCGGTCCAGGGTGCCGTACCCACCAGCCGGACCGGCGCCATGCGGCCGTCGTCGAGTACGACGGCCACGGCGCGAGCACCCTCGATGACGTGGTGGTTGGTCACGATGTGGCCTGCGGCGTCCCAGACGAAGCCGGAACCGGTCCCTCCGCCCTCGGCGCCGGTCGTGACGATCGCCACGACCGAGGGTGCGACCGCGCGGAACAGCGCGATCGCCCGCTCCTCGTCCGGCCAGAGCGGTCCCCGCGGCTCGACCGGGCGCGGCCGGTCGGCCGAGAGCATCAGGTCGCGCCACAGTCTCTCGCCGAGCAGCAGGGTCGACAGGACGAGCGCCCAGAGCGCGGCGTAGCGCCAGAAGCGCTCGCGGCGGGCGATCGCCTCAGGTGACCGCATCGGGTACCGGCCGACCGGCGAAGAAGCAGTCGAGGTTGTAGAGGCAGCGGAAACCCATGGCGTTCCGGGCGTCGCGGGTGGCCGAGCCGAGATGGGGCAAGAGGACGACGTTGTCGAGCTCGAGATAGCCCGGATGCAGGTCGGGCTCGCCCTCGAAGACGTCGAGCCCGGCCGCGAACAGCCGCCCCGACCGCAGCGCCTCGATCAGGGCCACGTCGTCGACCAGCGCGCCGCGGGCCGTGTTCACCAGGACCGCCTCCGCCGGCATGAGCTCGATGGTCGCCCGATTGATCATGTGCCGCGTCTGCGGCGTCGCCGGGCAGTGCAGGGACAGGAACGGACAGAGCGGCAGGAGGGTCTCCAGCGTCTCATGGTAGGTGGCGCCCTCCTCCTGCTCGGCGGCGAGCCGGGCGCGGTTGTGGTAATGGATGTGCAACCCGAAGGCCCGCGCGCGCCGCGCCACCGCGAGACCGATCCGGCCCATGCCGACGATGCCGAGGCTCTTGCCGGCGAGGCCCTGGCCCATGAGCTGGGTCGGGCGCCAGCCGATCCAGCGCCGCTCGCGGATCAAACGCATGCCCTCGGCGGCCCGACGCGCCGCCGCGAGGAGGAGCAGGATCGCGACGTCGGCGGTGGCATCGGTCAGCACGTCCGGCGTGTTGGTCACGATGATGCCGCGCGCCCGGGCGGCATCGAGGGCGATGTGGTCGAAGCCGACCGAGAAGGTGGCGACGATCCGCACGCTCGCCGGCAACCGCTCGAGCAGGTCGGCCGGCAGGCGGTCGATCGCGGAGGTGAGGATGCCATCGGCCCCCTCGGCCGCCGCCAGGATCTCCGCGGCCGAGAGGGTCCGGTCGTCGGGATTCAGTCGAGCATCGAAGTCGCGCACGAGGCGCGCCTCGACCGCCTCCGGCAGTCGCCGCGTCACCAGGATCACCGGCCGTCGCCCGCTCATCACCCGCGCCTCCAGCTTGCCGTCCCGGGCGGCGCGCCCCATCTCGCTGGGCGGCGGCCGTCCGGCGCCCGAGAGTGTGCCGTTCCGCCCGCAAAGGAAACGCCCATGACCGCACGCGCCGCCTGCCTGCTCGGAGCGATCGCCGGGACGCTCGCCATCGGCCCGGCGGCGGCCGCACCGATCGAGCTCCTGCCGCACCGCGCTGCCTATCGGGTGAGCCTCGCCGAGGGCGGTCGCGACGGCGCCTTGACCGACGTCAGGGGTGGGCTCGTGATCGAGTGGCGGGCGGAGTGCGAGGGCTGGATCTCGAACCAGCGCCTGGGCTTCGTGGCGGCCACCAGCGAGGGTCCGGGCTTCAGCTACGACGTCCGCTTCTCCTCCTGGGAATCGAAGGACAACACCCGCCTGCGCTTCTCGGTCAGGAGCTTCGACGACGGCAAGCCCGGCGAGGAGTTCCGCGGTCATGCCGCGCTCGAGGCACCCGGCGCCAAGGGCTCGGCCCTCTTCGCCCTGCCGAAGGAGAGCCGGATCGAGCTGCCGCCCGGAACCATCTTCCCGACGGAGCACATCCGCCGGCTGATCGCAGCCGCCGAGGCCGGCGAGCGGGTCGTGAGTCACTCGGTCTTCGACGGCTCGGGCAAGGACGCGCTCTCGACGGTGAGCGCGGTGATCGGACCGCCGCGCGAGGTCGAGGGCGAGCGACGCTGGCCGGTCAACCTCGCCTATTTCGGTGCCGGCAGCGCCGACGCGACGCCGCAGTTCGCGATCGGCTTCGAGCTCGACCGTCGTGGCGTGCTCTACGACATCACCCTCGACTATGGCGAGTTCGTGCTCAAGGGGCGGCTCGACCGCCTGGAGCCGCTGCCGAGCCCCGACTGCCGCTGAGCGCGCCGCCTCGGCCACCGCGGCCGAGCCAGGCGGCACCGCGAACACCCGAGCTGTCGCCGTGCCGGGCCGGCACCAGGCGGGTGTCGACCCGATCGGAGAAGATCCACCGCCGCCAGAGCTCCGGTATGGCCGTGTAGAGGCCATCCAGCCGCGACAAGCCGCCACCGAGCACGATCACGTCCGGGTCGAGCAGGTTGACGACCGCGGCGAGCCCGCGGGCGAGCCTTCGAGTGTAGCGCTCGAGGCTGGCCCTGGCGGCCGCATCGCCCGCGGCGGCCGCAGCCACGATGGCCGGCCCGTCGAGCGTCTGCCCGCTCACCCGACGATGGTCCGCGGCCAGCCCGGGCCCCGACAGCCAGGTCTCCTGGCAGCCCTCGAGCCCGCACCAGCAGCGCGGGCCGGGCAACTCGTCGGGCTCCGGCCAGGGCAGGGGATTGTGGCCCCACTCGCCGGCGATCGCATTGGCGCCGTCGAGCACCTTGCCGTCCACGGCGATGCCGCCGCCGACACCGGTGCCGAGGATCACCGCGAAGACGATCCGGGCGCCCGCCGCGGCGCCATCGGTGGCTTCGGAAAGGGCCAGGCAGTTGGCGTCGTTGGCGAGCACCACCTCGCGATCGAGCCGGGCCGCCAGGTCCGTGTGCAGGGGGCGGCCGTTGAGCCAGGTCGAGTTGGCGTTCTTGATCAGCCCGGTGGCCGGCGAGATGGCACCCGGATGGCCCATGCCGACGGTGCCGCGGCTGCCGAGCCGCGCCTCCTCCTCCTCGATCAGACGGGCGACCGCCTCGACGGTCGCACCATAGTCCTCACGCGGCGTGGGGATGCGACGGCGGGCGAGCTCGCGGCCGTCGCCGCCGATCGCCGCGATCTCGATCTTGGTCCCGCCGAGATCGACCCCGAAGGCCAGCTCCATGGCACCCGCCTCCCCGTCCCCGCGGCCCTTCTAGCAGGCCGCGAGCCGGGCGGGCCATCGCCGCGGCGGGTGCGGTCGGACTCGACCGCGGTCTCCTCCGCCGTCAGCCGCCGGCTCTCGTCCGCAGCGTGACGCGGCGCGACGGGTCGTCCTCCTGATAGCCGGTGGTGATCTTGAGCCGCCGGCCTCCGGCGTTCTCCTTCAGCCAGTCGGCGACCCGGTTGAGCCGACGCTCCGCCAGCCAGCGATTGTAGCGGACCCCGGACGCGCCGCTGCTCTCCTTGACGTCGGCGCCGCCGACGGCCGCCACCAACTCCAACTCGCTCGGCGTGCCGGCCGGTAGTGCCTTGAGGAAGGCGCGGAGTTCGGCGACGGCCCCCTTGGGCAGGTAGCTGCTGTTCGTGTCGAACACGAGCTCCAGGCTGCCGGGGGTGGCCGACGCCGGGACCGGGCCGAGTGCCGCGACCGCGGTGCGACCGGCATCCGGCGGGGAGGAGCCGGCCGCCGCCTTCGTCGGCTCCGACGCCGTCCTGCTCGGCTCCGCCGGGGCGCCGGCGGGCTCGGCGCGCGCAGATCGGTTCTCCGGCGGCGCCGAGGGTGGTGGTGCGGTCTCCGCGGGCGACGACAGGGCTCCGGAAACGTCGGCCGGGCCGGCGGCGGCGCCCTGTGCCTCGAGCGGGCTGACCAACACCTCGCTGGCCGAGGCGGAGGCACCCGGCAGCGAGGGCGGCGCCTGCGGCGGCGTCGGTCGTATCGCCGCGGCCGGGCGGGGAGGCGGCGTGCTGCCGGGCATGGGCTGGCTCGGTGACGAAGTCGTGGCCGAAGGCGCCGCGGCAACCGTCGAGGGTGGCGCCGTGGGAGGCCCGGCCGGCTTGGCCGCAGCGCCGGCCCTGACCTGCCCTCCCTGTGGCCCCGGAGGTGCGAGGGGGGCGGTCGGGGCCGTGGCCGCAGCCGGCTGCCGGTCGGCCGGCGGCGTCGCGGTGCGCACCGGAAGCTCGCGCGCTCCAGGAGGGGCAGCCGCGCTGCCGGCAGGCGTCGCGGCGGGCCGCTCCAGCCGTTTGCCCTCGCAGTCGTCGCCCTCGTGCAGGCGGAACACCCAGACCGTGACGCGCGGCTCCTTGACCAGGAACTGCCAGTCCCACACCGAGGCGATCGCGGAGGCCTGCAGCCCGCGCTCGACCATCGCCTGCTGGATCCGGTCGGCACGCGCCCGCGCGAGACGGTGCGCCGCCAGGCTCTCGCCACTCTTGGCGGCTTCCGGCTCGACGTGGCCGATCGCCTGGGCGGTGAGGAAGCAGTCGGTGGCGAGGGTTTCGACGAGCCCCGCGAGCTCCCCCTGGACCTCGCCCTCGAGCTCGGTGGCACCCGGCCGGAAGGGGACCGACCAGATCGCCACGTGTGCGATGCGCCCGTCCTTGAGCACGAGTGGGGTGGCCTCGCGCACCAGCTCGCGCACCTGGCCGGCGGCGGCCGTGTGGCTGGCCGCGAGTGCAGCCACGAGCCCGGCCGTGCAGGCGAGCGCGGCGTGCGGTCGAGCGCCTCCCGGGTCGGCCACGAGCAGCCCTCCTCGTCCCGAGCCGCTCCGACGCCCGTGCGTCGGCGTGGAGCGCGCTCTACTACCTGGACGCGAGGAATCTAACGCATGCTCGCCTCTGCCGACAATAGCCTGCTGCAAACGCAACGGGCCCGCGCATGCGGGCCCGCACCACCCCTGCCGCCGGACGAGCCGGTGGCGGATCTCACTTGATCTTGGCTTCCTTGAACTCGACGTGCTTCCGGACCTTCGGATCGTACTTCATGAGCGTGAGCTTCTCGGTGCTGGTCCGGCTGTTCTTCTTGGTCGTGTAGAAGTAGCCGGTGCCGGCGGAGCTCACGAGCTTGATCAGGGTCGTGGCGGCCTTGGCCATGGCTCGGAATCCTCGCTTGCGCTGCGGCGCGCGAGGATAGGTGCGGGCCTCCGCCTGTCAAGGCGACGGCGCGCCATCAGGAGCGCGGCGAGGAGCACCAGCACCGCGGCCGCGAGCGGCCAGGCGAAGGCCACCGGCCCGGCCTCCCGCAGCGCCAGCCCGACCGCCGCCGGCCCGAGCAGCAGCCCGAGCTGGAAGCTCACGACGAAGGCGGCGTTGGCGCGCATCAGCTCGTGCGCCTCGAAGCGCTCACCGATCAGCGTCAGGCTCAAGGTGTAGAACGCCCCCATCACGCCGCCGCCCAGCAGCAGGAGCGGCCAAGCCATCCAGCCCGCACGTACCGCGGGGTCGAGCAGGACGAGCGCGACCAGCGCCGCCGTCGTGGCGAGGGCGAGCGTGCGCAGGGCGCCAAGGCGGTCGGCCGCCCAGCCGATCGGCAGCTGGAGTGCGATGTTGCCCGCGATCCAGACCGAGAGCAGCAGCGCCGCCTGCGCCTCGGGTCGGCCACGGGCGAGCAGATAGACCGGCAGAAGAGCGAAGAAGCCGGTCTCGAGCGCGGCATAGACCAGCATGCCGGTGAGCGGCAGGGCGGCGCGGCGCACCAGCTCGACGGCGCCGGGCCCGCCCCCCGGCTCGCCCGCCGCGACCAACAGGCGGTCGATACCGCGCACCCGCGCCAGCGGCAGCGCCGCCGTCAGCAGGAGCCCGGACGCCACGAGGAAGGGCAGCACGCCTTCGCTGCCGATGACGGCCAGGAGCAGCGGCCCGGCCGCGTAGCCCAGGCTGAACGCGGTCGCGTAGAGCGCCAGGATGCGGCCGCGCCGCGCGGGCGGTGCCAGGGCGTTGATCGCCGCCTCGCTGACCACGAACAGCAGGGCACCCGCCGCCCCGAGGAGCATCCGCCAGAGAGCCCAGAGGCGGAGATCGACCGCGACCGGAAAGAGAACAAAGCTCGCCGCCGCCAGGGCGAGCGCCACCTGCATGGTGCGGACGGCCCCGATCCGCTGCGCCACGCGGTCGACGAGAGGAGCCGCCACGAGGCTGCCGAGGGCGCCGGCCGTGGTGTTGAGGCCGATCGTCCAGGCATCGACCCCGTGGCGGTGCAGGACCAGCGAGAGGAGTGGCAGACCGAGCGAGATCGTGACGCTGGCGAGCGAGGCCGTGGCGACGACGGCCACCAGCTCACGACCGGCTAGCCCGGCGGGCAGGAGGTCGCGGATCACCGGCGGGCACGTTGCCGCGGCACCGCCCGGAGCGGGCCGACCCGACGCGGCGGTCGGATCAGCGGCGCACCCGCCGCGCGCGCATGCTCCTCGAGCCGGAACAGGAGCGAGCCGGTGACCGGGTCGGCCTCGAGCAGCTCCACCACGACCCGGTCGCCGAGGCCGAAGGTCAGGCCGCTCTGCCGGCCGATCAGGGCGTGGTGGCGCTCGTCGTGCAGGAAGAGCTCGTCGCCCAGCCCGGAGACCGGCACGAGTCCGTCGGCGCCGGTCTCGTCGAGCGTCACGAACAGGCCGAATCGCAGCACGCCGGTGATCCGACCGGCGAAGCGCGCGCCCACGCGGCCGGCGAGGAACAGTGCCGCGAGCCGCTCGAGCGCGCCGCGCTCGCACTCCATGGCACGACGCTCGCAAAGGGAGAGGTGGCGGCCGAGCTCCTCGAGCTCGTCGTGTCTCGTATCGGCGAGCCCGCCGGCCCCGAGCCCGACCACACGGATGAGCGCCCGGTGCACGACGAGATCGGCGTAGCGACGGATCGGCGAGGTGAAGTGCACGTAGCGCCGCAGGTGCAGGCCGAAATGGCCGATGTTGCGGGGGCTGTAGACCGCCTGTGCCTGGCAGCGCAGGACCAGCTGCGCGACGCCCTCGCGCATCGCGTGGTCGGCGAGCCGCTCGAGGAGTCGGGCGAAATCGCCGGGTGCCTTGGCTCCGCGCGTCCAGGGTACGCCGATCCGCTCGAGATAGTCGGCCAGCACCGCGAGCTTGAGCGGATCGGGCCGGTCGTGGACACGGTAGAGGACCGGCTGGACCGCCTCCTCGAGGAGCGTGGCGGCGGCCACGTTGGCGAGGATCATCAGCTCCTCGATCAACATGTGCGCGGTCGTCCGTTCGCGCCGTACGATCCCCAGCAGCTGGCCCCGTTCATCGACCAGGGCACGCCGCTCGGGCAGGTCGAGGTCGATCGTGCCGCGCCGCCGGCGGGCGGCAGCGAGCACACGATAGGCAGCCTCCAGCGGTCGCAGCACCGGCTCGAGCAGGGGCTCGGTGAGCTGATCCGGGCTGCCGTCTAGGGCAGCCTGGACGGCGCCGTAGGTGAGCCGGGCGCGCGAGCGCATGAGAGCTCGCTCGAAGCGCCTGTCGAGCAGCCGGCCCGCGTGGTCGATGCGCAGACGGGCGGCGATGCAGGCCCGGTCCTCGCCCGGCACGAGCGAGCAGAGGCCGTTCGACAGCGCCTCGGGCAGCATCGGAATCACGCGGTCGGGGAAGTAGACCGAGTTGCCGCGCTCGCGTGCCGCCCGGTCGAGGGCATCGCCCGGCCGCACATAGTGCGCCACGTCGGCGATCGCCACGACGATCCGGTGGCCGCCGGGGTTGGCCGGGTCGGGGTCGGCCTCGGCCCAGACCGCGTCGTCGAAGTCGCGCGCGTCCTCGCCATCGATGGTCACGAGCGGAAGGTCGCGGAGGTCGACCCGACCGCGCCTCGTCACCGGCCGCGCCACGGCGGCCAATGCCAGAGCCGGCTCGGGGAACACCATCGGCAGGCCGGCCCGGGCGGTGAGCGCCGCCGTGATGGCTGCCGGCTCGTCGATCCGACCGAGCCGCTCGGCGAGCCGCGCCCGCGGTGGAGCGAGTGGCCGACCCCGGGCGAGGTCGGCCCGCACCAGGTCACCCGCGGCGACCAACTCACCCTCTCCCACCTCGAGCGGCAGCTCGGCGGTGCGGGCACCTCGCTCGAGCGGACGGACGCGGAACCCGGCGCCGCCGGCCTCGACTACGCCGACGATCGCCTCCGGCAGCCTCGGCAGGGTGCGGATCGCCTCGGCCGTGAAGCGGCCGTGGCCGGCCGGCAGGAGTCGGGCCAGCACCCGGTCGCCTGGGCCCGGCGCCGGCCGTCCGGCCCGCTCCGCCGGCAGCCGCACGATCGTCTCGGGCAGGGCGTCGGCGCGGCAGCGCAGATCGCCCTCGGCATCGACGGCGACCACTTCCAGCACCGCCACCGCAGGCGGCCGCCCGGAGGGACGGCGACGGCGCGGCGCCAGCACGCCCTCGGCCTCGAGCTCGCGCAGGAGCGCCCGCAGCCCGGCGCGCGCAGCAGCCGGGAGGCCGAAGGCGCGCAGGAGCTCGGTGGTGCGCGGCCGGCGCCCGGCGCCCTCCAGATAGCGGGCCAGCGCAGCCTTGTCCGGCAACGATGCGCGCGGCGTGCGCCTCGCCAAGGGGTCAGCCGGGCCCGCGGCGGCGGGCGACGGCTTTTCCCGCCGACCGGCGCCCGCCCGTCTCGGCCGCCCGGATCCGCGATTTCGCCGGCCCCGCCTCGGGTGCCGTCGTCTCGAGCGGCGCGGCCCGCTTCTCGCCCGCCGACTTCGAGCCGCGAGGCTTCCGGGCCTCGCTCTTTGTCGCCGCCGCCCGGGCGGAACCGGTCGCGGATCGACCCTGCTTGCGGCCACCTCCGCCTCGGGCGGCCTTGGCGGCAAGCAGCGCCACCGCCTCCTCGAGGGTCAGCGTCTCCACCTCCCGACCCTTGGGGAGCGTGGCGTTGAGGTTCCCGTGCTTGACATAGGCCCCGAACCGCCCGGCGTGCACCGTCACCGGGGCGCCGTCGTCCGGGTGCACACCGAGCTCCCGGAGCGGCCCGGCAGCGGCCCGTCCCGGCCGCTCCTCCCGCCCGGCCAGGAGGTCGGTCGCCCGGTTGATCCCGATCTCCAGCACGTCCTCGTCGTCCGGCAGGTTGACGAAGCGGCGGCCGCGCTGGACGTAGGGCCCGTAGCGGCCGATCCCGGCAAGGATCGGCTCCCCGGTCGTCGCGTCGCGGCCGAGCTCGCGCGGCAGCGCCAGGAGCGCGAGCGCCCGCTCGAGGTCGAGTTCCTCGGGCCGCCAGCGGCGCGGCAACGAGCAGCGCCGGGCGCCCTCGCCGGTTCCGCGTTGGACATAGGGGCCGAACCGGCCGTCCTTGACCCAGACCTCCTCGCCGGTCACGGGGTCGGCCCCGAGCAGCCTCTCGGACCGACCCTCGGAGCCGTTGCCGTCCTCCCCGAGCCGCCGCGTGTAGCGGCACTCGGGATAGTTCGAGCAGCCCACGAAGGCGCCGAAGCGACCGAGCTTGAGCGACAGCGTGCCGGTACCGCAGAGTGGACAGGCGCGCGGATCGCCGCCATCGGCACGCGGCGGGAAGAGCTTGGGGGCGAGGGCTTGGTTCAGGGCCTCGATGACCTCGGCAACCCGCCGCTGCTTGACCTCGTCGACCGCGCTCGCGAAGGGCTCCCAGAAGTCCCGCAGCACCGACCGCCAGTCGATCCCGCCGGCGGCGACCGCGTCGAGCCGATCCTCGAGCTCGGCCGTGAAGCCCGGCTGCACCCAGCGGTCGAAGAAGCTCACGAGGAAGCCGTTGACCAACCGGCCGCGGTCGGTCGGCACGAAGCGCTTCTGCTCCAGCCGGACGTACTCGCGGTCCTTGAGGACCGTGAGGATGCTGGCGTAGGTCGACGGTCGCCCGATCCCGAGCTCCTCGAGCTTCTTGACGAGCGACGCCTCGGTGTAGCGCGGCGGCGGCTCGGTGAAGTGCTGCGTGGGGGTCACACGCTCCCGGGTCAGCACATCGCCCCTGGCCAGGGGTGGGAGGATCCGCCCCTCCTCCTCGTCCTCCTCGTCGGCCGGGCGATCGTCGCGGCCCTCCTGGTACACCTTGAGGAAGCCGTCGAAGGCCACGGTCTGGCCGGTCGCGCGGAGCCCGACCCCGCCGTCGGCGCTGCCGATCTCGGCGACCACCCGGTCGAGAAGGGCGGCCGCCATCTGGCAGGCGATCGTCCGCCGCCAGATGAGCTCGTAGAGCCGGCGCTGGTCCTCGTCGAGGAAGCGGCCGACCTGATCGGGCGTCCGGAACGGGTCGGTGGGGCGGATCGCCTCGTGCGCCTCCTGGGCGTTCTTGGTGCGGGTCCGGTACTGGCGCGGCTGGGGTGGCAGGTACCGCTCCCCGAAGCGCTGGCCGATCAGCCGGCGGCTCGCCGCGAGCGCCTCGGAGGACAGTGTCACGCTGTCCGTCCGCATGTAGGTGATCAGCCCGACCGTCTCGCCCTGCAGGTCGACGCCCTCGAACAGGCGCTGCGCCACCTTCATGGTCCGGTCGGCCGAGAAACCGAGCTTGCGCGCCGCCTCCTGCTGCAGCGTGGAGGTCGAGAAGGGCGGCGCCGGGTTGCGGCTCACCTGCTTGCGCTCGACCTCGGTCACCGCGAGCGGGCGCGCGCGCACGGCCTCGACCGCGGCTGTCGCAGCCTTCTCGTCGGGCAGGTCGAACTTGCCGAGCCGCTTGCCGCCGAGGCTCACGAGGCGGGCGGTGAAACCGGCGCCCCCGGGGGTACGGAGCAGCGCCTCGACCGTCCAGTACTCCTGTGCCCGGAACGCCTCGATCTCCGCCTCGCGCTCACAGACGAGACGGAGGGCCACCGACTGCACGCGGCCGGCCGAGCGTGCGCCCTGCAGCTTGCGCCAGAGCACCGGCGAGAGGGTGAAGCCCACCAGATAGTCCAGGGCGCGGCGCGCTTGGTAGGCGTCTATCAGATGCGCGTCGAGGTCGCGCGGATGGCGCATCGCCTCGACCACCGCCGGCTTGGTGATCTCGTGGAACTCGACGCGCTTGACATCGACGCCGCGGGTGGCGCCGCGCTCGGCCAGGAGGTTGAGCAGATGCCAGGAGATGGCCTCGCCCTCGCGGTCCGGGTCGGTGGCGAGCCAGAGCCGGCGTGCGCCCTCGACCGCCCGCACGATCTCCTCGACTCGTTTCCGCTTCTCCGCCAGCGGCTCGTAGACGATCCGGAAATCGTCGTCGGGCAGGACGGATCCGTCGCGCTCCGGAAGGTCGCGGACGTGTCCGTAGGATGGAACGACCGTGTAGCCCTCGCCCAGATATTTGGCGATCGACTTGGCCTTGGTCGGCGACTCGACGACGACGACGTCCATGGGACCGGCGGCTCGGGTTGAGTGGCACGTGGACCGGAAGGTCAGCCGGCCCTGCGCGCGATGCGATTGCCGGGATGACGCTCGATGCGGCCCGCGAGCTCGAGCTCGAGGACGGCCTCCTGGATCACGGCCGCGCTGATCTGGCATTGGCGGGCCAGATCGTCAATCGCCACCGGCTCGACCCCGAGGCTCCCGAGGAGCTGCTCGGCGGGGTCACCGCGCCATCCCTGCGCCCCGGTGGGCCGGTCCCGCGCCGGTGACGGCTCGCCGCGCCGCGGCGCCGGTGAGCGCAATCAGCGTCATGCGCCATTCGCCCAGAAAGAGCCACACCACCAGC
>JBBIIE010000055.1:0-18795 GCA_037446605.1 Geminicoccaceae bacterium | reverse complement strand
CCAAAATCCACAGGGAGCGAGAGAGTTGGGGTCCAACTCCACCTCCGCGTGGGTGCCCGTCGGCCCCCCGAGTGTACCCGCACCGCCGCCGCGCGCAAGCCCACGCTCACGCCCGGCAGCGCGCGATCAGCCGCTCGAGGAACGCCTCGCAGGCGGCGAGCTGCGCCAGCTCCACGTACTCGTCCGGCTTGTGCGCCTGCGCGATGTCGCCGGGACCGCAGACGATCGCCGGGATCCCGGCGTCGCGCCGGAACAGCCCGCCCTCGGTGCCGTAGGCGACCTTCCGGTGCGCGTTGCGGCCGGCGAGCGACTTGGTCAGCGTGGTGAGCGGGTGGTCGGGGGCGATGTCGACCGGCGGGAGCTCGGTGAGTTGCTCGAAGCGGATCCCGGCCGACGGCGCCACGCGGCGCATGGCGGGGAGGAGGCGCTGCGTGGCGTAGGCCCTCACCTCGGTCACGAGCGCGGCGAGGTCGACCTCGGGGAGCGTGCGGAACTCCCACTCGAACCAGCAGAGCTCGGGGACGATGTTCAAGGTCGTCCCACCGTGGATCCGGCCCACGTGCGCGGTCGAGTGCGGCACGTCGAAGAGCGGATCGACGGGGCCCTCGGCGGCGAGGCGGCGGCCGATGTCGCGGATCGCCACGACGAGCTCGGCCGCGTACTCGACGGCGTTGACGGCGGCAGGCGCGAGCGAGGAATGGGCCGGGGTTCCGGTCACCGTGGTCCGGTAGCTCTCCTTGCCCTTGTGCGCGATCACGACCTCCATCGAGGTCGGCTCGCCCACGATCACGCCCGAGGGCGGGGCGATGCCGAAGCCGGGCAGTGCCTCGAGCAGCCGGCGCACGCCCTTGCAGCCGACCTCCTCGTCGAAGCTGAGGGCGATGTGGATCGGGCGGGCGAGCGGCCGCTCCAGCATGGCCGGGACCATGGCCAGCACGCAGGCATCGAAGCCCTTCATGTCGGTGGTGCCGCGGCCGTAGGCCCGACCATCCGCGACGCGCAGGCGGAACGGATCGGCGCTCCAGGGCTGATCGTCGACCGGGACCACGTCGGTGTGGCCGGAGAGGACCCAGCCGGGCACGTCGGCCGGGCCGATGGTGGCCCAGAGGTTGACCCACTCCCCGGTCTCGTCGGGCACGCGGCGGACCTCGACGCCCTGCCCGCGGAGATGCGCCTCGACCCAGTCGGCGAGCGGCCGGTTGGGGTTGCGCGAGACCGTGTCGAAGCCCACGAGCTTCTCCAGGATCTCCAGGCAGCGGGGCGGGATCGCGGTCACGGGCGGGCTCCGGCGGCGGGCGGCTCGCGGCCGGAGGTAGGGGCGTGCGGGCGGTGCTGCAAGCGGGCGCGACCGCGGATCGGCTTCCGCGCGCGCCTCGGTTCTGCTAGGCGCAGGCGCGTTCGCCGCGCCGGAGGGACCCGCATGAAGCTCGCCGTCCTCATCCACACCAACGAGCGCCAGCAGGTGGGAGCACTGGTCTCGGCGCACTCGATGCGGCGCAACAGCCGGCGGCCCGAGGCGCTCGACATCAAGATCCTGCACACCAAGGACTTCCCCTTCCTGGCGGCGCGCGAGGGCCAGCTCTTCAGGCGCGGCGCCGAGCGGCGCGCCTGGCGGATGGACGATCTGCAGTCCTTCACGCCGCTCCGCTTCGCCCCACCCGAGGTCATGGGCTACGAGGGCCGGGCGGTGATCGTCGATCCGGACATCTTCGCGGTCGGCGACGTGGTCGAGCTCTTGACCCGCGACATGGGCGGCAAGGCGATCCTCTGCCGCAAGCGGCCGGGCAAGGAGAGCATCCCGGGCCACTATGCGACCTCCTGCATGCTGCTGGATTGCGCGAAGCTGCGGCACTGGGACGTCGAGCGGAACTTCGCCGAGCTGTTCACGGGCGAGCGCGACTATGCCCGGTGGATCGAGCTCGAGTACGAGGATCCGGCCACGATCGGCCTGTTCGAGCCGGAGTGGAACGACTTCGATCATCTGGACGAGAAGACCAGGCTCATCCACAACACCAAGCGCCACACGCAGCCCTGGAAGACCGGGCTGCCGATCGACTTCGTCGAGGCGGACAAGTTCAAGCTCTGGTCGCCGCGCGGCTGGGTGCAGAAGGTGCAGCGCTCGCTGTTCGGCCACTACCACTACAGGGGGACCTACAAGCCGCACCCGGACCCGCGCCAGGAGCGGCTGTTCTTCGCGCTCCTCAAGGATGCGATGAAGGCCGGGGTGGTGACCGACGCCATGCTCGAGGCCGAGATGCGCGCCGACCATGTCCGCCACGACGCCCGCCAGGTGCTCGCCCGCACCCCCGACTGGGAGGCGCTCGACCTCCTGGGCAAGGGGCTCGCCGCGGCCGCCTGAGCGGGCTTCGCGTGGCCGCGCGCCGGCGCCGGGCTCGGCCCGGCCGGAGCGTCCGGCCGGGAGGACGTCCATGCCGTCGCGCGCGCCCGAGCTCGCCCGTCGCGAGGTGCTGGCCGGTGCGGCCGCGAGCGGGCTGGCGGCCCTCGCCCCGCCCTTCCGACCGGCGCTCGCCGCCGGCACGGCGCGGCTCCGCCTGCTCGAGACCACCGACGTCCACGTCCACCTGCTGCCCTACGACTACTACCGCGACCGCGAGGAGCCGACCGTCGGGCTCGCGCGGATCGCCACGCTCGTGGCGCGCGCCCGCGCCGAGGTGCCGAACTGCCTCCTGCTCGACAATGGCGACTTCCTCCAGGGCAACCCGATGGGCGACTGGATGGCCTACGAGCGCGGCCTTTCCGAGGGCGACGTCCACCCGGTGATGGCGGCCATGAACGCGATGGGCTTCGATGCCGCCACGCTCGGCAATCACGAGTTCAACTACGGCCTCTCCTTCCTCGAGAAGGCACTCGCCGGCGCGCGCTTCCCGGTGGTGCTCGCCAACCTGGCGCGCGGCCGGCTGGCCGGCACGGCGCGGCGCGACACGACCTTCCTGCCGCCCTGGGTGATCCTCGAGCGCGAGCTGGTCGACGGCGCCGGCCAGCGCCAGCCGATCCGCATCGGGGTGCTGGGCCTGACCCCGCCGCAGATCATGGTCTGGGACAAGGCGCACCTCGAGGGCAACGTCCGGGCGCGCGACATCGTCGAGACGGCCCGCGCGCGCGTGCCCGAGCTCAGGGAGGCGGGCGCCGATCTGGTCGTCCTGCTGGCGCATTCCGGGATCGCCGCGGTGGCGCCCGAGGGGGCCGAGAACGCCAGCCTGCACCTGGCCGGGATCGAGGGGGTCGACGTGATCCTGACCGGCCACCAGCACCGGCTGTTCCCGGGCGAGACCTACGAGGGCATCACCGGCGCCGATGCCGTGGCCGGGACGATCGGCGGCAAGCCGGCGCTCATGCCCGGCTTCTGGGGCAGCCATCTGGGCGTGGTCGACCTCGTGCTGGCGCGCGACGGCGGGACGTGGCGGGTGGTCGAGAGCCGGGTCGAGAACCGGCCGATCTACGAGCGCGTCGACCGCCGGGTCCGCCCCCTGGTCGAGCCCGACCCGGCGATCGCCGAGGGGGCCGAGGCGGCGCACCGCGGCACGCTCGCCTACATCCGCCGCCCGGTCGGCACGAGCCGCGCGCCGATCACCTCCTACTGGGCGCTGCTGGCCGACGATCCCTCGGTGCAGATCGTGAGCAACGCCCAGATCTGGTACGTGCGGCGGATGCTCGAGGGCGGTCCCTACGCCGGGCTGCCGGTGCTCTCGGCCGCGGCACCCTTCAAGGCCGGCGGGCGCGGCGGGCCGGACTACCACACCGACGTGCCGGCCGGCCCGCTCGCCATCGGGAACGTGGCCGACATCTACCTCTACCCGAACACGGTCCGCGCGGTGCTGGTCGACGGCGCGCTGGTCAAGGAGTGGCTGGAGCGGTCGGCCGGCATCTTCAACCGGATCGACCCGGCGGGCGGCGAGCAGGCGCTCCTCGACCCGCGCTTCCCCTCCTTCAACTTCGACGTCATCGACGGGGTGACCTACGCGATCGACGTCACCCGCCCGGCGCGCTACGACGCGCTCGGCGGACTCGTGGATCCCACGGCCGAGCGGATCGTCGACCTGCGCTTCGAGGGCCGGCCGATCGACCCGCGCCAGCGTTTCGTGGTCGCCACCAACAACTATCGCGCCGCGGGCGGCGGCAGCTTCCCGGGCCTCGACGGCTCGAACATCGTCCTCGAGGCACCCGACACCAACCGGGACGCGATCGTCCGCTACATCCAGGAGCTCGGCACGATCGACCCGCAGGCCGACGGCAACTGGCGGCTGGCCCCCACGACGGGGCGGGCGCGGCTCCTGATCGAGCTCGGCCCCGGCGCGCGCGCGCACCTGGCCGCCGCCCCGCTGCCGCTCGAGGAGGCCGGCACCACGCCCGAGGGCTTCGTGCGGTTCGCCTTCCGGCTCGGCTGAGCGGCCCCGGGCTGGCTCGGGGGCGGTCAGGGTCGGCCGACGGGGGGCTCGGCGGCCCGGGCGGGCGCGGGCTCGGGGAAGAATTCGCCCACGAGCTGCTCGAAGCTCCAGGGGCAGGTCCCGGGCAGACGGGCGAGAAGGCCCGGCTCGATATCCTCGCTTTCGATCCGCAGGCGGCGCACCGCGCGGGCGTAGCGCCGGTCCAAATCTGCCTCGAGCGTTCGTCGCAATGCCGGGGTGAGGATGTCCCCGAGCCGAAAGCGGCATTCCATGACCGCGGCCATTCGGTCGCCGCGCGGCTCCTCCGCCGTCGAGAAGGCCAACTGGAGAAGGTGGATCAGGATCTGCTCGAGGAGCGACGCGCAGCTGCGCCAGTCGGAGCGGGCCAAGCCTTCGATCTCCTCGGCGAGGTTCTCCCAGTCCAGAGGCTCGTTCGGGCGCAGCGCCGCCCGGGCGCGCAGCCGCTCCGCCTGGTCGAGCGCCCAGGCGTAGAAGTCCTCCTCGTAGGCGGGGCGGGCGAGCGTGGTCACCGACGGGCGTCGCCTTCGGCCGGGGGTTCGGGGAAGAACTCGCCCACGACCTGCTCGAAGGCCCAGGGGCAGGTCTCGGGCAGACGGGCGGCGAGTTCGGGCTCGTAGCGGCGCGCCGAAGCCTCGACGATCCGGCGCGCGTTCCGGTAGCAGACGGGAAACTCGGCGCGCAGCCGATTGCCGAGCGTCGTCGTCGCGATCCTCTCGAGCTGGAGGCGGAACAGGGTCACCTCCTCGAGCCAATGGGCGCGGGGTGCCTCGGCCGTGGAGAAGGCGAGCTTCAGGAGGTGGGCCAGGATCTGCTCGAGGAGCGACGCGCAGCTGCGCCAGTCGGAGCGGGCCAAGCCTTCGATCTCCTCGGCGAGGTTCTCCCAGTCCAGAGGCTCGTTCGGGCGCAGCGCCGCCTGGGCGCGCAGCCGCTCCGCCTGGTCGAGCGCCCAGGCGTAGAAGTCCTCCTCGTAGGCGGGGCGGGCGAGCGTCTCGGGCACGGAACCCTCCGATCCTGGAGCGGCAGGATACCACCCGGGGCGGGCGCCGGGGAACGGGGCTGCGCCGGCGCGGCTCGACCCCGGAGGGCCCCGCCGCTATCTCCTGGACCGCTGGCGGTGGGAGGTGGTCCGATGGCGATGCGCGGCTGGCTCCGGAGCGACGGACGGAAGGGGATCCGCAACGTCGTGGCGATCGCCTATCTCGTCGAGTGCGCCCGCCACGCGGCCGAGATGATCGCCCGGCCGTTCGAGGAGGAGGACGTCCACGTCATCGGCTTCCCGGGCTGCTACCGCAACCAGTACGGCTTCGACATCATGGCCCGGCTCTGCACGCACCCGAACGTGGGGGCCGTGCTGCTCGGCTCCTTGGGCTGCGAGAGCTTCGACCGCTCGGGGCTCCGGGCCGCGATCGAGGCCACGGGCCGGCCCGTGAGGACGCTCGTGATCCAGGCGGCCGGCGGGACGCGCAAGACGATCGAGGCGGGCCGCGGGTGGGTGCGCGAGGTCCTGGACGAGCTCGAGGCTCAGCCGACGGTGCCCCTGGGCCTCGACGAGCTCACGGTCGGCACGATCTGCGGCGGCTCGGATGCGACCTCGGGGCTCACCGCGAACCCGGCCATGGGGCGCTGCTTCGATCTCCTCGTGCAGGCCGGGGCGCGCTGCATCTTCGAGGAGACGGGCGAGCTGATCGGCTGCGAGCAGCACATGGCGAGCCGCGCCGTCACCCCCGGGCTCGGGGCGGCGATCGTCGCCGCGGTCGAGAAGGCGGCCCGCTTCTACAGGGTGCTCGGGCAGTCCTCCTTCGCACCCGGCAACGCCGAGGGCGGGCTCACCACCATCGAGGAGAAGTCGATGGGGGCGTATGCCAAGTCGGGCGCCTCACCGATCGTCGGGCTCATCAAGCCGGGCGACCATCCGCCCACGGGCGGGCTGTACCTCATGGACGTGGTGCCGGACGGCGAGCCGCGCTTCGGCTTCCCCAACATCAACGACAACGTGGAGATCGCCGAGCTGATCGCCTCGGGAAGCCAGGTGATCCTGTTCTCGACCGGGCGCGGCTCGGTGGTGGGCTCGGCCCTGGCGCCGGTGATCAAGGTCTGCGCCAACCCGGGCACCTACCGGCGGATGGCCGACGACATGGACGTCGATGCCGGGCGGATCCTCGAGGGCCGCGCCACGCTCGACGAGGTGGGGCGCGAGATCCTCGCGCTGATCGAGCGGGTGGCGGCGGGCGAGCGGACCCGGAGCGAACTCCTGGGCCACCGCGAGTTCATCATGGGCTACAAGCAGTTCGAGCCCACGGGCCCCGCCTGCCTGCCGCGGGCGGCCTGAGCCGCCTCACATCGGCCCGGCGCGGAGCTTGCGGAGGGCGGGGCGGTCGGGGTAGTCGGCGAGGCTGCCGCCCGAACAGCCGCCCAGCGCCAACAGATCGCTCGGCAGGCCGGGGAGGACCAGGACCGCCCCCACGGCCTCGAGCCGCGCCGCAGCCCCGGGGGTGGCGGCCTCGAGCTCGACCGCGCCCGGGATCCAGCTCTCGCGGATCGGAAGGGTGTCGGCCGCGACGAGCGCTTCGAGCCGCTCCTCGGCGCTCCAGCCGGCCGGGAAGAGGGCGGTCAGCCGGCCGGTGCGCGCCGGGTCGGCGGCGGCGCGGGCGAGCAGCAGGAGCGTGGCGGTGAGGCCCAGGAGCAGGACCGCGAGCAGGGTCCCGACCGCCGCGAGGTGCGGCGCCCACGCGGCCCTGGCCGTCCGCCCGGCCGGCTTGACGCTCGTCATGGCGGCATCCTAACTCGCGCCCGCCCCGGGGGAAGGCGGGAGGCTTCGATGGGCAGGCTCGACGGCAAGACGGCGCTCGTGACGGCCGCGGGCCAGGGGATCGGCCGGGCGATCGCCGAACTCTTCGCCCGCGAGGGTGCGAAGCTGCTCGCGACCGACCTCGATCCGGGCAAGCTCCAGGGGCTCGGGGGCTGCCGCTGCGCGCGGCTGGACGTGCTCGACGCCGCGGCGATCGAAGCATTGGTCGGGCGCGAGGGACCGTTCGACGTGCTCGCGAATTGCGCCGGCTTCGTCCACCACGGCACGATCCTGGAGTGCTCCGAGGCCGATTTCGACTTCACCATGAACCTCAACGTGCGCTCGATGTACCGGATGACCAAGGCGGTGCTGCCGGGCATGCTGGGGCGCGGCCGAGGCTCGATCGTCAACATCGCCTCGGTCGCCTCGAGCGTGAAGGGCATCGTCAACCGCTTCGTCTACGGCACGAGCAAGGCGGCGGTGATCGGGCTCACCAAGGCGGTGGCGGCGGATTTCGTGACGCGCGGCATCCGCTGCAACGCGATCTGCCCGGGCACGGTCGATTCGCCCTCGCTGCAGGAGCGCATGCGCGCCCAGGGCGACTACGAGAAGGCGCGCGCGGCGTTCGTCGCCCGCCAGCCGATGGGCCGGCTGGGTACGCCCGAGGAGGTCGGCTGGCTGGCGGTCTACCTCGCCTCCGACGAGAGCGCCTTCACCACCGGCCAGATCCACATCGTCGACGGCGGCATCTGCATGTGAGGGCCGCCGGTCCGGGCTCCCTTGCGGCCGGCGCCCGGATGTGGTGCTCTTGCGAGCATGCGGTGCCCGCAGCACGTCCGGCCGACGGCGGTCGCGGCCGTGGCCGTGCTCCTCGGCCTGCTCCTCGGGCTCGCCGGCCGGTCGGCGGCGCGCGAGCCCGCGGGCCCCGTGCTGCTGATCGAGATCGACGGGGCGATCGGCGTGGCGGCCGCCGAGTTCCTCGACGAGGCGCTCGCGCAGGCGCGCGCCCGCGACGCCGCAGCACTCGTGCTGCGCCTCGACACGCCGGGCGGGCTCGTCACCTCGACCCGGGTGATGATCAAGGCGATCCTGGGCTCGCCCACGCCCGTGATCCTCTGGGTGGCCCCCGCGGGCGCGCGGGCGGCGAGCGCCGGCACCTATCTGAGCTACGCCGCGCACGTCGCGGCCATGGCGCCGGGCACGCATCTGGGTGCCGCCACGCCGATCGCGCTCGGCGCACCGCCGGGCCCCTCGCGCGAGCCGGGCCGCGACGGCGAAGGGGCGCCCACGGGCGACGCGGCCGAGCGCAAGGTCCTGAACGACGCGATCGCTTACTTGCGCTCGCTCGCGCAACTGCGCGGCCGCGACGCCGAATGGGCCGAGGCCGCGGTCGAGAAGGCCGCCACGCTCACCGCCGAGGAGGCGGCGGCCAGGAACGTCGTCGATTTCCTCGCCGGCACGGTCGAGGAGCTGCTCGACAAGGCCGACGGCCGCAGGGTCGCGATGGCCGAGGGCGAGCGCGTCCTGGGCCTGCGCGGCCGGCCGGTCGAAACACTCGACCCCGGGCTCCGGCTCCGGGTCCTGCAGGCGATCGCCGACCCGAACATCGCCTTCGTCCTGCTCCTGATCGGCGTCTACGGGATCCTCTTCGAGTTCTGGAACCCCGGCAGCTTCGTCCCGGGCATCGTGGGTGGCATCTCGCTCCTCCTGGCGCTCGCCGCCTTGAGCGTCCTGCCGGTGCAGATGGCGGGCGTCGGGCTGCTCCTCCTGGGCATCGCGCTCATGGTGGCCGAGGCCTTCACCCCGGGCCTCGGCATCCTCGGCATCGGCGGGCTCGCCGCCTTCGCGGCCGGCGCCTTCTTCCTGTTCGATCCGGCCGCCGCGGACTTCGATCTCCGCGTCGCCTGGCCCGTGCTGATCGCCGCCACCGGGGTCTCGGCCCTCCTGCTCGTGGGCGTGCTGGGTGCCGCCATGGGCGCCCGGCGCCGGCGGGTGGTGAGCGGCGCCGAGGCGATGCTCGGGGCGGAGGGCGAGGTCGTCGCCTGGAACGGGCGCGAGGGCCGCGTGCGGGTCCTGGGCGAGCTCTGGACGGCGCGCGCCGCCCGGCCGCTCGAACCCGGCACGCCTGTGAAGGTGACCGAACGCAGGGGGCTCGTGCTCGGTGTCGAGCCGATCGAAGGGAGGCCGCCTTGAGGATCGACATCGTCTCGGACCTGGTCGCGACCGGCCTGCCGCTGGTCGTGATCCTCGCGATCATCGCCTATTCCTTCCGGATCCTGCGCGAGTACGAGCGCGGCGTGGTGTTCATGCTCGGCCGGTTCTGGAAGGTCAAAGGGCCCGGCCTCGTCATCGTGGTCCCGCTCGTCCAGCAGCTCGTCCGGGTCGATCTGCGGACCCGGGTGCTGGACGTGCCGAGCCAGGACGTGATCAGCCGCGACAACGTCTCGGTCAAGGTCAACGCCGTGGTCTACTACCGCGTGCTCGACCCCGAGAAGGCGATCATCAACGTGGTCGACTTCGACGAGGCGACGAGCCAGCTCGCCCAGACGACCCTGCGCTCGGTCCTCGGCCAGCACGAGCTCGACGAGATGCTGGCCGAGCGCGACAAGCTGAACGCCGACATCCAGCGGATGCTCGATGCCCAGACCGATGCCTGGGGCATCAAGGTCTCGAACGTCGAGCTCAAGCACGTCGATCTCAACGAGAGCATGATCCGCGCGATCGCCAAGCAGGCCGAGGCGGAACGGCTCCGCCGCGCCAAGGTGATCGACGCGGAGGGCGAGCTGCAGGCCGCCGAGAAGCTGGCGCAGGCGGCCGAGATCTTGAGCCAACGGCCGGAGGCGATGCAGCTCCGCTACCTGGGCACGCTCCTCCAGATCGCCTCCGAGCGATCGAACACGATCGTCTTCCCCCTGCCGGGCGAGCTCCTGGCCGGGCTCGCCGGGCGCGGCAAGACGGCGGGCTGAGGCCGCCGCTCAGGCCGGGGCCGGGGCGGTCTCGGGCGCGGGCGCGGCGGTCGCGCCGAGCGGGCGGAGGTCGCGCAGCGACAGCGCGGTCACCGGCTGCTCGCGGCCGCGCAGGGTGAGCGTGCCGATCGGCTCCAGCACGAACGCGCCGCGGGTCTCCTCGGCGAGCGCCGGGCTCGCCACGATGGCCACATCCGCGCCGGCCTCGATCAGCGGCCGGGCCAGCTCCATGAGCCGCTGCGCGGTGTTCACCGTGTCGCCCACGACCGTGTAGTTGAGCCGGCCGGGAGCACCGATGTTGCCGACCACGAGCGGGCCGCGGTGCAGGCCGATGCGCACCCGCAAGGGCGGCTCGCCGCGCTCGCGCCGGCGCGCATTGTCGGCCTCGACCGCGCGGCGGATGGCCAGCGCGGCGCGGCAGGCGCGCAGCGCCCGGTTCTTGATCTTCTCGGGCGCCCCCCAGAAGGCGAGCATGCCGTCGCCCAGATACTTGTCGACGGTGCCGCCCTCGTCCTCCACGCAGCGGGCGAGGAGTGCGAAGTGCTCGTTCAACAGCCGCGCCACCTCGGCCGGCGGCAGGCTCTCGGACAGGCCGGTGAAGCCCTGGATGTCGGTGAACATGACGGCGAGGTCGCGCTCGCGCGAGGGCACGGCATCCGGCCGGCCGGCCTTGATCAACCGCTCGACGAGGCTCTTCGGCACGTAGGTCGCGAACGCCTTCAGGGTCGCGAGCATGGCGTTGAAGGCGCGCGAGAGCGCATCGAGCTCGGCGATCCGGCTCGCCGGCAAGGGCCCGAGCGCGTCGAGCTCGAGGCTCGAGACGCGCTCGACCGCCGAGGTCACGCGCACCACGGGCCCGGCCAGCCGCCGGCCGAGCGCGATCGCGAGCAGGAGCGCCACCAGCGCGATCACCGCGGCCAGCAGGCCGAACAGGCGCAACGGCATGAGCAGCGGATGGATGGCCATCTCCGGGACCACGAGACCGACCGTCCAGGGCTGCGCCCCGAAGCCCTCGATCTCGCGCGAGAGCACGAGCTCGGACCACCCGCCCGTGCCGACCACGCGCACGACCCGCAGCTCGCGTCCCTCGGTGCCGGGATAGCTCGCGAGGCGCTCGCCGTCCCCGAGCCCACGCAGCGCCGGGTCGGCGAAGCGGGCGACCGGCTCCAGCGGCTCGCGCCGGCTGCCGGTCGGGACCAGCCGCAGCAACGGGTGGGCCAGCACGCGATCGCCCAACAGCACGAAGGGCCGGGCCTCGCCGTTGCCGGAGAGGGTCTCGACCAGCGCCGAGAGGCGGCCGACGCTGATCCCGGCCGTCACCATGGCGGGCGGCGCGCCGTCGCGGCGGACCGCGTGGAGCGCGAGGAGTACCGCCTCGCCGAGCCGGCCACCGAAGATCGGCTCGCTCCACACCACGCCCGCGGCCGCGTGCGCCTGCGCCAGCCGGCGCGCCTGCATCGGGTCCGGTGCGCTGCCCGGCGGCTGGAGGATCGGCTCGATCGTGCCGTCGGCGCGGCGCAGCACGCCCGTCACCGTCCCGTCGAGTGCCACCACACCGATTCCGGTGAGCTCGTCGTGGCCGGCCAGGAGCGCCCGCAGCACCGGCTCGAGCGCGGCCGCATCGGCGATGGGGACCCGGCCCTCCTCGAGCAGCCGGGCGAGGCTCGTGACGTCGTGTTCGGCCTGGGCGAGGTGCTCGCGCAAGCCCTGCTCGAGCCGGCCGATCGCCTGGATCGCGCGCTGCGCCAGGAGCTCGCGGGTGAGGTCGCGGACCACGAGCCAGCCGGCGAGCCCGGCGGCGGCCACCCCGCTCAGCACGATGCCGCCCAGCACCGCTGCCAGGAGCGTGCTCAAGGCGATCGGCCGGCGCATCCCCTGCGTCCCCCCGCTCCCCGGGCTCGGCCGCGGCCGCGTTGCCGCCGCGCGCCCGCGCCCTTATATGCGGAGCGCGGCCGGCCCGTCTTCCCCGCCCTCCCGAGAGACCCATGGACCTGCGCAACATCGCGATCATCGCGCACGTCGACCACGGCAAGACCACGCTCGTGGATCGGCTCCTGCAGCAGTCCGGCACCTTCCGCGACAACCAGCAGGTTCCCGACCAGGCGCTCGATTCCAACGAACTCGAGCGCGAGCGCGGCATCACCATCCTGGCCAAGTGCACCTCGGTGGTCTGGAAGGGCACGCGCATCAACATCGTCGACACGCCCGGCCACGCCGATTTCGGCGGCGAGGTCGAGCGGATCCTGGGCATGGTCGATTCCTGCCTGCTCCTCGTGGATGCCGCCGAGGGGCCGATGCCGCAGACCAAGTTCGTCCTCGGCAAGGCCTTGAAGCGGGGCTTGCGGCCGATCGTGCTCGTCAACAAGGTCGACAAGCCCGAGCAGCGCGCGGCCGAGGTCCTGAACGAGATCTTCGACCTGTTCGCGGCCCTCGATGCCGACGAGCAGCAGCTCGACTTCCCGCACCTCTACGCCTCCGCCAAGCAGGGCTGGGCGGTCGAGCGGCTCGCCGACCCGCGGGTCGACATGGCGCCGCTCTTCGATCTCGTGCTGGCGCACGTGCCGCCGCCGCGGGTCGAGCCGGAGGGACCGTTCCGCATGCTGGTCTCGATCCTGGAAGCCAACCCCTATCTCGGCCGGCTGCTCACCGGCCGGATCGAGTCCGGGCGCATCCGGCCCAATACCGTGGTCAAGGCGATCGCCCGCGACGGCAGGCCGCTCGAGACGGCGCGCGTGACCAAGCTCCTGGCCTTCCGCGGGCTCGCCCGCCAGCCGGTCGAGGAGGCCGAGGCGGGCGACATCGTGGCGGTGGCGGGCTTCGGCCAGGCGACCGTGGCCGACACGCTCGCCGACCCGGCGGTGGAGGCGCCGTTGCCGGCGCAGCCGATCGACCCGCCGGTGATCTCGATGACCTTCCACGTCAACGACGGGCCGCTCGCCGGCCAGGACGGCTCCAAGGTCACCTCGCGGCAGATCTGGGACCGGCTCGTGCGCGAGGCCGAGGGCAACGTCGCGATCAAGGTCGAGGCGAGCGCCGAGAAGGACGCCTTCGAGGTCTCGGGGCGCGGCGAGCTGCAGATGGCGGTGCTCATCGAGACCATGCGGCGCGAGGGCTACGAGCTCTGCGTCGGCCGGCCGCGGGTGATCCTGCAGAGCGATCCCGCGACCGGCCAGCGGCTGGAGCCGGTCGAGGAGGTGGTGATCGACGTCGACGAGGAGCTGGCCGGCATCGTGGTCGAGAAGCTGACCCGCAGGAAGGCCGAGATCCTGGAGATGCGGCCGGCCGGTGCCGGCAAGCTCCGGCTCGTGCTCAAGGCGCCGGCGCGCGCGCTGATCGGCTACCACGGCGAGTTCCTCACCGACACCCGCGGCACGGGCGTGCTCAACCGCACCTTCCACGGCTTCGAGCCCTGGAAGGGGGCGATCCAGCAGCGCCACACCGGCGTCCTGGTCTCGACCGAGCAGGGGGCGGCGGTGGCCTACGCGCTCTGGTACCTGCAGGAGCGCGGGCCCCTGTTCGTGAGCCCGGGCGAGACCGTCTATCCGGGCATGATCGTGGGCGAGCACACCCGCGACAACGACCTCGAGGTCAATCCGCTGCGCGAGAAGAAGCTCACCAACATCCGCGCCGCCGGCAAGGACGACAACGTGCTGTTGACCCCGCCGGTGCGCATGACGCTCGAGAAGGCGATCGCCTACATCGCCGAGGACGAGCTGGTCGAGGTGACCCCCAAGGCGATCCGGCTCAGGAAGCGCCTCTTGGACCCGCACGCCCGGCGCCGCGCGGCGCGGCAGAAGGAGGTCGCCTGAGCCGGCGCCGGCCGGGGCGGGCCGGTGATGGGCGCGGAGCTCGGCGGGCCGCTCGGCGCCCTCCTGCTGGCGGTGGGCTTCGCCTCCGGGCTCCTGACCGGGCTCCTCTGGCGCGGCGGGCAGCGGCGGCTGGCGGCGGAGCTGCTGGCGCGCAGCGAGCGGCGCCGCGAGGCCGAGACCGAGGCGCTCCTGGACGGCGTCAAGCTCGCCTTCGCGGACATCGCGCTCGACAGCCTCAGGCGGCTGTCCGAGCAGCTCGCGGGCGGGCTGCGCGGCACGCTCGCGGCCGAGCGGCGGATCGACGAGCAGCGTCTTTCGGCCGAGCGCGCCGAGCTCGATGCCCGGCTGCAGGGGGTGGCGGGCCAGCTCGAGCGGCTGATGGGCGTGGTGCGCGAGCTCGAGCGCGACCGCGAGGCCAAGCTCGCCGCGCTGGCGGCCGAGCTCGGCCGGGCCGGCGAGCGGGTCGAGACGCTCGCCCGGGAGACCGGCCGGCTCGCCCGGGTGCTCGGCCAGTCGCGGCTGCGCGGCCAGTGGGGCGAGCGGCTCGCCGAGGACCTCCTGCGCGCCGCCGGGCTGGTCGAGGGGGTGAGCTGGGTCCGCCAGCGCGCGATCGACGGCGGCCGCCGACCGGACATCACCTTCCTTCTGCCCGACGGGGCGCGGCTGCACCTGGACGTCAAGTTCCCCTTCGAGCGCTGGCTCGCCGCCCAGGATGCGCCGAGCGAGGCGGAGCGCCGCCGGCTCGAGGAGGCCTTCCTCACGGACGTGCGCGCGGCGATCGCCGAGGTCGAGCGACGCGCCTATGCCGACCCGGCGGCCGGGACCCTCGATCTGGCGCTCCTGTTCGTGCCGAACGAGGCGCTCGCGGCCTCGCTCTGGAGCCTGGCGCCGGGGCTGCTCGACGAGGCGATGGCGCGCCGCGTGCTCCTGGTCTCACCGGCGAGCCTCCTGGCCGTGCTCGCGGTGGTGCGGCGGGCGATCGAGGCGTTCCGCCTGGAAGGCGCGCTGCGCGGGCTCGCCGCCGAGGCGCAGGGACTGGCCGCGGCGCGCGCCGAGCTCGGCGCCGAGCTGGAGCGGCTCGGCCGCCGGCTCGAGGAGGCGGTCCGGACCTTCCGCGCCGTGCTCGCCATCCGCCAGGACCGGCTCGATCCCCGGCTCGACCGGCTCCTCGGTGCGGCCGGGGCCGGGCCGGGCGGCGCCGGCGGCTCAGCCGGCCAGCCAGGCGTCGACCGCGCTGGCCTGCGGTAGGCCGCCCGCATGGACGAGCCTGCCGTCGACCGCCACGCCGGGGGTGGCGACCACCCCCGCCCTGGCGATCGCGGCGTAGTCGGTGACCTTGGTGACCTCGACCGCCACGCCGAGCGCCCTGGCCCGCTCGGCGATCAGCTCCGCGGTCGCCTGGCAGCGCTTGCAGCCCGGACCGAACACCCCGACCTTCTTCATCGGTCGTCTCCTCCGCGCGGCTCAGCCGGCGATCAGGTTGAAGAGCAAGCCCACGAGCAGGATGCCGACCGCCACCACGCCCGCGAAGGTGGCGATCAAGGGCGGCTTCAAGACCCGCCGCAGGATCAGCATCTCGGGCGGCGAGAGGGCGATCACCGACATCGTGAAGGCGAGCACGGTGCCGAGGGCGGCACCCTTGGCGAGCAGCGCCTCGACCACCGGGATGATGCCGGCGGCATTGGCGTACATCGGCACGCCGATCACCACCGCGAGCGGCACCGACCACCACGCCTCGGCGCCCGTGATCCGGGCCATGAGCTCGGCCGGGACCCAGCCGTGGATCGCCGCCCCCACGGCGATGCCGGCGACGATCCAGTACCAGACACGCCCGACGATCTCGCGCACCGCCTCGAGCCCGGCACGGATCCGCGCCGGTCCGTCCGCCGTCTCCTCCGCCACGCACACCGGCTGCGTGCGCAGCTCGCGCACCCAGTCGACGAGCTGGCCCTCGAGGCCGAGCCGGCCGATCACCCAGCCGGCGGCGACCGCCACCGTGAGGCCGAGGAGGAGGTAGGCGAGCGCCACCTTCCAGCCGACCAGGCCCACGAGCAGGCCGAGCGCCACCTCGTTGACCATGGGGGCGGCGATCAGGAAGGAGAAGGTGACGCCGAGCGGCACGCCGGCGCTCACGAAGCCCACGAAGAGCGGGATCGCCGAGCAGGAGCAGAAGGGGGTGAGCGTGCCGAGTCCGGCCGCCATCAGGTTGCCGACGCCCTCGCGCCGGCCGGCCAGGAGCGCGCGCACCCGATCGGGTGCGACGAAGCTGCGGACCACCCCCATGGCGAACACCACGAGGGTCAGGAGCAAGAGCACCTTGGGCGTGTCGTAGAGGAAGAACCAGATGGCCTCGCCCGCCGGGCTCGCCCGCTCGACGGGCAGGAGCGCCACGAGCGCCTCGGCGAGGCCGGGCAGGCTCGCATGGGCGAGCGCCCAGAGCAGGAGGGCGGCGAGCGTGCCGCCGTACCAGGCGAGCCGCGTCGCCGGTCGACGACCGCCCCGACCGATCCGTCCATCGCCACCCTCCGCCGCGGCACGCCGCCCGGCCCCACGCCGGGGTTCGTCCCGCGCCGGAATATCGTTCATCGTCGATGAACGATCGAGTGCGACCGGCGGTCGCCACGGGTCCGTGCCCGCCGGCCGGGGTCTCGGCGGCGGTGGCGAGCGGGCGGAACATCCGCCGGTACCGGCCCGGGGTGAGGCCGGTCGCGCGCCCGAACAGGCGGCGGAAGATGGCGGCGTTCCCGTAGCCGACCGCCGCCGCCACCTCCTCGCTCGCCGCGGCCTCGCCCTCGAGCAGGCGCTCGGCGGCCTCCACGCGCAGGTTCCGCACGTGGTCGATCAGCGCCACGCCGGTGGCCGCCTCGAAGCGGTGCTCGAGCGTCCGCTCGGGCGCGCCACACGCCGCGACCACTCCGGCGACCGCGCGCGGCTCGCGGAACTGCGCGGCGAGCCGGGCCTCGGCGCGGCGCACGAGGGCATCGGCGTGCGGCTGGCGGCGCACCGGGCCGGCACAGGGGCGCTGCCCCTCGGCGTGCCACTCGAGCAGGTGGACCAGGGCGATCCGCAGCGCCCCGCCGGGCCCGCAATGGCGCGCCACGATGTGGATCGCCAGATCGTGCCGGGAAGTCGTGCCGCCGGCGGTGACGATCCGCCCGGCCGGGTCCGCGAAGCAGAGGCTCGGTTCGGGGCGGAAGTCGACCGCGGCGAAGCGGGTGCGGAACAGCTCGCGGCAGGCCCGGTGCGAGGTGGCGCGGCGACCGTCGAGCAGCCCGGTGGCCGCCAGCAGCACCGAGCCGGTGCAGGCCGAGTAGAGGTGGCTGCCGGCCCGCCAGCGCCGCCGCACCCGGTCGAGCACCTCGGGATTGCGCCCCTCGAGGGCGTCGTCGGGGGCGAGCCAGAACTCGGGCAGGACCACGATCCCGGCCGCCGGGTCAGCGGCGATCGTGAGCTCGGGGCAGACCGGGATGCCGTTGCCGCAGCAGGACGGCTCGCGCGAGGGCGCCACGATCCGTGGGCGCAGGAGCGGGACGCCCGCCGGCTCGCCCACGAGCTGGCGCCAGAGCGTGCCGGTGCCACCCGGCGCGTCGACCATGCCGTAGAGGGCCGAGCCGGCGGTCTCGGGCAGCGCCAGGATCAGCACCTCGGCGGGGCGGGATGGCTCGGGCTGCACGCGCTCGCTGCCTCATCCGGCACGATCGGATCGTTTCGGGCGCCTCCCGGGCCGATGCGAGCCGCAGCGGGCTCCCGGCCTCCAGCCGTCGACCGCAGCCGCGGTCGAGACCCCGGAGATGGAGGAAGAGGGTGTCCCCGACCCTTGCGGGCGCCGCCACGCCCGATCGGCTGAACGGCTTCGACCTGGGCGCCGCCGCCGAGACGATCGCCCGGATCCGGGCCGAGCCGGGCCTCGCCCGGTTCCGCTTCCGGGCCCGCAACCGGTGGCTCGACGGTGGCGCCAACCGCTCGACCATCGAGGCCTTCTTCGGTGCGGGCAGGAGGACACCTCGCGGACGGCGCCGTTGGAGTTCGTCGACGAGGAGCCGCCGGTGCTGGCCGGCGCCAACGAGGGGGTCGACCCGGTCGAGTTCCTGCTGCACGCGCTCGCCGGCTGCGTGACCACGACCCTGGTGCTGCACGCGGCGGCGCGCGGCATCGCCATCCGGGCGCTGTCGAGCGAGCTCGAGGGCGAGCTCGACCTGCGCGGCCTCCTGGGCCTCGATCCGGAGGTCTCGCCCGGCTACGAGCGGATCCGCATCCGCCTCGCGATCGCCGCCGACTGCCCGGCGGCGGAGCTGGACGAGCTGATCGCCGCCGCGCAGCGCCACTCGCCGGTCTGCGACACCGTCTGCCGGCCGGTCCCGGTCGAGCTCGTCCGCGCCGCCGGCCGGTCGCGGAGCGCGCGCTGGCCGGGGGGCCGGACAAGGAAGCGGCCTTCGGCTATCGTTCATCGTCGATGATCGATGACGCGGCCGTGGCCATGGGCATGGAGCCGGACCCCGAGGCGGAGCGGCTGGCCATCCGTCTGAAGGCGCTCGCGCACCCGGCGCGGCTGCGGATCCTGCGCATCCTGGCCGAGCGCGGGACCTGCGTGTGCGGGGCCCTCGTCGAGGTCATGCCGCTCGCCCAGGCGACCGTGTCGCAGCACCTCAAGGTGCTCAAGGAGGCGGGTCTGGTGCGCGGCACGATCGACGGTCCGCGCTCCTGCTACTGCATCGATCGGGCCGCCGTGGCGGCGACCCGCGCGGGGCTCGACCGACTGCTCGCCGGGCTCGACCGGCCGGCGGTCGGGGCCGCCCGGGACGAGG